>CAXEZH010000363.1:0-2571 GCA_964000695.1 uncultured Mycolicibacterium sp. | reverse complement strand
GCCGATGTTCGGCCGCGAGCAGTTCCATCCCGACGTCGACAAGCTGGTCGGGGACTTCACGTCGTCGCTGATGCTCGACGTTGACCTCACCGACGCCACCACTCCCGCGGCCCGCGCGCGGGTTCTGCAGCGGTCACTGCATGTTTCGGCGTCACACTCGCACTACTCGGGTCTGTCGGTGCTGCGTGACCTGACTCGCCACCACGGCACCCCGGTTCTCGCGCCCATCGTCTACACCAGTGCCCTCGGTCTCGGCGATCTGTTCGCCGGCGAGGTCACCGAGCAGTTCGGCAGGCCGGTGTGGACGATTTCTCAAGGCCCCCAGGTGCTGATCGACGCCCAGGCCACACCGGTGGCCGAGGGGTTGATGATCAACTGGGACGTGCGCGAGGATGCCTTCCGGCCCGGCGTCGCCGACGCGATGTTCGCCCACCACATTGCTGAACTCAAGCGGCTGACTGTCGACGAAACAGCTTGGGAGGCAGCCGATCAGACCGCCGTAACGCCGGAACAGCAAACCGCCCGCGACGCGGTGAACGCGGTGCAGGCGCCTCGCAGCGGCGATGCGCTGCACGACGGGTTCTTTCAGCGGGCACAGCTACAGCCCGACTCGCCGGCGGTGTACAGCAGAGCCGGTGACCTCACCTACGGTCAGCTTCGTGAACAGGTGCTCGAGGTCGCCGCCGGCTTGACTGTGGCCGGCGTGCGCCCCGGCGACACCGTCGCGGTCATGGGACCCAAGGGTGCCGAACAGGTGACCGCGCTGCTTGCCGTCCTGGCCGCCGGCGCCGTGTACGTGCCGGTCGACATCGATCATCCCGACGAACGTGCCGCACGGATGCTGGCCGGCGCCGGTGTCCGGATGGCCCTCGTGTGCGGAAACGAGCCGCCGACCGGGCTGCCGGCGCTGACGGTGGCCGAAGCGCGACGTGTCGGCCGCCACGAAGCCGGCTTCGAGCCCGCGGCAGCCAACCCCGACGACCTGGCCTACATCTTGTTCACCTCGGGATCCACCGGTGAGCCCAAAGGTGTGGAGATGACACATTCGGCGGCGATGAACACCGTCGAATTCATCAACGCTCACTTCGAGATCGGCCCGCAGGACCGGTGCCTGGCACTGTCGACACTGGAATGCGACCTCTCGGTGCTCGACGTGTTCGCGATGCTGCGAGCCGGCGGATCCCTCGTCGTGGTCGACGAAGCGCACCGACGCGACCCGGACACCTGGGCGCGGCTGATCGAGGCCCACCGGGTGACCGTGCTGCACTTCATGCCCGGCTGGCTGGAGATGCTGATCGCGGTCGCCGGTGACCTGTCATCGGTGCGGGTCGTGCCGACCGGTGGTGACTGGGTGCGCCCGCAGATGGTTCGCGAGCTACGAGAACGCGCTCCGCACATGCGTTTCGCGGGTCTGGGCGGGGCCACCGAAACCGCCACGCACAACACCATCTGCGACGTCCGAGAAATCCCCGCCGACTGGTCCTCGGTGCCCCTGGGCGTGCCGTTGCCCAACAACGAGTGCCGCGTGGTGGGTCCCGACGGTCAGGATTGCCCCGACTGGGTTCCCGGCGAACTGTGGGTTGGCGGCCGCGGCATAGCCCGGGGCTACTCTGGACGCCCCGACCTCACGGCCGAACGATTCGTCGAGCACGGCGGCCGCAGGTGGTACCGCACTGGCGACCTGGTGCGCTATCGGCCCGGCGGCGTCATCGAATTCGTCGGACGTACCGACCATCGAATCAAGATCAGCGGCTTCCGTGTCGAACTCGGGGATGTGGAATCCGCGCTGCGCCGTGTCGACGGGGTGGACGCCGCAGTCGCCGCCGTAGTGCCCACCGATGGGCGCGACGTGCTGGCCGCTCTGGTGTGTGCCACTACCGAGCCGCGCCAGATCGCCGAGGAACTCAGCGGTCTGGTGCCCCCGCACATGGTTCCCCAGATCATCGTGTGCGCGCCGCGCATCCCTTTCACCGTGGGCGGCAAGATCGACCGGGCCGCGGTCGCACGCGAGTTGAGAGACGCCGACGTTCTCGCCACCGTGGCCGGTTACCGTGCCCCGGCCACCCCCTTGGAGTCGGCGCTGAGCAGCATCGTCGGCGAGGTCCTCGGCCGCGACAGCGTCGGCGCCGACGACGACTTCTTCTCGGTGGGAGGCGATTCCGTCCTCGCCACCCAGGTGGTGGCGCGGATTCGCACCTGGCTGGACACCCCGTCGGTGATGGTCGCCGACATCTTCGCGACCCGCACCGTGTCCGCGTTGGCCGCGCGGATGAGCGCCAACGAGCCGAACAGCAGCAGGTTGACCGAGGTCGCTGCGCTGTATCTGGAGGTGGCAGAGATGGAGAACGCCGACGTGATCGCGGCGCTGGAATCCACGCGATGACCGGCGAGCCACAGCAACTGGATCTCGCGCCGTGGATCAAGCGGTTCCCGGGAGAACCCGGTACCGCGACGATCGTGTTCCCGCACGCCGGCGGAGCCGCCGCCGCGTACCGCAATTTCGCGCGCGCGTTGACGGCCCACGGCGTCGACACATTCATCATGCAGTACCCGCAGCGCGGTGAACGGCTC
>CAXEZH010000362.1:0-28590 GCA_964000695.1 uncultured Mycolicibacterium sp. | reverse complement strand
CTCGAAGGGCTTCACCCGCCCCAGGCGCGCGATTCCCGCGTATCCCACCATCTTGTCATCGACGCGCGCCGCGACGTAGTGGTTGTGCTTGGCGGCGAGCTCGGCCAGGAATGCGCGCTCCGGCCAGGGGTCGTCGCCGTCGAACAACAGCGACTCGAGCTCGGCGCAGCGCGCGGCGTCACGCGGGGTCAGCGGGCCGTACACCACTCCGCTCATCGCGAAGCCGCCGGCGGTTTCGCGTCGGGCCTGCGCAGATACAGCGGTAGCAACGGCTGCGGCTCGACGCCCCAATCAGCCACGGCGGCAACCAGTCCGGCGGCGCTCGGATACACCGGTGCCAGTCTGGGCAGCTCGAACAACGCGGCATGCTCCGGCGAACCGGCCACCGCCCCGGCGCCTGCGGGCACATCGGCCGCAGCGTTGACGGCCGGGCCGTCGACACGCACACCGTCACGGTAGCGACCCCAATACACCTCCCGGCGGCGCGCATCGGTCACGACCAGCACGTCACCCGTGGTCCCCACCGCGATCGCATCCAGGCTGCACACCCCGCGCACCACGATCCCGAGCGCATGCCCGAACGCTGCGGCGGTCGCCATCCCGACGCGCAGTCCGGTGAACGGGCCGGGCCCGCAACCCACAACGACCGCGTCGAGACGATCCGCGGCCAGCTCAGCGTCGTCCAACGCGCCCACGATGTTGGGGGTCAACTGCTCGGCGTGCGCGCGCGCGTCGACCGTGACTCGCTCGGCGAGCACCTCATCACCCGACCCGTCACACCGCACGATCCCCGCGGTGACGGCCGGGGGGGCGGTGTCGATCGCCAGGACCAACCTGCTCACGGCCGACTCCAATTCCAGATCGCAGTGCGGGTTTCGGTGTCGGCGGCACGTTCCAGCCGGATGTCGAGGTGACTGTCGGACAGCCGTTCGGCGAGGCCTTCACCCCATTCGACGACGACCACCGCGTCGTCGAGGTCGGTGTCCAGGTCCAAGGAGTCCAGCTCCGCGAGCAGGTCGACCGACGTCTGGTCCAACAACCGGTACAGATCCACGTGCACCATCGCCGGCGCACCGGCGCGACGAGCGCGATGCACCCGCGCCAACACGAACGTCGGCGAGATCACCGGCCCCTCGACGTCCATCGCCTGCGCGATTCCCTTGGCCAGCACCGTTTTCCCGGCACCCAACGGTCCGGAAAGCACCACCACATCGCCGGCCCGCAGAGAGCGCCCCAACGAGGCGCCCAACGCGATCGTGTCCTCGGCGGTCGACAGCTCGGCCGTACCTCCCCGGTCAGCCATGCAGCCCCACCCGCTGCCGCATCCGACGGGTCAACGCCACCAGCTTGGACGGAGTCGCCCGCTCGACGAGCCGCACCAGGGCGTCGTCGATGACATCGGGGCGCTCGAGCTGCACGAGATGACCTGCGCCGCCGACGATCACGAGCTGAGACTTGGCCAGCTGGTCGGCCATGTCCTGCGAGTAGTCCATCGGGGTGAGCAGGTCACGGTCCCCGCACGCGACCAGCGTCGGCACCTTGCTCAGCGTCGTCAACCCCTCGGTCTCGTCGTGCACCTCCAGCGCATGCAGGAACTCCACCAGCGTCGCGATGGGGGTGTCGTGCATCATCCGCTCGGAGAAGGCATTCACGCTGCGGCTGATCCGGTGGTCACCGTAGGACGCCGCCCGCAGGATCGGCCCGATCACCGAGCGCGCCGCGCCGCGTCCCCGGTGCACGAGCGCCGGGGCGTACCTGGCTGTGAATCGGACCGCCTCCAACGCCGGGTTGTTCAGGATCTCACCCAACGGCGAACGCGCCACCCCCTCTGCGGCAGAGGCGATCAACGCCGCACCGACAATCCGCGTGGGATAACGCTGCGGATACTGCCGGGCATGGGACAGCACTGTCATGCCCCCCATCGAATGCCCGACCAGCACCACCGGGCCGCGGGGGGCCACCACCGCGAGCACGCTCTCGAGGTCTTGGCCCAACTGTTCGACGGTGTAGGTGTCCGGTGGCGCCTCCCCGGACTGGCCGTGCCCGCGTTGGTCGTAGAAAACCATGCGGACCTGCTCACCCCACTGCTCGCTGAGCCGGGCGCGCTGGAAGTGGAACGATCCCATCCGAAGGCAGAACCCGTGCGCGAAAACGACAGTGAGGCCGGCGTTCTCGGGACCGACCTCGCGCACCGCCAGCGGTACGCCGTCGGGCGTGGTGACCACCGAGCTGCGGTCGGCGTCGAGCAGCTCGAAATCCTCGTCCCGGAAAGGATCGTCGTCGCTGAACTTGCGCCGCAACGACTTCGCCACCGACAGACCCGCAGCGGTGCCCACTGCGGTCACCCCGGCCGCGCCGGCCAGCCACCCGGCCCGAGCGCTCACCGGGACCGACCTCCATGCGTGTACGCCCGCGCGATGCGCCGGCGGGGGCTGGTCACGACCTCGTAGCTGATGGTGCCGAGCAGGTCCGCCCACTCCTGTGCGGTCGGTTCCCCGTGGTCACCGGGCCCGAACAGGACGGCCTGGTCGCCCTCGGCGACGTCGACGACTCCGGGACCCAGGTCGACGACGAACTGGTCCATGCAGACCCGGCCCACATTGGGGTAGCGACGCCCGTTGATGCTCACCTGCATCCGATTGCTCAGCAACCGGAACACGCCGTCGGCGTAACCGGCGGGGATCAGCGCCAGTGTGGTGTCGCGCGTCGCCGTCCAGGTGTGCCCGTAGGACACGCTCTCACCCGCGGTGACCGGACGCAGCATGGTCACCGGGCACGTCACCGTCATCGCCGGACGCAGCCCGAGATCGCCGCGCTCGGGAACGGGGCTGAGCCCGTAGGTCGCCAGGCCCGGGCGCACCATGTCGAAGGCCAGATCGGGACGCGTCATCGTGGCGGGCGAGTTGCTCAGGTGCACGACCTCGAACTCGAGCCCGTAGTCGCGGGCGAGCGCGGCGCGGGCGGCGAGCCGACGGGCCTGCTCGTCGTTGAACGGATGTTCGGGGTCGTCGCCGTGCGCCAGGTGCGACATCAGCCCGCGTACCCGCACCGCGTCGTCGGCGCGGGCCCTGCGCAGCCCGTCGAGCACCGCCGGGTAGTCGCTCTCCCCGACGCCGTTGCGGTTGAGCCCGGTGTCGGTCTTGACGGTCACCGTGGCCTGACAGCCGGTGCGCGACACCGCGTCGAGCAGGTCGGCGAGCTGGCGGGGCGAGGAGACGGCGATCTGGATGCCGGCTTGCAGTGCCGGAGCGAAGTCGGTGCCGGGCGGGTGCAGCCAGGCCAGCACCGGTGCGGTGATGCCGGCCTGGCGCAGGTGCACCGCCTCGGCGACGGTCGCCACCCCCAACTCGGCGGCACCGGCGTCCAACGCCGCCCGGGCCACCTCGGTGGCACCGTGGCCGTAGCCGTCGGCCTTGACGACGGTCATCACCGCGGCTGACCCGGAACGTTCGCGCAGCACAGCGACGTTGTCGGCGATCGCGTCGAGGTCGATTGACGCGACGGGCAGGGCCCCGGACAGGTGCTGGGTCATGTTCGGCGTGGTGGTCACTGCCCCCGATTGTCCCAGGCGCGGCGTCAGTGGGCGAAATGCGCCTCGTCGGCGAAGCCGCCCACGTCGATGGCATCCAGCTTGTCGAGCACCTTGACCAGGTCGTCGCGCAGGGCGCGGGCCAGGTTCGCCGAGAATCCCTCGCGGACCACGATGCGCAGCACTGCGATGTCGGCAGCGTCGTCGGGCATGGTGTAGGCCGGGACCTGCCAACCGAACCCGCGCAGCAGTGCCGAGATGTCGAACACGGTGTATTTGACGCCGTCGACCAGCTTGAACGCCACCACCGGGATGGCCGAGCCGTCGGAGATCACCTCGAAAACCGGCTTCCTGTCGGGTCCGGTCAGTCCGGCCAGTTCGTGGGCCAACCACTGCGCATTCTCGGACAGGCACCGCATCACCTGCAGGTAACCGTCGCGGCCGAGCCGCAGGAAGTTGTAGTACTGCCCGACCACCTGGTTGCCGGGCCGGGAGAAGTTCAGCGTGAACGTCGGCATGTCGCCGCCGAGGTAATTGACCCGGAACACCAGGTCCTCGGGCAGGTGCTCGGCATTGCGCCAGACCACGAAGCCGATGCCCGGGTAGGTCAGCCCGTACTTGTGTCCGCTGACGTTGATCGACACGACCCGGGGAAGCCGGAAATCCCACACCACGTCGGGGTGCAGGAACGGCACCACGAACCCGCCGCTGGCCGCGTCGACGTGCACGGGCACGTCACACCCGCCGCTGGCGGCGAGCTTGTCCAGCGCGGCGCAGATCTCCCCGACCGGTTCGAGCTCACCGGTGAACGTGGTGCCCAGGATCGCCACCACCCCGATGGTGTTCTCGTCGACGGCGTCGACAACCTGTTCGGGGGTGATGACGTAGCGCCCCTTCTCCATCGGCAGATAGCGGGCTTCGACGTCGAAGTAGCGGCAGAACTTCTCCCACACCACCTGCACGTTGGAACCCATCACCAGGTTGGGGGTGCGGTTCTTCCAGTCGTCACCGCACCGGTCGCGCCACCGCCACTTCATCGCCAGCCCGGCGAGCATCACCGCCTCGCTGGAGCCCACGGTGGACACCCCGGTCGCACTGGCGGGATCGTCGTCGCGCAGGTCTTCGGCGTGGAACAGGTCGGCCACCATGCACACGCAGCGCTGCTCGATCGCCGCGGTGACCGGATACTCGTCCTTGTCGATCATGTTCTTGTCGAAAGTCTCCGACATCAGCTGTCCCGCTTCGGGATCCATCCACGTCGTGACGAACGTCGCCAGGTTCAACCGGGAGCTGCCGTCGAGCATCAACTCGTCGTGGATGAACCGGTAGGCGTTCTCCGGGTCCAGGGACTCGTCGGGCAGCCGCAGCGCCGGGATCGGTGAGGTGGACATCCGGCCCGTGTAGGCGGGGGTGAGAGACGAGTGGCGTGAGACGTTGGGCATGCCCTATTTCTAGAGGATCGAACCCAACGCTGTGCGCAGATGCGCCAGGATCTGCGACGACGACGTCGGTACCGGAGCCGGACCGGGATCGCAGGCCGCCGCCTCGGCGGCGCGGGAGTGCACGAACGCCGCCGCCGCCGCGGCCTCCCCCGGCGGCAAACCGCCGGCCAGCAGCGCTCCGATGACCCCGCTGAGCACGTCGCCCGAGCCCGCGGTGGCCGCCCAGGAATTGCCGGCGACGTTGAGGTACACCGGCCCGGATCCGGGCTCGGCGATGACGGTGACGTTGCCCTTCAACAGGACGGTCACCCCCAGCCGGTCGGCGAGTTTGCGGGTGTCGGCGATGCGGTCGTCGCCCGGCGGCGACCCGGCAAGCCGGGCGAACTCGCCGGCATGCGGTGTCAGCACCGTGGGCGCCTCCCGATCGGCGACGAGCTCGGGGTGCGCGGACAGAATCGTCAGCCCGTCGGCGTCGACGATCACCGGCAGATCGGACTCGAGCGCGAAGCACAGCGCGGACGCGCCCGCCTCGTCGGTGCCCAGCCCGGGTCCCACCGCCCAGGCCTGCACCCGGCCCGCGGTGGCGTGGCTGGGTGTGGCGATCACCTCGGGCCAGTGCGAAACCACTTCGCCCGCCGCGGTTCCCGCGTAACGCACCATGCCCGAGTGGGCCGCGACCGCGGCACCGGTGCACAGGATCGCCGCCCCGGGGTACGTCGACGACCCGGCCATCACGCCGGTGACGCCCTGGCTGTATTTGTCGTCGGCACGTCCGGGTATGGGCCAGCGCGCGGCGACGTCGGCGGCTTCGAACCCGAGAACGTCCGAGGGCGGCAGATCCAGCCCGATGTCGACGAGTTCGACCCTGCCGCAGCGTCCGAGCGCATGCACCGGTTTGAGTCCGCCGAACGTGACGGTCAGCGCGGCGTCGACATGGGCTCCCTCGGCGGCCCCGGTGTGCACGTCCAGACCGCTGGGCAGATCGACGGCGACCACGGGGATGCCGGCCTGCTCCACGACAGCGAACACCTGGGCGGCATTCGGCCGCAACGCACCTGAGCCCGAGATGCCGACCACACCGTCGATCACCAGATCAGTTGCTGCCGGGACGGTTTCGGCGATGCGACCACCGGCGGCGCGGAACGCCGCCAGCGCCTTGGGGTGGGCTTTGTCAGGGTTGAGCAGGACCGCGCAGGCACCGGCGCCGCGGCGCTTCAGCAGCGTCGCCGCCCACAGCGCGTCACCGCCGTTGTCGCCCGAACCGACGACCGCGCACACCGTGCGACCGCTGACAGTTCCCAGCTCGCGGATGATCGCGGTGGTCAGCCCGAACGCCGCGCGGCGCATCAGCACTCCGTCAGGAAGCGAGGCCAGTAACGGCGCCTCGGCGTCGCGGATCTGCTGGGCGGTGTAGTAGGACCGCATGAGTCCTACGCTACGCGGCGACATTCCGGGTATGACGACAGGCATGACGACGAATGAACTGCTCGACCTCGAACACGCCGGTTGGCGGTCCCTGTGCGACGGAACCGGCGATCGGTTCTACGGCTCGCTGATGACCGACGACGCGGTGATGGTGTTGGCCAACGGCATGGTGCTGGACCGCGCGGCCGTGACGACGGCGCTGGGCCAGTCCCCGCCGTGGGCGCGCTACGACATCACCGACGTGCGGGTGATCGAGATCTCCGCGGACACCGCCGCACTGGTCTACACCGGCACCGCGCACCGAGACGGACAGCCCGAACCGTTCGTGGCGGCGATGTCGTCGGTGTATCGCCGCACGGCCGATGGCTGGAAGCTGGTCCTGTACCAGCAGTCGCCTCGCGGCTGAGTCAGGTCGCGGTGGCCGGCCGGCCGGCTCTCGCGTCCTTCAGGGTCGGATAGAGGTCGATGATCTCGTCGACGCACATCAAGCGCATCGGCCTGCTGGTCGCCGGCCCCTCGGCGACCACCCGCAGCGACACCCCTGCGGGCTCGGTCAGGCGGTGCGTCTCGACGAGCACGCTGATTCCCGCCGAGGAGAGAAACGTGACGTCGAGGAGGTCGACGATCAGAAGCGCAGTACCGCCGCTCAATGCGACGTCCAGGTGTGTCATCAGCGTCGGCGCGGTGAGCACGTCCAGATCGCCGGCGACGTGCAGCACGAGCGCGTCACCGTCGCGGCGTGGGCTCACCGTGCAGCGACCGCTGCGTTCGTAGCCATGATGTTCGAGCATGTGGTTTCCCGACCTTTTGTCTGCGCAGGTACGCGCGGTCGCACCGGATTCGTCAGAGGAGCCACGGCAGCGGCGACCAAGCTGCCAGAAAACTCATACTTTTCTTATCGAATCCACATGCTTCGGCGTTACTACTCGACGGTGACCGACTTGGCCAGGTTGCGCGGCTTGTCCACGTCGTAACCGCGAGCGCGGGCCACGCCGGCAGCAAACAGCTGCATCGGAATGGTCGACAGCAGCGGCTGGAAAAGCGTTGGCACCGAAGGGATCTCGATCAAATGGTCGGCGTAGGGGCGCACGGTGTCGTCATCCTCCTCGGCGATGACGATCGTGATGGCCCCGCGGGCCTGGATCTCCCGGATGTTCGACAACAGCTTGGAGTGCAGCATCGCGGCGTTCTTCGGCGACGGCATCACGACGATCACCGGCAGGTTGTCCTCGATCAGCGCGATCGGGCCGTGTTTGAGTTCGCCGGCCGCGAAGCCCTCGGCGTGCATGTATGCCAGTTCTTTGAGCTTGAGGGCACCCTCGAGCGCCACCGGGAACCCGACATGGCGCCCGAGGAACAGCACCGTCGGCGACGGAGCGAACTGCTGCGCCAGCTGCATCACCGGCTCAGCGGTGGCCAGTACCCGCGAGATCATCTCGGGCATGGCCTCCAGATCGTGGTACTCGCGGGCCACCTCGTCGGGGTATTTGGTACCGCGCGCCTGCGCAAGGGCAAGCCCGACAAGGTAATTGGCTGCGATCTGGGCCAGGAACGTCTTCGTCGACGCCACGCCGACCTCCGGCCCGGCGCGGGTGTAGAGCACCGCGTCGCACTCCCGGGGAATCTGGCTGCCGTTGGTGTTGCAGATCGCCAGCACCTTGGCCTTCTGCTCCTTGGCGTGGCGCACCGCCTCGAGGGTGTCGGCGGTCTCACCGGACTGCGAGATCGCCACGACCAGCGTGTGGCTGTCCAGGACCGGATCCCGGTAGCGGAACTCGCTGGCCAGTTCGACCTCGACCGGCAGCCGCGTCCAGTGCTCGATGGCGTACTTGGCCAGCATCCCGGAGTGATAGGCGGTGCCGCAGGCCACGACGAAGACCTTGTCGATGTCGCGGAGCTCCTGATCCGACAGGCGCTGCTCGTCCAGCACGATGCGGTTGTCGACGAAGTGGCCCAGCAGCGTGTCCGATACCGCGTCGGGCTGCTCGGCGATCTCCTTGAGCATGAAGTACTCGTAGCCGCCCTTCTCGGCGGCCGAGGTGTCCCAGTCGATGTGGAACCTGCGGTAGTCGACGTCCGCCACGGCGGGGTTACCGTCGAAATCGGTGATCCGGTAGCCGTCAGCGGTGACGACCACCGCCTGGTCCTGGCCCAACTCGACGGCCTCGCGGGTGTGTTCGATGAACGCCGCGACGTCGGAGCCGACGAACATCTCGCCGTCACCGACGCCGAGCACCAGCGGGGTCGACCGCCGCGCAGCCACGATCGTGCCCGGCTCGTCGGCATGGGCGAACACCAGGGTGAAATGCCCCTCCAGGCGGCGCAGCACGGCCAGCACCGACGCCGCGAAATCACCGGCGTGCCGACCGTGGGCGAACTCGCGCGCCACCAGGTGTACCGAGACCTCGGTGTCGGTGTCGCTGGCGAACTCCACGCCTGCGAGCTCCAGCTCGTGCCGCAACGCGGCGTAGTTCTCGATGATGCCGTTGTGTACGACAGCGACCTTGCCGGTGGCATCGCGGTGCGGGTGGGCGTTGCGATCGGTGGGCCTGCCATGCGTCGCCCACCGGGTGTGCCCGAGCCCGGTCGCTCCGCTGGAGCCGTTGATACCGGCCTCGTCCAGCGCTGCTTCCAGGTTCGCCACGCGACCCGCCTTGCGACTCACGATGAGCCCACCACTACCGTCGAGAAGCGCGACGCCTGCCGAGTCGTATCCCCGGTACTCCATGCGGCGCAGCGCATCGACGACGATCTCGCAGGCAGGGCGCTGCCCGACGTAGCCGACGATTCCGCACATAGCCAACCAGGGTACGGCAGAAGCACCTCGAACCCTGGTGGGCTACGGTCGTCGGGTGGCGAGTACCAAGAAGCTCTTTGGCGCGCTGACCCGGCGCGGTCCACAGCGCGTCATGCGGGGTGACCTGGGTTTTGCCGGTCTGCCCGGGGTTGTCTACACCCCGGCGGCCGGGAAGAACCTGCCCGCAGTGGTGTTCGCTCACGACTGGATCACATCGGCACACCGTTACCACGCGACACTCGAGCATCTGGCTTCCTGGGGCATCGTCGCCGCCGGTGTCGACACCGAGATCGGGTTCGCCCCGTCGGCGCTGAATCTGGCCTATGACATGGGCACCGCGCTCGACATCATCGCGGGTGTGCGCCTGGGCACCGGCGACATCAGCGTGCATCCCGAGAAGCTCGGGGTCGCCGGTCACGGCTTCGGTGCGTCGGCGGCGGTGTTCGCCGCGGCGGGGATGCCGAGCAGAGTGAAGGCGGCCTTCGCGGCGTATCCCACGGTCAGCAGCCCGCCCGCCGAGCAACCTGCGGCCACCCTGACGGTGCCGGGGCTGATTCTGACCGCCCCCGGCGACCCCATGACGCTGCGGTCCAACGCGGTCGAGCTGGCGCGGGTGTGGAAATCCGCCACCCTGCGCTCAACACCCAAAGCCAAGTCCGGCGGCCTGGTGGAGGGCCGGCGGCTGGGCCGTGTCGTCGGATTGCCCGGCGCCGACAAGAGCTCGCAGAAGACCGTGCGGGCGCTGATGACCGGCTATCTGCTGCACCTGCTGGCGGGCGACAAGCAGTACCGCGACTTCGCCGACGCCGAGGTCGAGCTGCCGAAGGCGCCGGTGATGGACCCGTTCGCCGACGATCCCGTGGACCTCGAGAACAAGGTCGTCGCGCTGCTCAAGCCGTAGCTTCCCCGCCCACGCGCGCCCAACCAACCGGTTGGGGTATATAACTTGGTGATGCGCACTGGCATCTTCCTGAGCTATGCGGGCGGCTTCCTGGAGGCCGTCGACGAGGTCGTCGAACTCGAGAAGCTCGGGGTCGACCTGGCCCTGGTGGCCGAGGCCTACTCGTATGACGCGATCAGCCAGCTGGGTTTCCTGGCTGCCCGCACCTCCCGCATCGAGTTGGGCACCGGCGTCGTGCCCATCTACACCCGCACCCCCGCGTTGATGGCGATGACGGCCGCCGGCCTCGACTACGTCTCCGACGGCCGCTTCCGGCTGGGATTGGGCACATCCGGCCCGCAGGTCATCGAGGGCTTTCACGGTCTACCGTTCGACGCGCCGCTCGGGCGTACCCGGGAGGTCGTCGACATCTGCCGGCAGGTGTGGCGACGTGAGCGGCTGGCCTACGACGGCAAGCACTATCAGCTTCCGCTGCCCGCCGAGAAGGGCACCGGCCTGGGCAAACCCCTGAAGCTGATCAACCATCCGGTCCGCGAGCGCATCCCCATCACGATCGCTGCGCTCGGACCCAAGAACGTCGAGCTGACCGCCGAGATCGCCGAGGGGTGGCAGCCGGTGTTCTTCTCCCCGGAGAAGGCCGACGAGGTCTGGGGTGACGCGCTGCGCGCCGGCGCCGCCAAACGCGACCCGGCACTGGGCCCGCTCGACGTGATGGTCAGCGCGAGTCTGGCCATCGGCGACGACATGGACGAACGGCTGTCGTGGGCCAAGCCGCAGCTGGCGCTCTACATCGGCGGCATGGGGGCGCGCGGCCGGAATTTCTATCACAGCCTGGCCACGCGGTACGGGTTCGGTGAGGTCGCCGACCACATCCAGGATCTGTACCTGGCGGGCAAGAAGGCCGAGGCCATCGACGCGGTTCCCGACGATCTGGTTCGGCAGGTCTCGCTCGTCGGACCGGCCGGCTTCGTCAAGGAGCGCGTGGCCGCCTTCGCCGATGCCGGTGTCACGACCCTGTTGGTGCACCCGCTGTCGGGTGATCGCCGCGAGACCGTCGGCTTCGTCGAGGAATTACAGTCGCTGCTATGAGCGAGCTGACCGACGACGTCATCGAATTCCTCGCCGAGGGCACCCGCACCGCCAAGCTGGGTTACGTCGCCGCCGACGGGCGTCCGCTGGTCGCGCCGGTGTGGTTCGTCGCCGACGGCCGCGAGCTCGTCTTCAACACGGGCAAGGACACCGCCAAGGGCCGGGCGCTGCGCCGGGACCCGCGGGTCGTGGTGTGCGTCGACGACGAACGGCCGCCGTTCTCGTTCGTGCAGGTGCAGGGCGAGGTGACGCTCAGCGAGGACCCCGAGGAGCTGGTCGCCACCGCGACCCGGATCGGCGGCCGCTACATGGGTGCCGACCGCGCCCAGGAGTTCGGCCGCCGCAACGGAGTGCCGGGTGAACTGGTCGTGCGGGTGCGGCCGACCAAGATCGTCAAGGCGTTCAACCTGGCCGACTGATCCCCGCGGTGAGGATCGCAGCGAGC
The DNA here is from genome assembly GCA_964000695.1 of uncultured Mycolicibacterium sp. Taxonomy (GTDB): domain Bacteria; phylum Actinomycetota; class Actinomycetes; order Mycobacteriales; family Mycobacteriaceae; genus Mycobacterium. The sequence goes on along the minus strand of CAXEZH010000362.1, from coordinate 16,962 downwards.
TCGCGATAGGCATCGGCGTCGTCGAGCCCGGTAGTGCGCCGTACCACGCGCTGTTGGATGCGCACCATCGCCGCGGCGACCAGATCGGCCGCGAAGGCGGCATGCACGTCACGGAAGTCGCCGGCCGCGACGCCCTCGGCGATCAGTTCCTGCACCCGGCGGGCGGCGATGCCGGTGTTCTGCTCGTAGACCGCCCGCGCGGGAGCGAAGCCGTCGAGGTCAGCCATGAACTGCTCGGTGGCGGGATCCAGCGCTTCCCCGACCGCGGACAGGTAAGCGGCGATCCGGTCCCGCGCACCGGCGGTGGCCGCCACCCGAGCCTCCACGAACTCGGTCGCCGAGCGGAAGAAGTGCACGGTCGCCGCCTGGACCAGCTGCTCCTTGCTCGCCGCGAGCGTGTAGAGCGTGGACTTCGAGCAGCGCAGCCGTGCGGCGATGTCGTCGAGGGTCAGATGTGCGAAGCCCTCGGCCAGCAACAGCGCGACCAGCGCGTCGAACAATTCGGTCCGCCGCCGGGTCGCGAACGCAGGCCTGCTCACCCGCTCGATAGTACTGGGAGATGTCCTGTAGTACTGTTCGCGGTATGGCTGTGGACCGGCTGCTGCCGACCGACGAGGCCCGCGACGTGGTGGAGCTCGCGCGGCAGATCGCCGACAAGACCCTCGCGCCGATCGTCGATCATCACGAAAAGCAGGAGACCTATCCCGAGGGCGTGTTCGCCACGCTCGGCGAAGCCGGGCTGCTGAGCCTCCCCTACCCCGAGCAGTGGGGTGGTGGTGGGCAGCCCTACGAGGTCTACCTGCAGGTGCTCGAGGAACTCGCCGCCCGATGGGCGGCCGTGGCCGTCGCGGTCAGTGTGCACAGCCTCTCGTGTCATCCGCTGATGTCGTTCGGCACCGACGAACAGCGGCAGCGTTGGCTCCCGGACATGCTCGGCGGTGCCACGATCGGCGCCTACAGCCTCTCCGAACCACAGGCCGGGTCCGACGCCGCCGCCCTGACCTGCCGAGCCACGCCCGACGGCGACGGTTACCGGATCACCGGCGCCAAGGCGTGGATCACCCACGGCGGGATCGCGGACTTCTACAACCTGTTCGCCCGCACCGCAGACGGCTCGCAGGGCATCTCGTGTTTCCTCGTCCCCCGCGACACCGCCGGTCTCACGTTCGGCAGACCCGAGGAGAAGATGGGGCTGCACGCGGTGCCCACCACTGCGGCTCATTACGACGACGCGTTCGTGGCAGCTGACCGGCGCATCGGGGCCGAGGGGCAGGGGTTGCAGATCGCCTTCAGCGCACTGGATTCCGGACGCCTCGGCATCGCCGCGGTAGCCGTCGGGCTGGCGCAGGCCGCCCTCGACGAGGCAGTGTCCTACAGTCAGCAGCGAACGACGTTCGGCCGCAAAATCATCGACCATCAAGGCCTGGGATTCCTGCTCGCCGACATGGCCGCCGCGGTCGACGCCGCACGGGCCACCTACCTCGACGCGGCCCGGCGCCGCGACGCCGGGATGTTGTATTCGCGCCAGGCGTCGGTTGCCAAGCTGATCGCGACGGACGCGGCGATGAAGGTGACCACCGATGCCGTGCAGGTGTTCGGCGGGGCCGGCTACACCCGTGACTACCCGGTGGAGCGGTACATGCGCGAAGCCAAGATCATGCAGATCTTCGAGGGCACCAACCAGATTCAGCGGCTGGTGATCAGCCGCCACCTGGCTCGCTAGGCAACGATTCGCCGACCTGCGGTAGTTCGTCGGCCGCGATCTCGCAGGGGGTCCGTTCGTCGACCTCGGTTTCCGCCACCGGCGGCAGCGGCTCGGCCGGTGGTGGCGGGGGCGGCGGTGTCGGTGCGGGCATAGGCTCGGCCGGGGGCTCGGCCTCAGGGTTCTCGTCGGGGTCCTCCTCGGGGTCCTCCTCGGCGACCGCCGGATCCTCTTCTTTCTCGTCGGCGTCCTCGTCGGGGTCCTCCTCCTCGAGCTCCACAGTGTCGGCAGGGTCGTCCAATTCGGGAACGTCGAGCGGTGGCGGGTCGGGCAGGCCACCGCCGCCTCCCATCAGCCCGCTCAGCGCGTCGGCGAACGGCTGACCCAACCCGGACAGGCCACCACCCCCGCCGAGCCCGGGCAGCGCCGGGCCCGCCGAACCCAGTGATGGCATGGCAGACGGAGCTGCTTCCGCGGGTGCAGAGGGCATCTCGGTCGGAGCGGGCGGGAGCCACGAGGCGGGCACGGTCGCCGGGACCGGACCCGGTCCCGGGGTCACGCCGCCGTTCGAGCCGAAAACCGGGGCCGGAGACGCAGTCGACGCCACCCCGCTCGGCGGTGTCGTGGGTGATCCACTCCAGACGGGGCCGAGATCACCGGGAATCGCGAAATCGGCAAGTCGCACCCCCGCCATGTCTTCGGTGGCTTGCTGGTAGGCGGTGGTGACCGACGACATCGCGCTGCGCATCGCTGCGAGCCAGTCGGTGCGAATCGTGCTGTCCACGAACGGTTTCACCGCTTGGTCGACGAGCTCGTTGGCCGTGGCCCGGTCACCCACACCCGACGTGACGGTCGCAGCGGCCGCGGACCATTCGGTCCGCGTCGTGGCAGCTCTGCCCTCGATCTCGATCACTGCCTCGACTTTGTTGTCGACGGCTTCCCAGAGTTGTTCCCGCAACATCGCCATCGCCTCGCGAGCTGTATGCAGTGCGGCCGCCACCGTGGCCGATGCGTCACTGTGACGGCGTAGGAACTCGGCGGACGCGGCCGCGCCGGCTCCCTGCCACACCTCCGGCAGCGCGGCGCGCTGCCGGTCCTGCACCTGAATCGCCTCGTCCGCGGCCGATGCGGCCGCCTCGAGCGCATCGCAATCGTGAAGTAGTGCTTCGAGGTCCATGCCGTCCTCGCTGCGGTACCAGTCCTGCAACTGGCCGGCGTGCACGGTCAAGTCGGGATGCTGGTAACCCACTCGCGCGCAGGCAGCCACATACTCCTGCACCGTGAGTACCGCCGGCATGCCGTCGACCAACCGGGATGCGACATCACGGTTCTCAGCCATGGGCGGCGACCTGATCGGCCGACCGCTCAGCGGCCGCCCCGTACCGGATCGCCGAGGCCTGCAGTGCCACAGCGATCTCGGCTGCGGCGCGCGACCACAGACGCAGCGCCGTCGACAGCTCGGCGAGCGCCGCGGACAGCTCGCCACCGAGCGTGGCGTAGGCACGGCCTGAGGTCGGGGCACCGAAACGCAGGCTTCCCAGTTGATTGCGCACCGCCGCGTCGATGATCGCCGACGCCGTCTCGTATTCGCGCGCCATCGCGCGCAGTCCCGCGGTGTCCACCCGGGTTGCCCCTGCCGATCCCATACGAGATCAGACGCGGACGATCCGCGATCGGTTCCCTCAGTTCTGGGCGCTGACCGAATCGGCCACCCGCGCCGCCAACTGACGGGCGGTGTCCTCGTCGGCTGCCTCGACCATCACGCGCACCATCTGTTCGGTGCCCGAGGGCCGCAGCAGGATCCGTCCGGTGTCGCCGAGCTCGGCCTCCGCCTGGGCCACCGCTTCTTGCACCGACGGCGCTTGGGCCACCGTTGCCTTGTCGGTGACCTGGACGTTGATCAGCACCTGAGGCAGCGTCTGCATCGGTTCGGCCAGCGCGGCCAGGCTTCGGCGGGTCTGGGCCATCCGGGCCATCAGCCGCAGCCCGGTGACGATGCCGTCGCCGGTGGTGCCGAACGCCGGCAGCACGATGTGGCCGGACTGCTCGCCGCCGAGCGAGAACTCACCGGCGCGGAGTTCTTCGAGCACATAGCGGTCGCCGACACCGGTGGTGCGGACCTGCACACCGGCCGCGCGCATCGCCAGGTGCAGACCCAGGTTGCTCATCACGGTCGCCACCAGCGTGTCGGAGGCCAGCTCACCGGCCTCCTGCATGGCCAGGGCCAGCACCACCATGATCGCGTCACCGTCGATCACGCTGCCGTCCGCGGCCACGGCCAGGCAGCGGTCGGCGTCACCGTCGTGGGCCAGGCCCAGATCGGCACCATGGCTGACCACGGCCGCCCGCAACGTCTCCATGTGCGTCGAGCCGCACCCGTCGTTGATGTTCAACCCGTCCGGCTCGGCGTGAATCGGCACCACGGTGGCGCCCGCCGCTCGGTAGGCGTCCGGCGCGGCCGTCGATGCGGCACCGTGTGCGCAGTCGACCACCACGGTCAATCCGTCGAGCCGGGTCGTGGCGGCCTTGCCGACGTGGCGAAGATAACGCTCCAACGCGTCCTCGGCGTCGACGATGCGCCCGATGCCGGCGCCGGTCGGGCGGTTGCCCGGGCCCTGACGGACCAGTTCCTCGATGCGGTCCTCGGTCGCGTCGTCCAGCTTGAGGCCGCCGGGGCCGAAGATCTTGATGCCGTTGTCGGGCATCGGATTGTGCGACGCGGAGATCATCACGCCGAAGTCGGCGTCGTAGGCGCTGGTCAGATATGCCACGGCGGGGGTGGGCAGCACGCCGACGCGCAGCGCATCCACTCCTTCGCTGGTCAGCCCGGCAATCACCGCAGCTTCCAGCATCTCCCCGCTGGCGCGCGGGTCCCTACCGACGACCGCGACCCGCCTGCGGGTCGCGCCGGTTCTGATGAGCCGCCGGGCCGCGGCCGCCCCCAGCGCCACCGCCAGCTCAGCGGTCAGGTCCTGGTTGGCGACGCCGCGCACTCCGTCGGTGCCGAACAGACGAGCCATCGTGCCAACCTCTCACAGCTGCCTGCGACGAAGCGAACCGGCGACAAGCCGGTCCGTGCCGTCGCCGGATCGATACGACCGCGTGATTCTCCCACGCCGAGCCCCGAACACAGCTCACCGCCCACACCCGGTGCGGGTGTGGGCGGTGAGTGGGCTGCTACTTACCCAGCCTCTTGACCAGCGTCGTCCGGCGCGGTGGCGGTCTCAGGCTGCTCTGCCTCTGCGCTCACGTTCTGGGTGAGCATCAGATCGCCACCCGGCAGGCCCGCACACACGGTCTGGTCGGTGCCGTCGGCATCGACCTGCTCGGCGAGGGCGTTGACGTCCTCGGGGGCGCTGGCACAGAGGGCCCCCGCCGTGGCGGCGGCCGCGTCGGTGGGCACGCCCTGAAGGATCGTCGTATCGCCGACGGCGATGTTCACAAGACCGTCCGGGGTCGTCTCGACGGGCTGCGCATTCGCTACGCCGAGTCCCGCGGTGAACAGCACCGACCCTCCGAGGACGGCACCCGCTGCGGCGTTCTTCACGAAGCTCATCAATTCACTCCTTCTCAGTCGCGGAACCGCGGACTGTCGATGTCGGGCTCCGCAATCGAGGCTGTCCGAACCCGGCCGGGGAATTCAAGTTGCGCTCGACCAGATGGCCCCGGCGTGGTCCCGCAAACGCGGGGTCAGTGAGGGTGACTAGGTAGCTGACCCGGTATCAACGCAGTTCACGCGGCAATAGTGCGTTACCAGAAGTGCCGCTGCGAGTTCGCTGTGCAAACCCGTACAGACGACTGACGCCCGGCCGCTCGCGATGCGAACGAACCGGGCGCCATGCCGTGCTGAGATCAGCGCTTGCTGTACTGAGGCGCCTTGCGCGCCTTCTTGAGGCCGTACTTCTTGCGCTCGATGGCGCGCGGATCACGGGTCAGGAACCCGGCCCGCTTGAGCGCCGGACGGTCCTCGGGCTGGACCAGGATCAGCGCACGGGCGATCGCCAGCCGCAGCGCGCCCGCCTGCCCGGAGGGGCCGCCACCGTCGAGGTGGGCGTAGATGTCGAAATGCTCGAGGCGGTCCACGGTCACCAGCGGGGCCTTGATCAGCTGCTGGTGAACCTTGTTGGGGAAGTAGTTCTCCAACGTGCGCCCGTCGAGGTGGAACTGTCCGGTGCCGGGCACCAGGCGCACCCGCACCACGGCCTCCTTGCGGCGGCCGACGGTCTGGATCGGACGGTCGAACAGCAACGGGTCGGCCGCGACGTGGGCCTCTTGGTCGTCGGCGAACACCGCGTCCTCGACAGCTTCAGGAGCCTCAGAGACCTCAGAGACCTCAGGGGCTTCAGAGACCTCGACGGCCTCGGCGGTCTCGATGGGCTCGGGCACCGCGGCAGTTTCGGTGAAGTCGGATTCAGTCACTGGGACACCTGCTTGACGTCGTACGGAATCGGCTGCTGAGCGGTGTGCGGATGCTCGGATCCGGTGTACACGCGCAGCTTCTTCTGGATCTGGCGGCCGAGCTTGGTCTTCGGCAGCATGCCGACGATCGCCTTCTCGACGAGGCGGTCGGGATGCCGTTCCAGCATCTCGGCGACCGAGCGGCGGCGCAGACCACCGGGATAACCCGAGTGGCGGTAGTGGAACGTCCGCTGCGGCTTGTTACCGCTGACGGAGATCTTGTCGGCGTTGATGACGATGACGAAGTCACCGCCGTCGACGTTGGGCGTGAACGTCGGCTTGTGCTTGCCGCGCAGCAGATTGGCAGCTGCCACGGCGAGCCGGCCGAGCCTCACGTCGGTGGCGTCGATGACGTACCACGAACGCGTGGTGTCACCCGCCTTCGGCGTGTACGTAGGCACAGCGCGTACCTCTTCCTCTTACTCGGGTGGATCCCGGAGTGACCCGGGTGCCGGTCCGGCGTGAACGTCAGCACGACCTCGGCGACCGGCGGGGACCCGAGGCGACCTGTGGCCGCAAGGCCAGCACACGCCAACGTGGCAGCCTACCCGGGGGTGTCTGTGCAGGTCAAAACGCGCTCCCAGGGCGCGGCCCGCGGCTCGATTACGAATCGACACCGAGTCGGCCATACCATTTCCTCTGACATGACCGACTCTGCCCTCGACACCGCCTCGCCGACCACCACCGGCGGCGGTGACCGCGCCACCGCCCGCATCGCCGCCGAAGCGCAGCGCCGCCGCACCTTCGCCGTGATCAGCCATCCCGACGCCGGTAAATCGACGCTGACCGAGGCACTGGCCCTGCATGCGCGGGTGATCACCGAGGCCGGCGCCATCCACGGCAAGGCCGGACGTCGCTCGACCGTGTCGGACTGGATGGAGATGGAGAAGGCCAGAGGCATCTCGATCACGTCGACGGCGTTGCAGTTCCCGTACCGGGACTGTGTCATCAACCTGCTCGACACGCCCGGGCACGCCGACTTCTCCGAAGACACCTACCGGGTGCTGACCGCGGTGGACTGCGCGGTGATGCTCATCGACGCCGCCAAGGGTCTCGAGCCGCAGACCTTGAAACTGTTCCAGGTCTGCAAGCACCGGGGCATCCCGATCATCACCGTCATCAACAAGTGGGACCGGCCGGGGCGACACGCCCTGGAGTTGATGGACGAGATCCACGAACGCATCGGCCTGCGGACCACACCGCTGACGTGGCCGGTGGGCATCGCCGGAGACTTCCAGGGCGTGCTGGACCGCCGGTCCGGGATGTTCATCCGCTTCACCCGCACCGCGGGCGGCGCCACGGCGGCACCGGAAGAGCACATCGCCGCCTCTGACGCCCACGCCGCCGCGGGAGTCGACTGGGACACCGCTGTCGAGGAGTCCGAGCTGCTCTCCGCAGACGGGTCCGACTTCGACGAGGACCAGTTCCGCAGCGGCGCAGCCTCGCCCGTGCTGTTCACGTCCGCGGCACTGAACTTCGGGGTCAACCAGCTACTCGATGTCCTCGTCGAGCTCGCCCCGGCGCCCGCCGGCGCCGTCGATGTCGACGGCGATCGGCGCGCCGTCGCGTCACCGTTCAGTGCGTTCGTGTTCAAGGTTCAGGCGGGGATGGACTCAGCGCACCGAGACCGGATCGCCTACGCGCGGGTGTGTTCGGGCACCTTCGAACGCGGCGAGGTCCTCACCCATGCGGCCACCGGCAAACCGTTCGTGACGAAGTACGCGCAGTCGGTGTTCGGCCAGCAGCGCTCGACGCTCGACACCGCGTGGCCCGGCGACGTGATCGGCCTGGCTAATGCCGCCGCGCTGCGTCCGGGCGACACGTTGTATCGCGATGTGCCCGTGGAGTTTCCGCCGATCCCGAGCTTCTCCCCCGAGCATTTCGCAGTCGCGCGGGGCACCGACCCCAGCAAGCACAAGCAGTTCCGCCGGGGCATCGAACAACTCGAGCAGGAGGGCGTGGTGCAGGTGCTGCGATCCGACCTGCGCGGCGACCAGGCTCCCGTGCTCGCCGCCGTCGGCCCGATGCAGTTCGAGGTGGCCACCCACCGGATGGCGACTGAACTCAGCGCCCCGATCGCGCTGGAGCCGTTGCCTTACCAGGTGGCCCGCATCGTCGACCCCGAGGACGCCGAGTTCATGAACAGGCAGGTCTCGGCGGAGGTGCTGACCCGCTCCGACGGGGTGATGCTGGTGCTGTTCTCCACTCCGTGGCGGCTCCAGGGTTTCCAACGCGACAACCCCGACATCACGTTGCGTTCCCTGGTAGCCGCCCAGAGCTGAGGCGTCCGGTCAGGCGGGCCGGGGAACCCCCAGCATCGCCGCGAGTTCCGCGCGGCCCTCGACGTCCAGCGGCAGCAACGGTGCCCGCGGGTCGCCGGCGCCGCGACCCAGCACGTCCAGGCCGGCCTTGACCGTGGTGGGCAGACCGCCTGCGACGATGAACCGCAGCAGCGGCGCGAGGTCGTCGTAGATCGCCTGGGCCTTCTGGTGGTCGCCGGACAACGCCGCCGAATACAGATCGATACACGGTTGCGGGCGAAGGTTCGGTGCCGCAGTGCACCATCCGGCGGCGCCGGCCTTCAACGCGTCCAACACCAGCGGGTTGCTGCCGTTGTAGAAGGGCAGCGCACCATCCGTGAGCTCCTTGATGCGCAGCATCCGGGAGAGGTCACCGGTGGATTCCTTGACCATCGTCACGTTGTCGATGCCGGCGTACATCTGCACCAGCAGTTCCGGGGACATGTCGATGCCACTGGTAGCCGGATTGTTGTAGGCCATGATCGGCAGATCGACTGCGGCCGCGACCCGGGAGTAGTGCTGGGCGATCTCGTGGTCGGTAAGCTTCCAATAGGACACCGGCAGGATCATCACCGCGTCGGCACCGGCGCGCTCGGAGTACCGAGCGCGGCGAATCGTGTTGGCGGTGGTCAGGTCCGAGGCGCCGACGACAACCGGGATCCGGCCATCGACGGCGGCGACTGTGGTGTCCACCACGGCATCGAACTCCGCTTCGGTCAGGTACGCCGACTCACCGGTGCTCCCGAGCGGGGCGATGGCATGCACGCCAGACGCCACCAATCGCTCGACAAGTGCGGCGAGCTCGGTCGTGTCGACAGCGTCTCCACCATCCGTGAACGGCGTGATCGGATAGGCGACAATTCCTTGCAATGGGTTGAGTTGGGACACAGGGGCTCCGTTCTGCTGGGAGAGAAGGTCAGTTCGTCAACGCGTCGGGATGGTGAGCCAACGCTCTGCGGGCGTAGTAGGCGAAGTTGGCCTGGCTTCTCTTGGGTGTCAGCGTCCAGTCGTGGGCTTCTCGGGCCAGGCGATCCGGAAGCTCGGCGATCGTGCCCGCCGCCATCGCGGCGAGTTGCAGCTTCGCTCCGCGCTCGATCAGCATGGCTAGTGAACACGCCTCTTCGATGCTCGAGCCCGCCACCACATGGCCGTGATGAGCCAACAGAATGGCCTTCTTGTCACCCAACGCACCCGAGATGATCTCGCCCTCCTCGTTCCCCACCGGAACTCCGGGCCACTCGGACAGGAAGGCACAGTCGTCGTAGAGCGGGGCAATGTCCATCTGCGAGACGACAAGCGGCACTTCCAACATCGACAGGGCTGCGACGTGGAAGGGGTGGGTGTGCACGATGCAGTGCACATCCGGACGCGCTCGATAGATCCACGAATGGAACCTGTTGGCAGGGTTTGCCATTCCCTCGCCCTGCAGGACGGTGAGGTCCTCGTCGACCAACAGTAGGTTGCCAGCGGTGATTTCGTCGAAGCCCAGTCCCAGTCGCTGGGTGTAGTAGGTGCCAGGTGTTTCGGCACGGGCGGTGATCTGCCCCGCCAGACCGGAGTCGTGTCCTGCGTCGAACAGCGCACGACAAGTCAGCGCCACCTTCTCGCGGACCGTCAGCGGGGACTCCGCGACATTGCGGTTCATGCCGTCCAACGCTCGCTTCATCAAGTCGGTTTTGGCTGTGCTCATGGTTGTGGTCACGAGGCTCCCTTCCGGTGAATAGGATGACAACGTGTTCACTATAGGACACCATGTGTCATATCGGCAATGTTAGAGTGGCGCGGTGAGCACCCTCCTCCGAGCGGTACGCCAGCAGAGTGGACTGACGCTGGACGACCTCGCCGAAGAGACCGGGCTGACGAAGAGCTACCTCTCCAAGGTGGAACGCGGGCAGAGCAATCCGTCCATCGCGGCGGCGCTACGGATCGCCCGCGCCCTGGGCGTCGACGTCGCGCAGCTGTTCAACGATGATCCGTCCGCCACGCGAATCTGCATCGAGCGGGCACCCGTCGGCGCGGCGGAGCGCCACCACCCGATCGCCGCAGCGATGCTGGGAAAGACCATGGTCCCGTTTCTCGTCCGGCCGGGCCGGCAGTTCACCACCCACCCTCATGCGTCGCACCAGGGCCAGGAACTCATCTTCGTGCATCGTGGCAGTGTGGAGCTCAGCTACGACGGCGACGTCATTGCGCTCGGGACGGGTGACAGCGCCTACCTGGATGCGTCACGTCCGCACAAGCTGCGCCAGACGAGCTCCGAGACCCCCGAAGTGGTCGTCGTCACGCACGATGGTCCGCGGGCACCGGGGCGTTAGGCGGGCCGGGGAACCCCCATCGGATTGGGCACGGGCACCACGCCGCGATCGACAAGGACGGTGGCGAGTCCGCCGAGGGTGCGCATGGTCCATTCGGCGTCGTCGAGCGCGCGCCACGGGCCGGTCGCCAGGTCATCTGTGAGGCGCTCCACGTTCTCGCGCAACGCCACGCCTGCGCCGGTGAGCATGCCATCGGCGCCGAGCACCCCGCGCTCCCGCAGCACCTCGATCGCGTCCGCCCACTCTCGGTCTGTCCACCCCCGGTTACGTTGCAGCACCTCGCGATCCAGCGCACCCGTGGCGACATGGGTGATCGACGCCTGCAGACCGGTCAAACCACACGCGGTCGCGGCGACCACATGCCCGTCGCCGCGGTGCTCCCGCAGCACCGTCACCGCCGACCACAGGCGCGCGAACCACGACGCCGGACGCGCCACCGACTGCCACGCGCCGGCCAGCGCCCGGCCGTCGACGGTCAGCGAGTCGACCACCCGTTCCAGATTGGCGGTGACCCGGCGGAGGTCGTCGGTGGACCCGGCCGTCGCGTGTGCCCCCAACACCGCGTCGGCGGCCGCGAACCGCGCCTCCCGCACAGCGGCGGGGCTGATCCGGTTCCAGATCTTCGGGACAGCACGGGCGACCATCGCCGGTGCAAACCCGTAGAACAGCGCGGTCACCACCTGAGCAGGCGGAGCGCCGAGCGGGAAGGCGCGACCGGCGAAGTAGCCGTTCCAGCCGCCGGTGAGTCCCGCGTCGACCATGGCCGCGGCGAACGCCGGGTCGAAGTAGTAGACGGCGTGCACGGGTTCGTAGACCCGCCAGAATCGGCGTTCGGGTCGTTCGGTGGCCATGCGCGGCATTCTGCACGCCCGCCCGACCTGTGGGGCAGCGCCAATCCCACAGCGGTGGACCAGTCCACTTCTGCTGAATTGGCCGCTGACAGCGGCGATTGGATCACGTTGACTGGGCACTCCGACCGATCCTGAGGAGGAGACGAACGTGACCCTCGATCCGGCCGTGTTGGCCGACCCGGGCTTCGGCGCGCACTTCACCGATCACATGGTGCTCGTCGACTTCAGCGAGCAGAACGGCTGGCACGACCGGCGCGTGGTGCCGTACGGGCCGTTGCCGATGGACCCGGCCGCGACCGCCCTGCAGTACGGGCAGGAGGTCTTCGAGGGTTTGAAGGTGTACCGCCACCGCGACGGTCACCTGCGTCTGTTCCGGCCCGACATGAATGCCCGGCGGTTCGCCGCCTCGGCGGCGCGGTTGGCGTTACCGGCCGTGCCCGCCGGGTTGTTCGTCGAATCGATCCGCCAGCTGGCCCTCGTCGATGCCGCATGGGTGTCCGACCGGCCCGGAGTCAGCCTGTACGTGCGGCCGTTCATCATCGGCACGGAGGCTCTCCTCGGAGTACGACCGGCCCGGCACGCGACGTACGGGGTCATCGCCAGCCCCGCCGGATCGTATTTCGACGACACCGCGTCCGGAATTTCACTGTGGTTGTCGCAGAATCACTCCCGCGCAGGCGCGGGCGGCACGGGGGCAGCCAAGTGTGGCGGCAACTACGCCGCCGCGCTGGTGGCCCAGACCGAGGCCAAGGCACACGGTTGCCAGCAGGTGCTGTTCACCGACGCCGCCACGCGTACCTGGGTGGAGGAAGCCGGCAGCATGAACATCTTCTTCGTCTTCGCCGACGGAACCTTGGTCACGCCGCCGCTGAACGGCGCCATCCTGGCCGGGGTGACCCGCGACAGCGTGATCGAACTGGCTCGCGATCGTGGCCACCGGGTCGAGGAACGGCCGATCAGCATCACCGAGTGGAAGAAGACGGCCGCCACAGGTGAACTCACCGAGGTGTTCGCCACCGGCACCGCCGCGGTGATCACCCCGATCGCCTCACTCGTCACCGAAGACACGGTGATCGACACCCGTGTGAGCGGAAGTCCCTCGACCGCAAAGCAACTCAGGGACGAACTGACCGGCATCCAGCACGGCACGATCCCGGACCGTCGAGGTTGGCTGATCGATCTCGGACCTGCCCCGCGATGACCCGGTCTCTCGCCCGGGCCCACATCGGAGCCAAGCAACTGGTCGCCCTGCTGGGTGAGTGGGAGGTCGGCGATGCGGTGTACAGCGCGCTGGCCGCGCGTATCGCACTACTACTCGACGACGGCCGCATCGCCACCTACACCCGGCTGCCGGCCGAGCGGGAACTCGCCGACGCCCTCGGACGCAGCCGCACCACCGTGGTCGCCGCCTACCGCGCTCTGCGGGACAGCGGACACCTCATCAGCGTGCGGGGTTCCGGCAGCTTCGCCGTGCTGCCCACCTCCCCCACCGCGACGTCGGGAACCGAGGTCGACTTCGCGCGCGCCGTTCCCCCACCGGTTCCCGGACTGAGCGACGTACTACGCCGCGCCGGTGAAGCCGCGACGACCATCGTGGCGCACCCGGGCTTCGACCTCGTCGGGGAACGGCATCTCCGGGAACAGATCGCGGAGCGCTACTGCGCTCTCGGCGCCCCGACATCCGCCGAACAGATCATGATCACCGTCGGCGCCCAGCACGCCATCGCGTTGGTGAGCCGAACAGTGCTGCGGCACACGGACAACGTCGTCGTCGAAGCACCCACCTACCCCCATGCCTACGAGGCCATTCTCACCGCCGGTGGCCGCCTCGCGAGCACACCGGTGTCGGATCTCGGCTGGGACGCCGAGCATCTCGTCAGCATCGTCAGGCGCATGCGCCCGCAGCTGGCGTACCTCATCCCGGACTTTCACAACCCGACCGGCGCGACGATGCCCGAAGCGGTCCGTGAGCGCGTCCTCGACGCGGCACGCCGGAGCGGGACGCTGCTCCTCGTCGACGAGACCACCGCCGACCTCGACATCGACAGGCGGAGCGCGCCGCCGTCGTTCGCCTGCCTCGCCGGCCGGCACTCGGCCGACACCGTGGTCAGCGTCGGGTCGTTGAGCAAGACCATCTGGGGTGGACTGCGCATCGGCTGGGTCCGCGCCGATCCCGTTCTGCTCAGCCGGATGGTCGGTGCCCGTCCCGCCGGCGACCTCGGCACATCGGTACTCGACCAGGCGGTCGCCGCCGACGTGCTCGCGAACTACGACGACTTCCTGGCCCACCGGCGCGCGCTGCTGCGCGATCGACGCGACCTGCTCACCGGACTGTTGCGCACCGAGCTGCCCGACTGGGACATCCCCGTCGTCCACGGCGGGCTGTCGCTGTGGGTCGGGCTCGGAGCCCCGATCAGTTCGGCGCTGGCCCAGGCCGCGCAACGCCGCGGGGTCCGGATCACCGCGGGCACCAAGTTCGGCACCGACGGAACGCACGAACGATTCATCAGAGTGCCGTTCACCGGCGACCCCGACCGCATCCGGCGCGGCGTCGGCATCCTGCGCGACACGTGGGACTCGCTGCTGCCGCTCGCCGGCGCGGCCGCGCACCACCGGCTGCCACCGACCCTGTAGCACCTCGACCACCGAAAGGACCCGCCCATGGCGAGATCCGGCGACCTCGGCGCCGACATCACCCGGCACATCACCGACAGCTTCTCCCGCCAGGGGCTCATGACACACCTCGGCGCGAGCATCGCCGAGCTGCGTCGCGGCTTCTGCGCGCTGCACCTGCCCTACCGCGCCGAACTGACCCAGCAGCACGGCTACTTCCACGCCGGTGCCACCAGTGCCCTCGTCGACACCGCGGGCGGCTACGCCGGGATGTCGACCTATTCGTCGCGAGACTCGGTGCTGACCGTCGATTTCACGGTGAACCTGCTGGCTCCGGCGATCGGTGACGTCCTGGTCGCCGAAGCCACCGTGATCAAGAGCGGCCGGACCCTGACCGTGTGCCAACTCGAGGCCTTCGCGGTCAACGCCGGAAGCCGCACCCACGTGGCGACCGGACGACAGACCCTCATCCGGCTGGTCGACACCGCCGACACGGAGTGACGGGTGGACCGCGCCCTCGCCGCGTTCGCCGGGATCGCCGTCGTCGTCGTGCTCATGCCCGGCGCCGACACCGTGCTCGTGCTCAACGCCAGCCTGCGCGACGGCACCCGCGCCGGCATCGTCACCGCGACGGGAGTGGTGTGCGGCCCGGTGCTGTGGGGTGCACTCGCCGGGCTCGGTGTCGCGGTGATCCTGGGCCGAAACCCGCTGGCCTCCGGGCTGATTGCCGCCGCAGGCGGGATCTATCTGTGTCACCTCGCGATCCGCAGCTTCGCGGCCGCCCGCGCCTCGTGGCGTACGGCGGTCGACATCGACACTGCGCCGCCGCACCCACCGCGCCACCGAGCTGCGGTCACCCACTTCCTGACCGGCCTGACCACCAACGTCCTCAACCCGAAGATCGGTGTCTTCTACCTCTCGGTCATGCCGGCGTTGTTCATCGGCCGGCCCGTCACCGTCTGGCTGGGCGCCCTGCTGGGACTCATCCACGCGACCGTCGGGATCGTCTTCCTCACCGGCGTTTCGGTGATGTCCGGGCTGGCCCGGCGACGTCTGAGCCGGCCTCACAACCGTGCGTTCCTCGAATCGATCTGTGGGCTGTGCCTTCTCGGCTTCGGCGTCTTCGCGCTGGGACAGGCCTCAGCCGCCGTGGCCGGTGCGGCGCCAGCGCGCGAGCAGAGCGTCGTCTTTGGCCTCGATGACCGCCAAGCGCAGCGCGGCACACACCTCGACCCGCAGCCGGGCGATGCCCGGCGAACCTGAATTCGGCAGCAGCGGGCCGGAGCACAGGTCCAGCGCCCGGGAGATGTCCCCGGTCGCCAGCGCGTCGAGCACACCGTCGAGATCGCTGGTGACCGGTTCGAGCAGCCGGTAGGGCTTCGAGCCCAGGAATCTGGCCCCGATCGCGCGGCGCAGCCGCGACATCTCGGCGCGCACCGACACCGCGTCGAGATCGTTGTCGTCGAGCAACACCGCCAGATGATCGGCACTGAGACCCTCGGGGTGCTGCATCAGCAGCACCAGGATGTCGGCGTGGCGCGGGGCCAGGTTGACCGCCTGCCCGGCACCGGCGCCGCGACAGACCGTCCACGTGGGGCGGCGGGCCGTCAACACGGTCAGCCGCGCGCTGTACGAGCTGGGCCCCACCTCGGCGGCGGTCTGCGTCAGCCGCTGCAACGCGACGTACTTGCCGACGGCGAGCGCCGTGGCCCGCAGCAACGCCAGCGTCTGGGGTGCGGCCGCGTCCGCGTGGCCGGTCAGGTCGATCACGCCCAACAGCTCGCCGGTGGTCGGGTCACGCACGGGAGCGGCCGTGCAACTCCACGGCTGGGCGACGCGGGAGAAATGCTCCCACCGCCTGATCTGCACCTCGCGGTCCACGACGAGCGCCGTTCCCGGCGCGTTGGTGCCTGCGCTGCGTTCACTCCAGTCCGCGCCCGGGAGGAAGTTCATCGCCTCGCCCTTGCGGCACGCCCGGCGGTTGCCCTCCACCCACAGCAGGGTCCCGGAGGCATCGGCCACGCCGACCATGTGCCCGGCCTCGGCGGCATCGTCGACCAGCAGACGGCGGATCAGCGGCATCGCCCCGGTCAACGGATGCGCGCGGCGCAGACGCTCGAGTTCGTTGTCGTCTGCCGACTGAGGGCCTTGGCGATCGGGATCGACACCCCTGCTGATGCTTCGGCGCCAGCTGTCGGCGACGACGTCACGGAGCGCCATGTCACCGAGCTCGGTCGGGTCGACCTGGCCGGCCACGACGAGTTCGTGCAGCTCCTGCACCTGCCTGTGGGCCATCCGGTTATGCGGCACGCTGCCAGCCGACGGCGGGGAGCAGCCGCCTCCTTCCCCTGATCTGTCCTAATGACCTGTCTAATGAAACGTTAGCCGAACTTCCTGTGAACCAGATCTCTCTCGCCCGGCTCGGGGCTTCACCCTGCGACGGGCCTAGACGTTTGTCGGGAACGCCGGACTCAGCCTGTCCGGCGCGGGCGGGCCGGGTTAACGTCAACCCATGGGCAGTGATGAGCGGGCGCCGGGGAAACTCTGGGCGGTGGGCCTCGGCCCCGGCGACAGCGAGCTGGTCACGTTCAAGGCGGCCCGGGCGATCGAGCGGGCCGACGTGGTGGCGTTCCACTGCGCCCGACACGGCCGCAGCATCGCGCTGTCGGTAGCTCAGCCGTACCTGCGCGACGGACAGATCCACGAGCGGCTCGTGTACCCGG
>CAXEZH010000361.1:0-4299 GCA_964000695.1 uncultured Mycolicibacterium sp. | reverse complement strand
GAGATCGGGATCTATCTGCCCCACATGGGCCTGCCCTACGAGGACGTCGAACGCCGTGTCCGCCGGTGCGAGGACTCCGGCATCGACTCGGTATGGCTCTACGACCACCTCTTTGCTCCCGGTATGCCCGATCATCCCTCGCTGGAAGCGTGGACCCTGGCCACCGCGCTGCTCGCCCGCACCGACCGCATCCGAATCGGACACATGGTGCTGTGCAACCAGTTTCGCCACCCGGTCATGCTGGCCAAGATGGTGACGACCCTCGACCACATCTCGGGCGGGCGCCTGTCGCTGGGTATCGGCAGCGGATCGATCGAAGACGAACACCGACGGGCCGGTCTGTCCTGGGGCACGTTCGCCGCCCGGTCGGCACAGCTGGGAGAAACGCTGCAGATCCTGCACCAGGCGTTCAGCGAAGAGCGCATCGAGTTCAGCGGCGAGCACTTCGCCGTCTCCGACCTGCCCATCAAGCCCGGGCCGACACAGCAGCCGCGCCCCCCGATCGTCGTCGGAGGGGTCGGCGAGAAGTACACCCTGCCGTTGGTGGCACGCTACGCCGACGTCTGGAATGTGCCGACCTATGCGCTGGGCGACATCGAGGCCAAGCTCGCCGCTCTTCGCGCGATCTGCCAGGACGTCGGCCGAGACCCCGACAGCATCGTGCTCTCAGTGGAGGCCGTGATGGCGCTCGCGCCCGATGAAGCCGCGCTGCCCCGGGTCCGGGAGCTTGCCGAGAAGCGTTTCGGTGATCCGGGTTTCGGCCTCCGGGAGGCGGGACTGATCGGTACGGCGTCCGCCGTGGTCGACCGGCTGGGCGAACTGATGGAGCTGGGATTCGGCCAGCTGGTGCTGTTCACCCACGACCGATGCTCGGAACAGACCCTGGAGCTGCTGTCCGCCGAGGTGATTCCGCAACTCCCGCGAGTCTAGGAGCGTCCGCCCGCTGCGGGGGCGTAGGCGGGCCTCCCCAAGCCGAGCGCATGTTGAGCGATCATGTTGCGGAAGACCTCCAACGTGCCACCGTAGATTCCCATCGGCACTCCCAGACGGAACAGGTACTGCGCGTCGAGGTCGGCCGAGGCGAGGCCGCCGGAGGCGCCCTGCACATCCATCAGCTCCGGGCTGAGCTCCCGCAACGCCGTGGCGATCGCGACGCGGCCGTACATGCCCGGCGTGCTCAGCGCTGCCTCCATGCGGGCCACGCTGCGGCCCAGCCGGTAGGCCACCGAGTCCTCACCCACGACAGAGCCGGCCAACGAGCCGGCTACAACATCGAGGCCCTCGGCGAGCAACAGCGCATGCTCGGTCATGGTGGCGATCTTCTGCAGTCCGCTGTCGTCACGTTCGCCGGTGCCGTGCTCGGCGTCGAGAGCCGTGCGCAGCACCGTCCAGCCGCCGTCCACGTCTCCGAGGCGGTACCGGTCCGCGATGCGCACGTCGCTGTAGAACGTGATGTTGGTGCGGTCGCCGTCGACGGTGCGGATCGGTTGGACGTCGACCCCGGCGGCGTCGAGGGGTACCAGGAACATCGTCAGGCTCTGATGCTTGGGCGCGCCCGGGTTGGTGTTCGTCAGCAGGAACACGTAGTGCGCATGGTGGGCATTGGAGGTGAACATCTTGGATCCGTTGATCACCCAGCCGTCACCGTCGCGCACCGCGCGGGTCTTGCAGGTCGCGACGTCGGAACCGCCCTCGGGTTCGGTGAACCCCAGGCACAGTCGGTAGTGCCCGGACAGCGTCTTGGCCAACACCTCGTCGCGCAGCTCGGCAGAGCCGAAATCGTGGACGGCGTTCGCCACCATCGCTGTCGTGCCCCAATGGAACCACGGCGTGTGGGCCCGCCCTATCTCGAGCTCCCAGATCCGGCGCTGGACCGCGCTGAACCCGCCCTGGCTCTCCGGGAGCCAATCCCGCTCGAGATATCCCGCGGCGCCGAGGGCCAGGTGGACGCCCTCGTCGAAGTTGTCCCCCGTCTGGCGATCGCGGCTGATCACGTCGGCGGTGACCACATCGGCGAGGAAAGCGCGCAGTTCGGTCTGGAACAACCGATCCTCGTCGCAGAGCACTACTTCGGAGAAGTCCACCGCTATCCACCTTTCCCTGCCGCACCAAACCGAAGCGTGACATCGACCCGATAGTTTGTAAAGCTTGGGTCGGTGCGCACCTCAGCGGGCCGCGGCGCAGGACGGAGCACAGTGGGGATCGTGACGACGACGTCGGAAACGGCGTTCACCCAACCTCCCGAACAGATCTACGATTTCGTGACCAATCCTGTCAATTGGCCGAAGACCTACCCCGGCAGCGCCCACGTCGGCCAGGTGCCCGAGAAGCTTCCACTCGAGGTCGGCGACACGTGGACCGAGACGGGTCCGGACGGCAACCGCATCTTCACCTGGCATCTGGCGATGGCGACCCGTCCGAAGCTGTGGATGTTCACCTCGGTCGGCAACCTCGGCCATGACAGCGACGGCGAAGGCGGCATGCCGGGACGGATCACGGTGCAGTACGAGTTCAGCCGTCCCGGAGAGAACATCACCCTGTTCCGTCGCACGATGACGATCGAGGCGTACAGAGACCATCCGTTGCCCGACGGCTTCTTTCGCACCGTCAACCCGGCCAACATCGACGCCTACCATGCCGCGGTCGCCCGCGAGTTGGGGTGACGCCGCCGGTCACCGTCGGGAAGCGACCCGGTTCACCAGAAGGCGCGCCGCAGTGCGGACCCCTGGATTTCGAACAGCTGCGTGCTGACCTCCCACTCGGGCAGCAGTGAATCGAAGCCGTGACACGTGCCGGCGAAGACGTGCAACTCGGTACGCACACCGGCCCACATGAGGCGGAGCGCGTAGTCGACGGCCTCGTCGCGTAGCGGATCGAGTTCTGAACAGGTGATCAACGCCGGTGCCAGACCGGCCAGCTCCTCGGCCCGTGCAGGGGCGGCGTCTGCCGACGGCGGCGTATCGGCGAGGTAGTGCCGCCACATCCACGCCACCGCGTCGGCGTCGAAGCCCGGTGTGGTGGTGAACTCGTCCTTCGACGGCGAGGGCCGGTCGTCGAGCACGGGTTGGTGCAGCAGCTGGAACATCACCGGCGGGGCCTCGCCGGCCGCAGCGCACTGGGCCAGTCGCGCGGCCAGCGACGCGCCGGCGCTGCTGCCACCGACAGCCAGAGCGGCGGTGTCGAGACCGACTTCCACGGCGGCGTCGACCGCCCACCGCAGTATCGCCAGGGCGTCGTCGGCGGCGGCGGGGAACGGATGCTCAGGAGCCAGTCGGTATTCGGCCGAGACCACGGTGCACCGGCCCCGTCTGGCGAATTCCACGCACTGGCGGTGATCGGTGTCGAGGTTACCGAGCACAAAGGCGCCCGAATGGAAGTAGAGCAACGCGGGAGACGGGGCCGGTGCGCCGCGGTAGATCCGGACACGCACCGACTGCTGTGCTGCAAGCCGGATTTCGCGCTGCTCGATCTCCACGCCGACGTCGTCGACGGTCGGTGCGGCCTCGGCCCGCCGCTGGTTGAGCGAGTCCCGCACCGCCCCCAGGACGGCCGGAGACAGGTCGGTGCGGATGCCGGCGAAGTGCTCGAGCGCAGGGTCGAGTCGTCTGCCGATGTCGTCGCCTGGCGCTTGCGGGGGCACCACCGAAGCTACCTCCGTCCCGCGCTCTGGGCGCCCACCTCGATGACCGGGCGGGCTGCGGGCGCCTCGAAGGTGTAGTCGGCGGGACGAAACCACCTCGTCCTGAGCCAGAAGTCGCGCGCACTGCGCGGCCATTGGGTGACGACGCGGCCGTTCGCGGCTCGGAAATAGTTGCTGCACCGCGTCAGCCACACGGTGCCCTGCATCCAGGTGTCGATCCTGGCCAGGAACTTCGTCACCACCTCGGCACGCACTTCGATGTAGGTGGACTCCTTGCGGCGCAGATGTTTCAGCGCACGCACCAGGTAGCGCGCCTGGGCTTCGAGCATGAAGATGACGCTGTTGGATCCGACGTTGGTGTTGGGTCCGTAGAGCATGAAGAAGTTGGGGAAGCCGGGAACGGCCATTCCCAGGTAGGCGAACGCCCCGTTGCGCCAGACCTGACTCAGCGCCGCTCCGTCGGCTCCGCGGACCTCGAGTTGCCCCAGGTAGTCCGCGGCGGCGTATCCCGTCGCGCACACCACGACGTCGACGCCCAATTCGGTACCGTCCTCGGTCACCAGCGATCTCGCCCGCAGGGCTCGGGCGGGACTGGAGACGACCCTGACGTGGGGCTGGGCAAGCGTCTGGAGGTAGTCGGTGGCGAACACGAGACGCTT
>CAXEZH010000360.1:0-2946 GCA_964000695.1 uncultured Mycolicibacterium sp. | reverse complement strand
GCATGCGCCATCACCCGGGCTTCCGTCTCCGTCACCGTCGGGTTGCGGCGGCGCAGCACCGCGACCCAGATCTCGACGTATTGACGCTGCGCGCGGCGCACCTGGCGTTTGGCCGGGGCCGGGAGGTTTCCCAGGTCGCGGTCCTGGATTCGGATCAGATCGGATTCCCCGAGCGCGAAGTCGAGGTGGAAGTCGATCAGCGCGGCCAGCGCTGACTCAGCGTCGGCCGCGGCCTCCGCGACAGCCGAGGCGCCGGCCAGCAGCCGGGTGCTGATGCCGACCAGCAGCTCGGTAAGCAGTGCTTCTTTGTTGGGGAAGTGTCGGTAGATCGCCGGTCCGCTCACCCCGGCCGCAGCGCCGATGTCCTCCAGGCGCACGGCCAGATAGCCGTTTTCGGCGATCAGCCTCTCGGCCGCGGCGATCAGCTGGCTGCGACGATCGGATTTCGCGCGACTGCGCCGCGAGGCGGCGTCGGTAGCGGTCATGACGCGAACCTCCGGCGCGACGATGGTGGACAAGTCGAGTTAATCATGATTAACATACCACCGGTTAGTGGTCATTAACTCGAGTTGAGGCGGGCATCGATGGCAGCGCGGACATCCCACCGTGAGGACCATCTCGCGCTAGTCGAGCAGTTGCGCACCAAACTGGCCACCGCCGCGCTGGGCGGGCCGCAGCGGGCCCGCGACCGCCACGTCGGCAGGGGCAAGCTGCTGCCACGCGACCGGGTCGACGGCCTGCTCGATCCGGGCAGCCCGTTCCTCGAACTCGCCGCCCTGGCCGCCGACGGGATGTACGACGACGAATGCCCGGGCGCGGGCATGATCGCCGGCATCGGTCGGGTGGCGGGGCGGGAATGCATGATCGTGGCCAACGATGCGACGGTCAAGGGTGGCACCTACTATCCCGTCACGGTCAAGAAGCATCTGCGCGCACAAGAGATCGCGCTGCAGAACCGGTTGCCCTGCGTGTATCTCGTCGACTCCGGGGGAGCGTTCCTGCCCCGCCAGGACGAGGTCTTCCCGGACCGCGAGCACTTCGGGCGGATCTTCTACAACCAGGCCACGATGAGTGCGCAGGGGATCGCGCAGATCGCTGCGGTGTTGGGCTCGTGCACCGCCGGTGGCGCCTACGTGCCGGCCATGAGCGACGAAGCGGTCATCGTTCGCGACCAGGGCACCATCTTCCTCGGCGGGCCGCCGCTGGTGAAAGCGGCCACCGGCGAGGTCGTCACCGCAGAGGAACTCGGGGGTGGCGAGCTGCATTCGAAGGTCTCCGGTGTCACCGACCACCTCGCGCACGACGATCGTGATGCGTTGCGCATCGTGCGCCGCATCGTCGGCACGCTGGCGCCGCCGGCCGCTCCACCCTGGGAGGTGCTGCCGATGGGTGAGCCGGTGGCCGACCAGCGCGAACTCTACGACGTGGTTCCGGTCGACTCGCGCGTGCCCTACGACGTGCACGAGGTGATCACCCGCATCGTCGACGGCGGCGAATTCGACGAGTTCAAGGCCAATTACGGGACCACCCTGGTCACCGGCTTCGCCCGCATCCACGGCCACCCGGTCGGCATCGTCGCCAACAACGGCGTGCTGTTCGGCGAGTCCGCGGTCAAGGGTGCACATTTCATCGAGCTGTGCGACAAGCGTCTGGTACCACTGCTGTTCCTGCAGAACATCTCCGGATTCATGGTGGGCCGTGACTACGAGGCGGGGGGCATCGCCAAGCACGGCGCCAAGATGGTCACCGCGGTCGCGTGCGCCCGGGTACCCAAGCTGACCGTCGTGATCGGCGGCTCCTACGGCGCCGGAAACTACTCGATGTGCGGTCGGGCCTACTCCCCACGGTTCCTGTGGATGTGGCCGAACGCCCGGATCTCGGTGATGGGTGGGGAACAGGCCGCGTCGGTACTGGCCACCGTGCGCGGGGACATGACCGCGGAGGAAGAAGAGGCGTTCAAGGCACCCATCCGCGCCCAGTACGAACACCAGGGCAACCCGTACTATTCGACGGCCCGGTTGTGGGACGACGGCGTGATCGACCCGGTCGACACCAGAATGGTTGTCGGACTGGCACTTTCAGTCGTCGGCCAGGCTCCCGTGGAGCCGGTGTCCTACGGCGTGTTCAGGATGTGATGGGCAGATGACACAGGCCATGAATTCTTCGCAGACCTTCGATACGGTGCTGGTCGCCAACCGGGGCGAGATCGCGGTGCGCGTCATCCGCACGTTGCGGGCCATGGGGATTCGTTCGGTCGCGGTGTTCAGCGACGCCGACGCCGACGCACGTCATGTTCGCGAGGCCGACGTCGCCGTCCGGCTCGGCCCCGCGCCGGCCCGGCAGAGTTACCTGAGTATCGACGCACTCCTGGATGCGGTCGAGCGCACCGGTGCGCAAGCGGTGCATCCCGGCTACGGCTTCCTCTCGGAGAATGCGTCGTTCGCCGCCGCGCTGCACCGCCAGGGCGTGGCCTTCATCGGTCCGCCGGTGCGGGCCATCGAGACGATGGGCGACAAGATCGCCGCGAAGGCAGCGGTCTCGGCGTTCGGGGTACCCGTCGTTCCCGGAGTGTCCCGACCCGGCCTGACCGACGAGGATCTGATCGCCGGTGCCGCTGAGGTCGGTTACCCGGTGCTGGTCAAACCGTCGGCGGGCGGGGGCGGCAAGGGAATGCGCGTCGTGCACGACGCCGCGGAGCTGCCCGCCGCTCTCGCGTCGGCCCGGCGCGAAGCCGCGTCGGCGTTCGGTGACGAGACGCTGTTCATCGAGCGGTTCGTGCTGAACCCGCGACACATCGAGGTGCAGGTGCTCGCCGATGGCCACGGCAACGTGTTGCATCTCGGTGAACGGGAATGCAGTCTGCAACGCCGGCATCAGAAGGTGATCGAGGAGGCGCCCTCACCGCTGCTGGACCCGGCGGCCCGGGCACGGATCGGCGCGGCCGCG
>CAXEZH010000359.1:0-9484 GCA_964000695.1 uncultured Mycolicibacterium sp. | reverse complement strand
CGCACGCCCCTTATCTGGCCTGGCTCGCTCAGCAGAGCGCCGGCAGAACGGTGACCGCGGCACAGCACGAGACCGCGGCTGCGGCCTACTCGAGCGCGCTGGCGGCGATGCCCACCCTGCCGGAGCTCGCCCTCAACCACACCAACCACGCGGTGCTGGTGGCCACCAACTTCCTTGGCATCAACACCATCCCGATCGCGCTCAACGAAGCCGACTACGTGCGGATGTGGATCCAGGCCGCCACCACCATGGGTACCTACCAGGCGGTCTCGGGTGCGGCCGTCGCCGCCACACCGACGTCCGCCCCGGCGCCGTTCATCCTGATGCCCGGGGTGGGCGAGGCCGGGCGCGCCGCCGCGGACACGATGGCCGCGGCCGCGCAGCTGCAGGCCGCCGAAGCGGGCAGCTCCTTCGATCTCGGCGACATCATCGCCGACCTGATCCGGTTCTATGGCGAGATCCTGCGGTTCCTGTTCGAGCCCATCATCGACTTCCTGCGCAACCCGATCGGCAACACGATCCAGCTGATCACCGACTTCCTCACCAACCCGGCGCAGGCGCTGATCACCTGGGGGCCGTTCCTGTTCGCGGTGGCCTACCAGGCGGTTTCGTGGATCGGCGCCTCGATCCTGTATCCCTCACTGCTGCTGGCCCCGCTGGTGGGCGCGGCGCTGGGCATCGTGCTGGGGATCGGCGCCTACCTGCTCGACCGGCTGCCCGAACAGCCTCCGGCCGAGGAACCGGCCGAGGAGACCGCACCGGCCGCCCAGGGGCAGTCACCCACCCGCAGCGACCAGGGCCTGCCGGCCGCCCCGCTCTCACCTACCGCGCCGGGCAGCGCGGCGCCCGCGGTCAACACCGTCTCCGCCGGATCGGCCCCCGGCGCAGCGTCGCCGGCCACGGCCGCAGCCCCACTGGCGCCGTACGCGGTGGTGGGCCGCGACCCCGACGGCGGGCTGTCACCCACCGTCCGCGACTCGACCGGGGCGAAGGCGCCCTCGGCGACGATCCCCGCAGCCGCATCGGGCATCGCCGCATCAGCCGCCGAACGACGCCGGCGGCGCCGCAGACAGAAAGAAGACATCAAGGGCCGCGGCTACGCCGACGCCGTCATGGACTACGAGGACGAACCGGACTCCGACCCGCCCACGCCCGAGCCGGGTGTGAGCGCCTCGGCGCGCGGAGCCGGACCGATGGGGTTCTCCGGCACCGTCAGCACGGGCACCGAGCAGGCGGGCGGTTTGACCACGCTGGCCGGAGACTCGTTCGGCGGCGGGCCCAAGAGTCCGATGCTGCCGGGCAGCTGGGACCCCGAAACCCCCATAGACGCAGACGACAACCACCACAGAGAGGAAAACCCATGAGCCTTCTCGATGCTCATATCCCGCAGCTGGTCGCCTCGGAGAGCGCGTTCGGGGCCAAGGCGGCCCTGATGCGCAGCACGATCGCCCAGGCGGAGCAGGCCGCCCAGTCCGCGCAGGCGTTCCACATGGGCGAGTCGTCGGCGGCCTTCCAGGCCGCCCATGCGCGCTTCGTCGAGGTCTCGGCCAAGATCAACGCGCTGCTGGATCTCGCGCAGGCCAACGTCGGTGACGCCGCCGCCTCCTACGTCGCCGAGGACGCCGCAGCCGCCAGCACCTACACCGGCATCTGACCCGATCCCAACCCGACCACCGCAGAAGGACTTTCGATGTCGCAGATCATGTACAACTACCCGGCGATGCTCTCGCACGCCGGTGAGATGTCCAGCTATGCGGGCGCGTTGCACGCCGTCGGCGCCGAGGTCGCCGCTGAGCAGGCCGCGCTGCGCGGTGCCTGGCAGGGTGACACCGGCATGACATATCAGGCCTGGCAGGCCCAATGGAACACCGCGCTGGAGGAGCTGGTACGCGCGTATCGCGCGATGGCCAGCACCCACGAGATGAACACCACGTCGATGGCCGCCCGCGACCAGGCCGAAGGCGCCAAGTGGGGCTGATGGGCTTTCGTGCGAGCTAATGCTGTCGAGCTGACTGCCGAGTCGGCCTGGTTCCTGGCCGAAACGCTCGGCGCCGGAACGTTTCCGTGGGTGCTGGCCATCACCCCGCCCTACGGCGACGACGCGCAACGGGCGCAGTTCGAGCGCGATCGCGTCGCGGAGCTGACGCGTCTGGGCGTGATGAACGCCGACGGACAGGTCGATCCTTCGGTCGCGCAATGGATCCGGTCGGTGTGCCGGCCCGCGCGGTGGCTCGAGCTCCGATTCGTCGCCGGCCGCGGCGAGATGCTGCGCGGCGTCGTGGCCCGCGACCGGGCGGGCACTGTGGTCGCCTTGCGCAGCGCAGCACTGGTCACGTTCACGGAGTTGGAGATCGACCACCCCGAGGCGCTGGTGCCGGTGCTGACGGTCGGATTGTCCGGGCAGCGGCCCGCGCGCTTCGAGGAGTTCTCGTTGCCGGCGCACACCGGCGCCAAGGCTGACGAGCGGATCCGCAACGGCGCCTCGGTGCACGACATGCTCGACCATCTCGGTATCCCCGCATCCGCGCGTCCCGTGGTGGTGGCCGCGTTCGACGGGGACCGCAGCTACGTCGAGATCGTCGCCGGCCAGCACCGCGACGGTCACCGCGTCAGCACCGACGTCGGCGTCAGCGTCGTCGACACCACGGTCGGTCGGGTGTTGGTCAGCCCGACCAGAGCATTCGACGGTCAATGGGTGTCCACCTTCGCCGCCGGTCACCCCGCCGCAGTCGCCGCCGGCGTGGAACGCCTGAACGCCGAATTACCCGACGGGCCCTGGTTTCCCCGCCACGGCGGCAACCGGGACTTCGACCTCCCCACGCGTGAAAGAGAAGAGCAATGTCAGACCCGGTGATGAACACCCCCGGAACCAACGGTTCGGCGCTGTCGACCAGCACCGCGACATCCGAGAACATGAGAATGCCGATCGTGCGGATAGCGGTGTTCGGCAGCGGCCGGATCACCGAGGTCGCACTGCCCGCCGAACTGCCGCTGCGTGAGATCATCCCGGCGGTGCAGCGCCTCGTGTCGCCGAGCGACGACACCGCCGACGCGGCCCAGCAACTCAGCCTGGCCCCGATCGGCGGCGCCCCGTTCAGCCGCGACGCGACGCTGGACACGGTCGGTGTGGTCGACGGCGACCTCCTTGCGCTGCAACCGGTCCCGCCGGGGCCGCCCGCACCCCGGCTGGTCGAGGACATCGCCGATGCCGCGATGATCTTCTCGGCGGCGCGGGAACGGCCGTGGGGGGTGGACCACATCAGGCGTGCCGCGGCGCTGGCGGTCATCGCGCTGATCCTCGTCGCCACGGGCGTGTCGATCGTGCACCGGGTCGTCACCGGAACGGCCTACGGTGTGTTCGCCGTCAGCGCGGTCGCCGTGGTCGCGGTGCTCGGCACGTTGTTGAGCAGAACCGGGTCGCCGCGGTTGGCGACAGCCCTGTCCGTGGCCGCGCTGCCCCCGATCGCCGCCGCGTTCGCGCTGGCGGTGCCGGGTGATTTCGGCGCCGCGCAGGTGTTGCTCGCCGCCGCAGGGGTGGCGGCGTGGTCGGTCATCAGCATCACCGTGGGACAACGTGCCATCGCCGTGTTCACCGCCGCCGCCGCGACGGCGCTGACGGTGGCTGCGGCGGCCGCGGCGGTATCGCTGTGGACGTTGTCGCCGGTGGCCGTGGGGTGTGGGCTGATCCTGGTCGCGCTGGTGATCACCGTGCAGGCCGCGCAACTGTCTGCGATGTGCGCGCGGCTGCCGGTCCCCGTCATCCCCGCTCCCGGAGACCCCACGCCGTCGGCGCTGCCGCTGCGGGTGCTCGAAGACCTGCCCCGCCGCATCCGGGTCGGTGACTCCCACCAGACAGGGTTCATCGCCGCCGGTGTGCTGCTGGCCGTGACGGGTTCGCTGGCGGTGCTGTGGCCGGCCGTCACCGGAGAGGGCGCGGTGTCGCCGTGGGCGTGGTACCTCGTCGTGGCCAGCGCCGTGGCCGCCGCGCTGCGGGCCCGGGTGTGGGACTCCGCGCCGTGCAAGGCGTGGCTGCTCGGCCATCCCTACCTGATCACCACCGCGCTGGTGGTGGGGTTCACCGCCGCCGGGCAGTACACCGCGATGTGGTGGTCGCTGGCGGTCCTGGTGGCCCTGGCGGCGGCCTGGGTGGTGATCGCGTTGAACCCGGGCATCGCCGAGCCGGCAACCTATTCGCTGCCGATGCGCCGGCTGCTCGGTTTCCTCGCGTCCGCCCTCGACGCCTCGGTGATCCCGGTGATGGCCTATTTGGTGGGGCTGTTCACCTGGGCGCTCAACGGGTTCTGAGCGATGATCGCCCTCTCAGCACCCACCCGGGTAGGCGTGGTCGCGACGGCCCTGGTGCTGCTCGCGGTCAGCGGCGCACCCGCCGGGGCGGTCGCGCCGCCGCAGGTCGACCCGCAGGCCACCCCGCCGGCGGGCAGCGCGGGCCCGGTCGAGCCGATGGCCCAGCGCAGTGACTGCACGGCCACCGGTGTGCTGCCCGGCACCGAGCCCGGTGCGGTCACCGCGAGCCAGGCGTCGCTGGGCTTGCCCGAGGCGTGGCAACACAGCCGCGGTGACGGACAGCTGGTCGCAGTCCTCGACACCGGCGTGACTCCCGGGCCGCGGCTGCCCGTCGTCGAGGCGGGCGGTGACCTCGTCGCCGACACCGACGGCCTGACCGACTGCGACGGGCATGGCACGCTCGTCGCGGGGCTGATCGCGGGCCAGCCCGGGCCCGACGGGTTCTCGGGTGTCGCGCCCGGCGCGCGCCTGCTGTCCATCCGGCAGAGCTCGGCGCACTACGCTCCGCGCAGTCTCGGCGAAGATCCCGCGCTGGCGCAGGCGGTGGTGGCCGTCGACACGCTGGCGCGCGCCGTGGTGCGCGCCGCCGACCAGGGGGCGCGGGTCATCACCATCTCGGTCGCGACGTGTATTCCGGCCGGGGCCGACGTCGATCAGAGCGCGCTGGGTGCTGCGTTGCGCTACGCCGCCGTCGACAAGGACGCGGTGATCGTGGCAGCCGCCGGCGACACCTCACGCGGAATGTTCACTGGCACAGCGTGTGACAGCAATCCACTCGGTGATGTCGCGCGGCCCGGTGACCCGCGGAACTGGGACGGCGCCACGACGCTGTCGGTGCCGTCGTGGTGGCAGCCCTACGTACTCTCGGTGGGTGCCGTGGGGCCCGGCGGACAGGCCACGTCCTTCACGATGGCCGGGCCCTGGGTCGGGGTGGCGGCACCCGGCGAGGGTATCTCCTCGGTCAGCAACGCCGAGGGGGGCGGGCTGGCCAACGGGATGCCGGACAACCAGAAGGGGCTGGTGCCGATCAGCGGCACGGGCTATGCCGCCGCGTACGCCTCCGGTGTCGCGGCGTTGGTGCGCAGCCGATTCCCCGATCTCAACGCCCGGCAGGTCATCGACCGGATCACGGCGACCGCCCACGGTGCCGCCCGTGCCCCGTCCAACCTGGTCGGTGCGGGCAGCATCGACCCGCTCGCCGCGCTCACCTGGAACGTGCCCGCCGCTGCGGACACCGATCCCGCGGCGGTCCGTGAGATCGCGGCGCCGCTACCACCGCCACCGCCCGACCCCATCCCACGAATCATCGCCTTCACCGGTGCGGGCGTGCTGGCGCTGTTGGTGCTCGTCACCGTCGTGGTGAGCAGAAAACGGAAGGACCCGACGCCATGATCGTCCGTCTCAGCCTTGGGCTGCTGGTGGGGATCCCCGCCGCGCTGGCCTTCCCGTGGGATTCGGTCGGTGACCGCTGGCTACTCGGGATCGCCGTCGGTGTCTTGGTCATCGTGTTCGCCTGGTGGCGAGGCGATTTCGTGACGACGCTGATCGCGCGCCGCGTCGCGATGCGGCGCCGCCGCAGTGGAGGCGCCGAGGGCTCCCATCATTCCTCGGAGCACACCACGGTGGCCCTCGAGGTCGCCGCACGCGAGCGGCAGCACCTGCCGATCGATCTGATCGCCGGCTATCTCGACCGGTACGGACTGCGCTTCGACAAGGTTCGCGTCACCGCCCGCGACCGCGACGGCGTGCACACCACCTGGGTGGGGCTGACCCTGGGCGCCGCGGACAACGTCGCCGCGTTGTCGGCGCGCTCGTCGCGTATCCCGCTGCAGGACACGGCTGAGGTCGCCGCGCGCAGACTCGCCGACCATCTGCGGGAGTCGGGATTCGAGGTCACCACCGTCCACACCGTCGAACCCGTCACGGCCGCACAGGCGAAAGAGACGTGGCGCGCCATCGCCGACGAGCGGGGATATCTGGCGGCCTACCGGATCACCGTCGACGAGACGCTGACCGACACGCTGCAGGCCATCGGGTCGCTCGGCGCGGCCGAGACGTGGACTGTCCTGGAGTTCAGCGGCAGCAGAGCCGATCCCGCGCTGGTGGCGGCGTGCGTCCTGCGCACCGCCGAGCAACCGGCCGCACAGGCGCCGACGTCCGGACTGACCGCGGAGAACGGGCTGCACGGCCTCGTGACCGCAGCGTTGTCGCCGACCTCCGATCGCCGGCTGCCAGGCCGCCCGGTCACG
The DNA here is from genome assembly GCA_964000695.1 of uncultured Mycolicibacterium sp. GTDB lineage: Bacteria > Actinomycetota > Actinomycetes > Mycobacteriales > Mycobacteriaceae > Mycobacterium. The sequence continues at coordinate 2,930 of CAXEZH010000359.1, read as the reverse complement.
GTCTCGGCGCACACCCTCTCGACGCTGGGTTGGCCGGCGGGAACCCAACTCAGTCGAACATGAACTCCCCGAGGAACCGGGTCATCCGGCGCAGGTAGTCCGGCTGGCTCACATGCAGCACGTGGTTGCCGGGGAACCAGTGGAACGCACAGTGATCCCAGTGTTTCCAGAGCATCTCGGCCTGCTCGGGCGGCGCGAGCCGGTCACCCAGACCGGCGATGATCAGCCGCCGGTCCTTGGCGGGTATGGGCCGGTAGTTCAGCGGCGAGGAGTACATGGTCGCCGCGTCGACCAGTGCTGAGTCGGTGCCCGCGAGCCGGTCGCGCAATGCCACCACCTTGTTGGCCGGAAACCACTCGTCGACGGTGCGGTCGGGAGTGACCACGGGAACGTTCGGGATGACCGCCTGGATACGGTCGTCGACGCTGGCGATCAGCGCTGACGTGTAACCTCCCAGCGACATGCCGGTCAGCGCGATGCGGTCGACGCCGGTGAACTCGAGATAGTCCAGCACCGAACGGAAATCGTGCACCGCCTGCGCCATGGCCTCGGCGAAGCCGGAGAACCCGTGCGCGAAGTAGCCGTAACCGCTGAAGGGCGAGTACTTCTCGGCGCGGCGGCCGTGGAACGGCAGGGTGTAGAGCATGACGTCGTAGCCGGACCGGTAGAACCACGGCAGCGAGAAGAACATGCCGTTGAACAGGTAGGCCGAGCCCATGAAGCCGTGGATGACGCACAGGGTCGGGCGCGGACCGTCGTGATGGCGCCAGTGCTGGGCATGCACCACGTTGTTGCGCACATAGCCACGGCACTGGTCCCGCAGCGCGGGGTTGACGGCCTGGAATGTGCTGTGGAAACGCAGGTTACGCACGTTGCCGTGGGCGAACCACTCGGCCACCGGATTGGCCGCCCGCGACGACACCCGCGGCGGTTCGGTCGGCGCCGGGAAGGCCCGGTGCGGATCTGCGGCCGCCGCCAGCTCGGCGTAGAACTCGAGGTGTTCACGTTCGGCGCGGGACTGCGAGCGGCGCAGAACCCCGGCGACTGTGGGCACCATCGTGGCGCTGAGCAGCGAGGCGATGGAGGTCCGCAACGCCAGATCGGCCAGTGCCGACGAATCCACCAGCAGGCGTTGCCGTGTGGTCAGGTCGGCGCGGCGCGGCAGGCCGCGTGCCGTCGCGTCGGCTCCGGGGACGTCCGGAACGGGGATGGGCGGTTCCGGCAGGGGCTCGGGCTCCACCCTTGGCATGCTAACTCTCGACACGGGCCACACTGGTGTGGTGTGGCATCCGGAAAGCTATCTGGCGTTCGCCGACGAACGGGGTAGGCCGTTCGTGGACCTGCTGACCAGGGTCGGTGCCGAGCAGCCGCGCCGGGTGGTCGACCTCGGCTGCGGCCCCGGCAACCTGACCGAGACGATGGCGCGCCGCTGGCCCGGCGTGGTGATCGAGGCGTGGGACTCCTCGCCCGAGATGATCGACGCAGCCCGGGCGCGGGGGCTGGACGCCCACGTGGGTGACGTGCGGAGCTGGACGCCCGCGCCCGACACCGACGTCGTGGTGTGCAACGCGGTCCTGCACTGGGTTCCCGAGCACCCGGACCTGCTGGTTCGCTGGGCAGGTCTGCTTGCGGCGGGGTCCTGGATCGCAGTCCAGGTCCCCGGGAACTTCGACGCACCGTCGCATCGGGCGGTGCGGGCGGTGGCGGGTCGGCCGCACTGGTCGCCGACACTGGCCGGCGCCGCACTCGGCGACGATGCGGTGCGCACCCCGGCGGAGTATGCCGGTCTGCTCGTCGACGCGGGGTGCGCGGTCGACGCGTGGGAGACGACCTATGTGCACCGCCTCAGCGGACCCGACCCGGTGTTGCACTGGATCGCGGGCACGGCGCTGCGCCCCGTACGCAGACTGCTCGACGACGCCGCGTGGGCGCGGTTCGGCGCCGAACTCGTCCCGTTGCTCGACGCCGCCTACCCGCCTCGCGCGGACGGCACGACGTTCTTCCGGTTCCGGCGGGTGTTCGTGGTCGCCCGGGTGGGGTAGCCGCGGGACGCTCAGCGCCGCCACACCCCTGTCGCCGCGCTGCGCAGCACGTAGTCGTCGAATGTGCGCGCAGGGCGGCCGAGTACGGTCATCACTCCGTCGGTGGGATCGGCCAGCACGCCACGCTGCATCATCACGAACATCTCGCTGATGTGACTCGCGTCCTGCTCGGTCAGGCCCTCGCGGACCAGAGCCTCGGTGTACTCAGCCGGTGAGATCGACCGGTAGACAACGGGTGTCTCGGCCGCCAGCGAGATCAACTCGGCCGCCTCGGAGAAGGTGATCGAGCGCGGACCGCTGAGCTCGTAGATCTTCCCGGCGTGCTGTCCCGGTTGCGTCAGCACGGTGGCGGCGGCGTCGGCAACGTCCTCGATGTCGATGAACGGCTCGGCCACGTCGCCTCCAGGCAAGGCCAGCTCCCCCGCGAGCACCGGTGCATACCAGAGCTCTTCGCTGAAGTTCTGTGCGAAGTTGTTCGGACGCAGCACCGTCCACTCCAGCGCCGAGGAGCGCACCGCCGCCTCGGCGTCGCGCATCTCCAGGCCGAACGTGGTGTCTCCCCACGTGTCGGCGCCGCGGCCGGACAGCAGCACCACCCGCTTCACGCCCGCGGACTCGGCCCGGGCGACGAACTCGTGCGCCGGTCCGGGCGTGCCGGGAGCCACCATGTACACCGCGGCGACGCCGCGCAGCGCTGGATCCCATGTGGTCGGGTCGGACCAGTCGAACGGCGTCCGGCTCGATCGTGACGCGGCGCGCACCGGGACGCGATGCATCCGCAGTCGGGCGGCCACCCGCCGACCGGTCTTACCAGTAGCCCCCAGAACGAGGGTGGTGTCGTTGCTCATGACTCCATTCAATGCCTCTCGATTGGACGATTCCATGGGT
>CAXEZH010000358.1:0-17402 GCA_964000695.1 uncultured Mycolicibacterium sp. | reverse complement strand
TCCTTCACCTACACCGCCACCGACGGCACCGCCACCAGCACCCCCGCCACCGTCACCATCACCGTCAACCCCGTCAACGACGCCACTGTCGCCAACAACGATTCCTATTCGACCGGCGAGGACAGCAGTCTGCTGGGCAACGTGTTGACCAACGATGTCGACGTCGACGGCGACACCTTTACCGCTGCTTTGCTCTCCGGACCGGCTCACGGCACATTGGTCCTCAATCCCGACGGCAGCTTCTCCTACACTCCCACCGCCGACTACAGCGGTGTCGACAGCTTCAGCTACCAGGTTTCGGATGGAACGGCCACCAGCAATACAGCACTGGTGACGATTGCCGTGACCGCCATCAACGATGCTCCGATTGCCGTCAACGACAGCTACACCACCGACGAAGACACCCCGCTGGCCGGCAACGTGCTCGCCAACGACACCGACGCCGAAGGCGACAGCCTGTCCGCCACACTGGTCGCCGGACCCACTCATGGCACCCTGGTCCTCACCAGCGACGGCACCTTCACCTACACCCCCGACGCCGACTACACCGGCACCGACAGCTTCACCTACACCGCCGGTGACGCAGCGCTGACGGATAGCGCCCTGGTGACAGTTTCAATTTCGTCTGTCAACGATGTGCCGGTGGCGACCGGTGACAGCTTCACCACCGACGAGGACACCCCAGTCTCGGGCAACGTCCTCACCAATGATGTTGATGTCGAGGGCGATTCACTGACCGCCACTCTTGTAGACGGACCCACGCACGGGAACCTGGTCCTCAATGCTGACGGCACCTTCACCTACACCCCCGACGCCGACTACCACGGCACCGACAGCTTCACCTACACCGCCACCGACGGCACCGCCACCAGCGCGGTAAGCACGGTCAGCATCGCCGTCGACCCCGTCAACGACACCCCCGTCGCAACCAACGACAGCGTCACCACCAACGAAGACACCCAGCTGACCGGCAACGTCCTGACCAACGACACCGACGCCGACGGCAACACACTCACCGCAACACTGGTCACCGGACCGACCCGCGGCACCCTCACCCTCAACAGCGACGGCAGCTTCACCTACACCCCCAACACCGGCTACCACGGCGCCGATGTCTTCACCTACACAGCCAACGACGGTGTCGCCAACAGCACCACCGCAGTTGTCACGATCACCGTCACGACAGTCAACGACGCCCCCTCCGCCGTGAACGACGCCTACACGACGAGTGAGGAGTCGGCCGTCAACGGCAACGTCCTCGCCAATGACACCGACGCCGACGGCAACACACTCACCGCAACGCTGGCCGACGGACCCAGCCACGGCGCCCTGACCCTCAACAGCGACGGCACGTTCACCTACACCCCGACCGCGAACTACAACGGCACCGACAGCTTCACCTACACCGCCACCGACGGCACCGCCACCAGCAACGTCGCCTCCGTCGCCATCACGGTGAACCCGGTCAACGACACCCCCACCGCCGTCAATAACGCGTTCGCCACCAACGAGGACGTCCAACTCTCCGGCAACGTGCTGACCAACGACATCGATGTCGACGGCGACACGCTCACCGCAACAGTGGTCAACGGACCCAGCCACGGCACCCTCACGCTGAATGGCAACGGCACGTTCACCTACACCCCGACCACGAACTACAACGGCACCGACAGCTTCACCTACACCGCCACCGACGGCACCGCCACCAGCAACGTCGCCACGGTTATTGTCACCGTGAACGCCGTCAATGACGCCCCCACTGCCGTCAACGACTCGGCCTCGACCAACCAGGGAACCGCGCTGAGCGGGAACGTGCTGAGCAACGACAACGACGTCGACGGCAACACCCTCAGCGCAACTCTGGTCGCTGGACCCGCCCACGGCACCGTGGCGCTCAACAGCAACGGCAGCTTCACCTACACCCCCACCGCGAACTACACCGGCACCGACAGCTTCACCTACAAAGCCACCGACGGCACCGCCACCAGCAACACAGCCACCGTCAGCATCACCGTCATCGACAACGTCGCACCGACCGCGGTCGACATCCAGGCCACAAACGGCGGTGGACTGAACATCTCTGGGTACCTGGAGGAGGGGGACTCGATCACCTACACCTTCAGTGAGCCGATCAATCCCAATTCGATCCTTGCCGGATGGAACGGCACCACGACCAACGTGGTCGTGCGCGGCGACAACGGCGGCAGCAGCAACGACACGCTCCGGATCTACAACTCGAACAACACTGCCTTGCTGCCCCTGGGCACGATCGACTTGGGCCGAACCGACTTCATATACCAGATCGGCGGCAACGGCCCCATCACGTTCGGAGCCACCGGGACCGCCTCGACGATGACAATGAGCGGCAACACGATCACCATCGTGCTCGGCGATTACGACTCCCCAGCTTTCGGTGACTATCGGAACATCACCTTGGTTTTGACGAGCGGGTCGCTGAGGTGGTCGCCGTCGTCGGCAATCTCCGACCTCGCAGGCAACACGCTCTCGGGCGGCACGGCCAACGAGTCGGGGTCCTCCGACCGGGACTTCTGACACTGCAGGTGGACTGGGGGCGGTCAGGATGCTTGGACGCTGACACGCATCTGGCGTCCGGCGTGCGGTAGGGAGTCGATCGGCTGCCGATCAACCGCAGAGCAAGGAATCCATTCGACGGCGCCGAGCCACTCGTCGACGGCGGTTCACCTGCCGGAAAAAGTGGAGCTAAGGGGAATCGAACCCCTGACCTACTCGATGCGAACGACCGCACCTGCGGGTTTACGTCGGTTGTGGGGGTTTATGCGGCACGAAAGGTGCAGGTCAACGACGCGCGCCATACTGCGCCGAACCGGATAAACCGAAAATGCTGCGGGCGATCTGCGGGCGATCCCGACTCCCGTCGCCGTCGTTTTGATCGATGGCAAACAACCACAGACATCACAGATTCCCGCAGGTGTTGCGCCCCTGCGCCGGGCTCGCGAGTGTAGCCGCGGAACGTTTGCGGCGTGTCGCTGCAGCATCGACCAGACGGGCACCGCATTCCGGAGTACGATGTTGCAACAAATGCATGGGCAATGTTGTGAGAGGAGGCAGCAATGGGTGTGAACCCCATCCTGGAAAGGCATCTTCGAGAGGCTCGTGAAGAACTATTGGCGCAACGGGCAAAGCTGGATGAGGACATTAAGCAGGTCGACTTGCTGCTAAAAGGGTGCTCTACCGTATCGACGTCGCTTGCGGAACTTGCCAGGCGGGATACCGATGAGGCGGCGGCGATCGCTACCGCCATCAACCGCCAACGCACTGGTGAGATTAACGATTACAACCGTCGCGTTTCGGAGCACAATCGCCAGATCGCTCGCCGCGTCGACGGAACGCGCGCCAGCAAGAGCGACGCCAGGACCTCTATGCGTGACACGATCCTGCTCTACCTGACCGAGGCGGGTGAGCCTGTCACCACCCAGACCATCACCGCCGACCTGTCCGAGAAGTACGGCTGGGCGGAGTCGAGTATCCGCAGTCTGCTTTCCCGCCTGTCGAGCGAGGAGACCATCGTTGGCGTCCGTCGCGGGCTGTACGCAACACCCGAGACGGTGCCTGTGGGGTCGCAGATCGACGACGCCGACTTGCTGGCCTCTTTGACCGGGTCCGCCGAGTTCGACGAGGTGGAGACGAACTCAGCAGCAGACGAAGCGGAGATGCGATTGGCTTAACAACACCGCTCATGAACGGCGGCCCCCGCTGCAACGGGGGCCGCCAGGACTCCCAAAACCGACCCTCGCAGATCGACAAGGAGAACTACTACATGAAACCACCCGATGACAGTGATGACCAGGAGGAGCGCGGTACCTCTACGGTCGTGCCGCAACTGTCGATCGTCCTCACAGTCGGCATCGCGGCCGTGACCACCGCGGCGGTGTGGCCGAGTTCCGCACCCGCTGTGGAGTTGGCGATCACGATCCTGACGGTGCTGCTCGACGTGCTACGTCGGGCGCACGACCGGTCTAGGAGCGACTGACGTGCAACAGTTCCTAGACGCATTGCCGGAATGGGTGCCTGACATTCTGAGCAGCTTCGACTCTTTGGTGGCGATCATCCTTGGACTAGCCGTGATCGTCGGCGTCATCATGAAGGTCCCGAATCGCATCTGGCGACGCACTCGGTTTTATCGGCAGCGCGAACAGTCACGGATCCTCGACCAACTGGCTATCGGTCGCCCGCTCGCAACTGTCGAGTCCGCGCTAGGCCAGCCGCGCCTGCTGAGCCGCGCATACGGCATTGAGGAACGGTTCTACCGCTTGCCAGGGGCGTGGGTCATCCTGCACGCACCCGACGCGGTGATTGAGGTGTACACGATCACCATTACCGACCCGAAGATGTTCTACGACACTGGCCCCGCGACGCTGGAATCGATACGGGTGCGGCTTGGCCGCGACACGTTCGCTGACGCGCCGGGATACCCCGACGGCGAGACGTTTCAGATTTATGCTCACCTGGCAGCGTTTATCCGCTATTACGACCACGGCTGCAATGCCGCTGGCAACCAATACCTCTGGCTCGCATTCAACGGGGTAGGCGCGGGAACACTCCAGGGCGCGGGCGACAGGTCATTCGCCACGGGCCGGTTCGCCGAAAGCTTTCGGGCCGATGAAGGTGAAGACGCTGTAGCGCCTGATTACACGGGCATAACCGTCAACACCCTGACCGTTGCGGATTTCAAGCACCACGACCGGATGTTGGGCCGCGGATTCCAGGGTCCGCATCCCCAGGAGCTTCTGCGCGGGTAGCGCAACCACCGAGGGCGTGGCGACCCTGAGGTTGCCGGTTGAAACTTGACCCGCAACAGCGAGCGCTGTTGTACGGCAACATCTTCGCACCTAACAGGCGAAGGATTCCCCTTGCCAGCCAATTTTCTATCGGCACGCAAAAAAAATGGTGACTACCGCGGCGGAAGTCAGCGGAGGGGTGGGTCCAACAATCTCGGGGGTGGGGTCCGTCTACTCCTCTTCGACGGGCTGAGTCGCGATTCGCTCTAGGTTCTCAGGGAGATACGGCGCGTAGGTATCCCCGGCATCAAACCACTCCCGTGTCTGAGGTGCGTTCCAGAACTTCCGCGCCTGTTCGTACCACGGAACCTGAATGCGACGAACGAGATCCACAAACTCATTCATGTCCGCAACGGTAACGCGCGATCCCCCGTTGATTGGCCCAGGGCTGAGGAATGACAGGAGTTCCGACAGCCCGGCGGGGCCGAGAAGTTCGCTCAGTTGAATGCTGGCGGGCATCGCGGGCGGGTCACACCGCTTGCCGTAGTCGTTGTGGTGGACGATATGGAAGTCGAAATCCTTCCCGTCGGCGTCGCGCCTGAACAGCACCCACGCTTGGGATGGGTCAGTGATGTCATCGCCGCACGCATCACATGTCCAGACGGTTGGTGCTGTCGTTGTCATCAGGAACGCTCCTTTTGATCAATGGAGTCGCCCAGCCTAGGACCCGACGTCACGCGTTTTGTGAAGGCACACCGAAGCTGTTTGGTGCGGTGCGCCCGGCCCGCGTTGAAGGAGACCGACCGGGCGCACCGCGTGCCGGTCCGCAACCCGTCAGAGGCGGTCCGGCGTTCCCTGGGCGCGCGGTTGCGTCCGCGCGTGCGTGTCCCAGGTGGTTTCGTGGGTCAGTAGAACCACGCTGCGGGTTTGGCGAGGTCGGTGCTGTCGTCGCCGCCGAGTCCGATCTCGCTCAGCGGGACGGCGGTCTCGTCGGGCACCGCGGCGAGGACGTCGGCCATGCCGGGATCGGCCTCGATCAGCGACACCCAATGCTTTCGGCGGCCGAGGGTGATCGCACCGCGGTCGATCGCCTTATCGACCGACGCCTCGATGCGCTGTTTGGCAGCGGCGGCCGCGATCTCGCGGCCGCTGGCGGCGTCTCGGCGTAGTGCGTCGGCGGTGGCGGTGTCGATGACCTCCAGACCGTGCTTGGCGGCCGCCGCGGCGACATCGGACGGCTTCGCGTCGGCGGGCGGGAGCATTGGATCGCGGGTGGCGTCCTGCACGGTGTCGATCACCAACTGCACGTCGGTGGCGTCCTCGGGCAGCCCGAGTAGCGCGAGCAGCACGGCGGCCTGTGTGTCGTCGAGTTCCAAAGCCATGGTGTCGGTTCCCTTCTGCTCTAGCTGATACCGAGGAGCTTCTTGACCGCGTACGGCCGGTCCACCGCGAAGGCGGGCACCGCGAACGCTTGCACGACCCATGACCGGGTGGACTTGTCCTCCCACACGTCGACGGTCAGCGGGGTTTCGAAGGCGATGGTGCCGACCTGCCCGGACTGCACGACGTAGGCCACACCGTCGGCGATGCGCGGGTTGGACACCATCGTGAGTCCGGCGGATTCGAGGACGGCGGCGAGGTCGCGGCCATAGGCGGTGCGCAGCGCCCGGGCACCGCCGGGCGACACGATCAGTTTGTCGAGCACCACCCCCATCTCGTCGAGGTCGGCGAGTTCCTGGGCGTCGGCGAACGACGCGGTGGGCAGGAATTGCGATCCGGTGAGGGTGGTGGGGTCACCAACGGTCACAAGGTCGTCCCACGACGTCGCCACGCCGATGCTGGCCGGGCTGGCGGCCTCGAGGGTGGCGACAGCGCGGGTGTCGATCTTGCGGGCGATCGTGTTGGCGAGTTGCGTGATCTGTTGGTCGAGGTAGTTGACGTCATTGCGGATCACCCGCTCCACCGGGATCACCACCTTGCCGCCCCAATCCTCGACGGGTGCGAGTTGCGGCTCTGGTTCAACACCCTCCACCACGCGGTACTCCGCGCCGGGTGCCCGCTTCTCGATGTCGGTGGTGTACAGATCGGCCGACGACAACACGCTGTAGGCGAGTGCGCCGCCCTGAACGGGCGCGCCGTAACCGCGGAACAGGTGCCCGAGGATCAGTTGGCTGTCGGCGAGTTCGGCGATGCGGTCGCGGATGATCGTCGGCTGCTTCAGCGCATAGTCGACGGTCAGTTGGCGGCCGTTGAGTTCGGGGATCAACGCAGGCATGGCAGGTCAGTTCCTTTCGGGTTAGGCGTAGAACGCGACTTCGGCGACGGCACCGTCGGCGGCACCGGTGACGGCGAACCCGACCACGACACCGGCGGCCGCGGTGGACGCCGCACCGTCCGCGCCGACCTGCACGTCCGCCCCGGCGGGGATGGCACCGGCGGCCACGACGCGCACCACGCCGCCGCGCGCGACGTGTACCAACTGCCCTGCCGACGCGTCGTCGGCGGCAACACCGAAGGCGCGGTCACCGTCGGCGGCCGGGGCGACGGCGAGGTTGCCTGCCGCGGTGCGACTTCCGCTGATCGCCACGAAGCGGCGGGCGGTGACATCGGCGGTCGCCTCAGCGGTGATGTTCGCGCCCGGCGAATAGCTGTACGGGTTGGTGATGGTGGTGCTCATGCGGGTGTCCTCCCATGTGAGACGGTGCGGAAACTACGGGTACGTCGCGCGCGGGCGACAGCGACAGCGCGGGCACGGTGGTCGGCCGGCCTACCACTGGTTGGTGCCGCTGCGACCACGACGCGGCGGGCGGATGACGCGGCTACGCCGTACAGGTCCGTGATGTCGGCCAACGTCTCGATGCCCGGCGCGGTGCCGCCCAACAGCGCGACGGCCTGAATCACCAACGGCCACACGGTGCCGTCGGGTGCGGTGTAGTCGATCAACGCCTCCACCGACCGGGATGGGTAGGAGTGCGGCAGCAGCGACGCCACGGCGGCGGGTACGTCGACGAAGTCGGCGATCAACGTGGTTCCGCCGTCGGCGAGTCGGAGGTTGTCGACGCGCCCCAAGGCTGGGCCGCCGTCGAAGCGGGGGTCGGTGTGCCCGATCTTCAACCGCGGCCGCGGCAGCACACCGGCGGCGTGCGCGGCCACAGCCGCGCGCAGGTCGTCAGCGGTCACCGTCCACACGCCGGTGCTGATCTCCCAGGTGCCGACGCGCACCAGTTCCACGCCGCGGATCGTGCGCAGGTTAGCCACGGCGGTCACCGCCCGTGTGCGGCCTGCTTCCGTGCCCGGTGTTCGGCGAGGAACACGATCGCGGCGGCGTCGAAAACCCATCGGGTTCCGGTATGGGTGGCGGGGATGCGGCCGCGGCGGGCGAGGTCGCGGACCGCGCCGGGTGTGAGGCCGAGGGTGCGGGCGGCCGCACCGGTGCCCATGACTGCCACATGACTGCGATCGTCCACGGGAACACGTTGCGGCGCAAAGATTCTGGCGGTTTCTCTGACGCTTCGGGGTGACTCGTCAGCGATCTTTGACGCTTTGCGGAGCCTGTCGGCGATGGCGGTCAGGCGCGGTGACGGCGCGGACGGGGTGCGGTTGCCGTGTTCGTCACGCAACCGGCCGAGAACGTCGGCGAGCAAGTCCAGGGCGCGCACCACGTCGGCCGCCTCGATCGGGTCGAGCAGCACCGCGCCGGGCGGCATCCGAATCACGGCAGCCCCGCCCACGCGATCAGATCATCACGCAGCCGGTCGATGAGGTCGGCGCAGACGAATCCAGCCGCATAGTCGGCGGCCGCGGTGAGTTGGTCGGCGGGTTCGGGTGCCGGGCCGCTGAAGTCGGGCAGCATCGCACCCGATCCCGCCGCAGCGATACTCGCGGCGACCCCGGACCGCCCCGCGTCCGCGAGCCGGTGTGTGCACAGTTCTGCGAGTTCGCGGGCGCGGTGCGGTGCGGCCGCCACACGCGCCGCGAACCGTGATAGTTCGGCGTCGAGCGCCTCGAACACCGAAGCCGCGTGCCGGGCGGGCACGCGTTCGAGGATCGCGCCCGCCACACCGGGCGGCAGGTCGAACGCCGCGGCGGTCGGTGCGCCGTCAAGGGCGGCGTCGATCGCGTCCGGCACCGCCGCGCCGCAACCCTCGCGGCGTAGCACCGCGACGGCGATCATCACCGCGGCCCGGTCAGCGGCCAACTCCCGGCGCACCATGTCGGGGTGGCGCTCAACGATCGGTGGTAGGCCGCGGGCGGCGCGAATCGCGTTGACGCGCGCCACCGCGGCATCGCCCTCCGGGTCGTGGCCGGACGGGTGGCTCATCTGGTCCGCGCCCAGTGCGGTTCGGCGGTGTCGGGGTCGAACGCAGCCGATAGCCCCCAGAAGGTGCAACCCGCGTCGACCAGGCAGGGATGAACCCACACGGCATCCGACACGTGTTCGCCGTCGACGTGGGCGATGGTGTCGGCGAGGTCGTGTGCCTGCTGTTCGGTGAGGGCCTCGGGGAAGGCACGACAGCTAGTACCGCCCGCGAGGTCGGCGAACACGTGCCAGTGCGCGGCGTTCGGATGGATGTCGGTCATTGGTTCTCCTTCGGGGACGTTGCTGCTGCGGTGGTGAACATTCGGGCGGCCGACCAGCCAAGGCAGAGGCCGACGAACAGGTGGGCGGCGTCGAGCACGGTCATCACTTCACCCGCCGGGGTGGTGCCGCTACCGGCCGGATCAGCAGCGGGCGCGGGTTGCGCGCGCCGATGGTGTGCACCGGGCCGGGCAGCAGGCGGGTCAACGCGTCGGTCAGCCACCGTGCGGCGCGGTGGGCGTCCCCGTAGTTCGGCCACGGGCCATCTACCCGCAACACGACGTCGAACTGACCCGGCCCAACCTCGACGACATGCACACCGAGGTCGGCGCGCCGGGCGGCGATCACGGCACCAAGTGCGGCATCGAGGGGTGACGGCGGGACACGATGCGCGGTCACGAGTCGACCCGGTGGAGGGGTTCGGTGATGTCACGGGCCGACCGTGATGTGGCCGGTGCGCCGTGATCGCAGCGCACCGCCGGGTCCACCGGCGTGCGATCCGGGCCGAGGCGCCACCCCGACGGGTCGCAGCGGCGGCACGCGCGGATCGCCGCCGACCGCGCCGCGCGTGCCGCCTGCTCGGCCGCGCTGCGCCGGGTCACGACACCACCCTCAGGTCGGGCGAATCCTCACCGAACGCACGCCACCGGCGGCGGGCACGCCTGCGCAATCGGGCATCCGGCGTCGGCGGCGGCGACCATGGCGCGCGATCCAACCAGCGGGCGGCCGCCGTGAAACACGCGGTGTGCGGCGTGGGGGTCTCGACCGTCGGCACCGACGATGCGATGACCCCGAGGCCGCCACAGATCGCGCACACGTCGATCATCGGCAACTGATCGTCGTCGGCGCTCATGACGCCGCCCTTGTCGGGATCGTAAATATGGACTCGGGGTGCCGCGCCGCGTACGCCCGCACCAGACGCGGGTGGCTGCACCGGACCGGTGCGGGCAGTTCGTCCCACGGGTCGCGCACCCATCCGCCGCAGCGGCCGTCGGCGTCGTGGTCCTCGCATTCGCGGCAGGCGGCGATCCACGCATCACGCGCCGTACGCAACGCGGCGTTGAACGCGCGCCGTCGGTGGTCCCACCCCGCGTGACGCTTCCGGGCGTCGCCGCAATCCCGGCACTTGTCGCTCGTTCCGCGGGGATGCTGCGGGCAGTACCGCGACGGCTCGGGTTCCGGGAACGCCTGCGGTCCGTGCATCGGTGGCGGCGGCAGTTCGGCGGCGGCGGTGAGCTCGTCGGCCGTCGGTGGGTCATCGTCGGCCGGTGCGCCGTCCGGGTCGTTATCCGGGTAGTCGAACGGGTCCGGGTCCGGTGTTGCCGGTTCGCCGTTTGCAGATGGGTTCGGGGAGGGGGCGTTCGAGTCGGGTGCAGCGGCGGCTGGTGCCGTACCCGGCTCAGGTGACTCCCCCCTTGGTGCTTGTGTTGGTGCTTGTGTTGGTGGGGGGAACGGTGGTTCCCCCAGAATCGACGTGGCCGTTCCCCCAGAATCGACGTGGCGGTTCCCCCAGACGCTGCTTTCTGGGGGAACGGCGGTTCCGGTAGATCGAACTTCTGGGGGAATCACCGTTCCGGTAGAAAGCAGTCGATAGACGTCCGATTTGCCGCGTCTCCGGTTTGCTAACTCCGTCCGCTCGATCAATCCCAAATCGCGGCCGGAATTGAGTGCGTCCCGCACCGCACGCGCGGTGAGGTTGCACATAGCGGCGAGCGCCTCGATGCCGGGATGGGCATTGCTGCCGTCGCGGTAGTCGGCGAAGGTCTCCAACGCAAGCAGGACAAGCTTCCGAACGGGTGTCAGGTCGGGCATCCCGATCACGCACCGCCGCCACGCGGCGCTGTCATAGGTCGGGCCGCTCATGACGCGTCCGGCCGGTATCGGGCCTCAGCGCTACTCCGCAGGCGTCGTTGCGCTAGTTGGGCCGCCCCGGACTCCCCGCCGGGGCGGCCTTCTCGTGTCGCAATCATCGAAGATCTCCTGACGGGCGATGCGGTCGGAATGGTTGTGCTGCACTGCTATTCGAGCCCTCCGCGCTTCGTGTGCATCTCGCAGACAGCGATCCACGCCATGACCGCGCTACGCCGGTAGAGCACCCGTGTTCCCAACTTGAACGACGCCGGTCCCTTGTTCGCGTGCCGCCAATACTTGAGGGTTCCGGTGGCGACACCGGTCAACTCGGCGACCTGTTCGGTCGTCATGAAGTCGCCCCCGAGGACGGGTTGGCGTTGGGGTGATGCAGTTCGCGCCATGGTGTGCTTTCCTCCGTGTTCCGCCGTTCGGGTTGGGGGGCGGTTGGAGAACCATGATGCACACTGTTTGGCAGGGTGTCACGACCGAAATCAGTTGCAGCGGTTTGCAAATCAACCACTATTTGGTCGCAACGCCACCACCACACCCAACGACGGTACGGGGGCACTTTCAGCACCCGCGACCCTCAACTGCGCAAACAGGCGCGAGGACCGGTTCGCAACCATCCACGACACGGTAGAAGTGCCGCCACGGTTTCGGCGCAGAGTTTTTCAAGATTCATCAGTCATCTCAGACAGCCGAATGGGACTGGTAGCCAAGGACGTTAGCGCCGGTGCATGCTTACGGGACCGCGATGGACTAGGGAGCAACAGACATGGCGACGACGAAACGCAACCGGCGTGCTGGAATTGAGGATCGGTGGACGAAGACGGTGCGGCATCCCGACGGCCGCACCGAGTCGGTCCCGTCGGCCAACCACGGCAAAGGCAGCCGATGGCGAGCCCGCTATGTCGACGACGACGGCAACGAACGCGAGAAGCTGTTTGGCAAGAAGGCCGACGCGCAACGCTGGCTCGACACCGACGTCACCACCAAGTTCGCAACCGGCACCTACGTCGCACCCGCGGCGGGCCGCGCCACCGTCCGCGACGTCTACACGCCCTGGTCGGCATCCCAGGCGCACATCGCGCCCAAGACAGCGCAGTCGCGCCGCAGCACGTGGGGATCGCGCGTTGAGGAGCGGTGGGGTGACGTCGCCGTGGGTGACGTTAAGACACCCGCCGTCCGGGCGTGGGTCGCGGCCCTCGTGGCCGACGAGGTAGGCGTGCCGACGATCGAGAATGCATTCGGGCTGCTGCGGCAGATCATGGGAGCGGCCGTCGAGGATGCCCGCGTGCCGCGCAACCCGTGCGACGGCGTGAAGCTGCCCAAACGCAAGCATGCCGACCGCGGATACCTCAGCCACGCCCAGGTCGCCGCTCTCGCCGGTGCCGTCGAGAGGAACCCGGAGGTGGTCCGGTTCCTGGCCTACACCGGCCTGCGGTGGGGTGAGATGGCGGCGTTGCGCGTGCAGGATTTTGACATGCTGCGGCGAAGGGTGAACGTGTCACGGTCGGTCACCGAGTCGGGCGGCCTGGTGTGGTCGACGCCCAAGACCCACGAACGCCGGTCGGTACCGTTCCCCGCGGCGCTGGCTGACGAACTATCGACGTTGATGGTCGGCCGCGGCCGCGACGAGTTGGTGTTCACAGACCTTCGCGGCGGCGTCCTCCGCAACTCCAATTGGCGGGCGCGGGTGTTCGATAAGGCGGTAACCGCGATGCGCGCCGCGGCGCTCGCGCAGCGCGCGAAGGAGGTCGCGGCCACAGCGACGGCGACCGCCGCCGGGACGGCGACCACACCGGAGTTCCCGACCATCACGCCGCACGATCTGCGGCACACCGCCGCGTCGCTAGCGGTGTCCGCAGGCGCGAACGTGAAAGCGGTTCAGCGGATGCTCGGGCACGCCAAGGCGTCGATGACGTTGGACGTCTATGCGGACCTGTTCGACGAGGATCTCGACGGCGTAGCGGACCGACTCGACGCGGCTATCCGATCTACTGCGGGCGGCCTGCGGGCGATCCCGGTCGGATAACGGCGGGCACGTGCCCTGAACTGCTGTTTTGTGGTGGAGCTAAGGGGAATCGAACCCCTGACCTACTCGATGCGAACGAGTCGCGCTACCAACTGCGCCATAGCCCCTGATATCGCTAAGGAGGTTACCAGTCCCCCGCGCGGCTGCCGAAATCGCGCACTACTGACCGGCCGCGCGGGGCAGGTCGTAGTGCCGCGCGAATGCGACGTGCTCGAGGTGTTCGAACTCGGGGTCCTCGTCGTCGATCTCCAGGACCGCGGCACCTGGCCGGCGTAACCGCGCGGGGGTGACGTCGAACTCCGGGTCGGCGGTGTTCTCCACTCCCAACCGGGACCGGGCGATGCGCTGTGCGCGACGGCGCCGCAGCTGCTCCTCGATGCGGGTCTGGCGGCGCAGATAGGCCAGGTAGAGCAGCGTCACGGTGGCTACCGCACCGAAGGTCCACCACATGGTCGACGACCAGGTGAACGCGGCGACGGCGCTGGCCAGCAGCAGCACCCCCATCACCGACAGGGTCCGCGCCCGGAAGCGGTACTTGCGGGCCGTCACGGCTTCGGCAGTGCTGGACTCGTGCCGGCGCCGACGGGCCGCGCTGATCGAGTCGGCGATGTGCAGATCGCTGTCCGAGGGCGCCTCGAGGCCGGACGAGTCGTCGACGTACTCGTACTCGTCGTCCTCGCCATCTGCGGCGTCCTCGGCACGCGCCGCTTGAACCTCGGCGTCCTCGGAAACCTCGTCGGTGTCCCGGGAGTCATCGAAGGCCAACTGGTCGGACTCGGCCGCCATCGCGGGTTGCTCGACCGGCGTCGCCCGACCGGCGGGCAACGCTTCAGAGTCTTCGACGACGTCGACGTCGAGATAGTCGGGCTCGTCCTGAGTGGCTGCGGCGGCCACCTTCACCACGGAGCGCTGCGGCGCCCGGGCGCCGTCGTCGGCACGAATGTCGCCACGGGCGTCCTCGAGGTCGGCATCGACGTCATCATCGATGTCGTCGTCGAGGTCGTCCTCGGACGGCCGCCAGTCCGGATCGCTGCGGTGCCCGGCCGCCGGTCCGCGCCGACGCAGCCGCACCGCGGTGCCGCTGTTGAGCACCCGGGTCGCCAGCGCGACGTCGCTGGTGCGTCGCACCGCGTCGCGCTTGCTGATCAGCATCGGCACCAGCACGAACAGCCAGAGCACGACGAGAGAAATCCAGAGAAGAGATTGGGGGATGCTTGGCATGGCGCCTGCTCCTTTCCCCATCAGGCTAGGTCTGTGACCAGCGCATCCGTGGGCGGCGCGCCGAGACAATTACACACCTGTAATTCACCGAGTACAAGCACCAACAGTCACATGTGTCACATCAGCAACAGAATCGACGCGGATCAGGTCCATGCGGCGCGACCGGCACGCACCAGCGTCGCCGCCACCGAGCCGTTCAACTCCTCGACCGTCAGCGCCACCAGAAGATGGTCGCGCCAGGCGCCGTCGACTTCGAGGTAGCGCTTGAGCAGTCCTTCCTCCCGAAATCCCGCCTTTGCCAGCACCGCGCGGCTGGCCGCGTTCTCGGGTCGCACGGTGGCCTCGACCCGGTGCAACATGACCGGCCCGAAGCAGTGGTCGAGGCCCAGCGCCAACGCCGCCGTCGCGACTCCCCCGCCGGTGACGCCGCTGGCCACCCAGTAGCCGATCCATGCCGAGCGCAGCGCGCCGTGCGTGACGTTGCCGATCGTCAACTGCCCGGCGAACTGACCGTCCAACTCGATCGCATACGGCAACATCCGTCCCCGCCGCGCCTCACCGCGCAGTCCCGAACACACCGACGGCCACGCCGAAACCGAATGCCGTACTTCCCAATCGAGCTCGGTGACCGGTTCCCACGGCTCGAGGTGGGCCCGATCGGCAAGCCGTGCGCGGCTCCACTGCGCGGCGTCCCGAAGCCGTATCGGACGCAACTTCACCACCCCTGCGGCCACCCGCAGCGGGCCGGCGGGCAACGGCCATCCCGGGTGCTGCGACCGCGAACTCCACAGGCTCATCACCACGCGCCCGGCCGTGCGTCAGCCGCGCTGAGCCAGGAAGGCCACGTCGACGACCTCACCGGTGCGGATCTCGTCGGCGTCGCTGGGCACCACCACCAGACAGTTAGCCTCAGCCAGCGTCGCCAGCAGATGCGACGACGCACCCGGTGCGCCACCGAGCGCCTGAACCAGATATTCGCCGGTGTCCTGATCCCGCATCAGCTGCCCGCGCAGGAAACCCTTGCGGCCCGCCACCGACGTGATCGGCGACAGCGCCCGGGCCTGCACGATGCGACGCATCGGCTGCCGTTTGCCCAGGGACAACCTGATCAACGGCCGCACCATCATCTCGAACACCACCAGCGCGCTGACCGGATTGGCCGGCAGCAGAAAGACCGGCACACCGTCGGGACCGAGTTGACCGAACCCCTGCACCGACCCTGGGTGCATCGCGATCCGGGCGACCTCCATGTCGCCGAGCTCGCCGAGCACAGCGCGCACCCCCTCGGCCGCGGCACCGCCGACCGCGCCGGCGATCACGACGACCTCGGCGCGGTTGAGCTGGCCCTCGACGGTTTCGCGCAGTTGCTTGGGGTCGGTCGAGACGATGCCGACCCGGTTCACCTCGGCGCCGGCATCACGACCGGCGGCGGCGAGCGCGTAGGAGTTCACGTCGTAGACCTGACCGTTGCCCGGGGTACGGCTGATGTCGACGAGCTCACCGCCGACCGACATCACCGACAGGCGGGGCCGCGGGTGCACCAGCACGCGCTCCCGGCCCACCGCGGCGAGCAACCCGACCTGGGCGGCGCCGATGATGGTGCCGGCCCGGACCGCGACGTCACCGGGTTGCACGTCATCGCCCGTGCGCCGCACATACGCCCCCGACCGCACGCCGCGCAGCACCCGGACCCGGGAACCACCGCCGTCGGTCCAGCGCAGCGGCAGTACCGCATCGGCGAGCGTCGGCATCGGCGCGCCGGTCTGGATCCGCGCCGCCTGCCGGGGCTGCAGCCTGCTCGGCGTCCGCTCACCCGCCTCGATCAGACCCATCACCGGCAGGCTGATCTCGCCGTCGGCAGACGCCTCGTCGTCCTCGTCGCCCTCGTCCTCCGGCGACCCGCGGAAACCGAGCACATCGACGCTGCGCACCGCGTAACCGTCGATCGCAGCCTGATCGAAACCCGGCAGCGGACGCTCGGTGACCACCTCTTCGGCGCACATCAGGCCCTGGGCTTCGGCGATCGCCACCCGAACCGGGCGCGGTGCCACCGCAGCCGCGGCCACTCGAGCCTGCTGCTCCTCAACCGAACGCACAACATGCCTTTCTCACCTGAAGAGCCCCTGGCCGGCGACGACCGGCCAGGGGCGGATGCGCTCGGCGCAGCAGCCGCTACTGCTCAGCCGACCCGGACGCGAGCCCCAGCCGTTCGATCAACCACCGGCGCAACTCCGGCCCGTAGTCGTCTCGTTCCAACGCAAAGTCAACCGCAGCCTTCAGGTACCCACCGGGATTTCCCAAATCGTGTCGAGATCCGCGGTGCACCACCACATGCACCGGATGGCCCTCCTCGATCAGCAGCGCGATGGCATCGGTGAGCTGCAATTCGTTCCCCGCGCCGCGCGGAATCCTGCGCAACGCGTCGAAGATCGCCCGGTCGAGCACATAACGCCCGGCCGCCGCATAGGGCGAGGGCGCGTCCTCGGCCTTGGGCTTTTCCACCATGCCCTTGACCTTGAGGACGTTGGGGTTGACCGCGTCGGGCACCGTCTCGACGTCGAAGACGCCGTAGGCGCTGATGTCCTCGGGCGGAACCTCGATCGCGCACAGCACCGAACCGCCGCGCTTGGCGCGCACCTTGGACATGGTCTCGAGCACCCCGGTGGGGAGCACGAGATCGTCGGGCAACAGCACCGCGATCGCGTCCTCGTCGGGCGCGAGGCTCGCTTCGACACAGCTGACCGCATGGCCCAGGCCCAGCGGCTCGGCCTGCACAACGGACTCGACCTTGATCAGCGCGGGCGCGCGGCGCACCTTCTCCAGCATCGAATGCTTGCCGCGTGATTCCAGCGTGCCCTCCAGCACGAGGTCTTCGACGAAGTGCGCAACCACACCGTCCTTGCCCTCGGAGGTGATGACGATCAGCCGCTCAGCGCCGGCTTCGGCGGCTTCGGCG
>CAXEZH010000357.1:0-11550 GCA_964000695.1 uncultured Mycolicibacterium sp. | reverse complement strand
GGTGCTGTCCGACTTCGCGGTGACGGTGCCCGAGCTCGGCACCATCGTCGCCGAACGCAAGCCGCTCGTGGTGCTGACCTCCAACGCGACCCGGGAGCTGTCCGAGGCGCTCAAGCGGCGGTGCCTGTTCCTGCACATCGACTTTCCCGACGCCGACCTCGAGCGACGCATCCTGCTGTCGCGGGTGCCCGAGCTGCCCGAGCGCATCGCCGACGAGCTGGTCCGGATCATCGGGGTGCTGCGAGGCATGGCGCTCAAGAAGGTGCCCTCGGTGGCCGAGACCATCGACTGGGGTCGCACGGTGCTGGCGCTGGGTCTGGACACCATCGACGACGAGATGATCGCCGCCACGCTCGGTGTCGTGCTCAAGCACCAGTCCGATCAGGTCAAGGCCGCCGGGGAGCTGAGGCTCAACTGATGGCACCGCGACGCACCCGACCCCCGCAACCCCTGGCGCCGCACGGCATCCCGGGACATCTGGTCGAGTTCGTCGAGGCGTTGCGCAGGCAGGGGATCTCGGTGGGTCCGTCCGAGACGGTCGACGCCGGGCAGGTGATGGCCACCCTCGGGCTGGGGAATCGGGAGGTGCTGCGCGAAGGGCTGGCGTGCGCGGTGCTGCGCCGACCCGATCACCGCGACACCTACGACGTGCTGTTCGACCTGTACTTCCCGGCCGCGCTCGGCGCCAGGACCGTGCTCTCCGACGACGACACCGAGGAGGGCTTGCCGCCCGAGGACATCGAGGCGCTGCGCAACGCGCTCGTCGACATGCTGGCCGACAACGACGACGTGGCCGACCTCGACGAACGCCTGGCTGCGATGATCGCGCAGATCGTCGAGGCCTACGGCCGGTACAACTCCAGCCGCGGTCCGTCGTACTCGTCCTATCAGGCCCTCAAGTCGATGAGCCTCGACGACCTGGAGGGCCGGCTGCTGGCCGGTCTGCTCGCCCCCTACGGCGAGGAACCCACCCCGACCCAGGAACAAATCGCCAAGGCGCTGGCCGCGCAGCGTATCGCCCAGCTGCGCAGGATGGTCGAGGCCGAGACCAAGCGACGCACCGCCGAGCAGCTCGGCCGCGAACACGTCCAGACCTATGGGGTCCCGCAACTGGCCGAGAACGTCGAGTTCCTGCGGGCCTCCGGCGAACAACTCCGCCAGATGCGCCGCGTGGTGGCACCGCTGGCCCGCACCCTGGCCACCCGCCTGGCCGCCCGGCGGCGCCGCTCCCGGGCCGGGGAGATCGATCTGCGCAAAACGCTGCGCAAGTCGATGTCCACCGGCGGAGTGCCGATCGACGTCGTGCTCAAGAAACCCCACCCGGCCCGCCCGGAACTGGTCGTGCTGTGCGACGTGTCCGGCTCGGTCGCGGGCTTCAGCCATTTCACCCTGTTGCTGGTGCACGCGCTGCGCCAGCAGTTCTCCCGGGTGCGGATTTTCGCCTTCATCGACACCACCGACGAGGTGACCGAGCTGTTCGGCCCCGACGCCGACCTCGCGGTCGCGGTGCAGCGCATCACCCGGGAGGCGGGGGTCTACACCCGCGACGGCCACTCCGACTACGGACACGCGTTCGTGTCGTTCCTCAACGACTTCCCGAACGTGCTCTCGCCGCGCAGCTCGCTGCTGGTTCTCGGGGACGGCCGCAACAACTACCGCAACCCCGAGACGGAGTTGCTCGCACACATGGTCAACGCCAGCAGGCATGCGCACTGGCTCAATCCCGAACCACGCCACCTGTGGGGCAGCGGCGACTCGGCGGTCCCGCGCTACGAAGACGTCATCACGATGCACGAATGCCGGTCGGCCAAACAGCTGGCATCGGTCATCGACGCTCTGCTGCCCGTCTGAACCCACAGCTGTTTTTCAGCTGACGCTGCCGTCTATTCGTCGGTCCCGCGGCTACGCTGCAGAGATGCCCGCAGGCACACCGCTGTATCTGCTGCTCGCAGCCGAGGTGCGGGATCGGATCGCGACCGAGCAGCTCGCTCCGCACACCGCGGTGCCGTCCGAACGCGAACTCGCCGAACTGCACGGCGTGAGCCGGATGACCGCGCGGCAAGCCCTCGCCCTGCTGGAGAGCGAAGGGCTGGTGTACCGCAATCCGCCGCGCGGCACGTTCGTCGCCGAACCCCGCGTCCGGTTCCACATCGGCAGCTTCTCCGAAGAGGTCGCCCGGATGGGGCGGCGGCCGGCCGCCCAGCAGCTGGGCGCCGACCTTCAGCAGGTGACGCCCGCGGTCGGCCACGCCATGGGTCTGGCCGACGACGCGTGGGTGCACGTGTTCATCAGACTTAGGACGGTCGACGATGTCCCGTTCGCCCTGGAGACCACCTATCTACCGGCCGAGCTGACTCCGGGCATCCTTGACGAGTCCGAACAGGGATCGCTGTGGGAGGCGCTGCGGTCGCGGTACGGCGTGCAGCTGGCCCGTTCGACGGCGGTGCTGGAGTCCATCGTGCTGGACGATGCCACCAGCATGCGGCTCGGTGTGCGCGCCGGGGCGGCCGGGACTCTGCTGATCAGGCGCACCGAGGACGTCACCGGCCGGTGCGTGGAGTACGGCCGCGACATCTACCGCGCCGACCGGGTCGCATTCGAGGTCTGCGAGTCGATCGGCTCGCTGTTCTCGGTCTGAGCTGTCCGGCTGTGTCCTTTTCGGTCCCGTAAGCTCGCTAGTCGTGCAGGCAGGCGGCCGACGGCAGAGAAGGCTGGGCGTGATGGGTGGGACGTTCGATCCCATCCACAACGGCCACCTCGTCGCGGCCAGCGAGGTGGCTGACCTGTTCGACCTCGACGAGGTGCTGTTCGTACCCACCGGGCAGCCCTGGCAGAAGCGCAGCCGACCGGTCACCGCCGCCGAGGACCGCTACCTGATGACCGTCATCGCCACCGCGTCCAACCCCCGGTTCTCCGTCAGCCGGGTCGACATCGACCGCGGCGGACCGACCTACACCAAGGACACGCTGCGTGACCTGCGCCGGGCCAACCCCGACGCGGACCTGTACTTCATCACCGGCGCCGACGCGCTCGCCTCGATCCTGTCCTGGCAGAACTGGGAGGAGCTGTTCTCCCTGGCCAGTTTCATCGGTGTCAGCCGGCCCGGCTATGAACTGGACGGCAAGCACATCTCGGCCGCGATGGCCGAACTACCCGACGACGCACTGCACCTCGTCGAGGTGCCCGCGCTGGCCATCTCGTCGACGGACTGCCGGGTCCGGGCCGAGCGGGCCAGGCCCATCTGGTATCTCGTCCCCGACGGGGTGGTGCAGTACGTCGCCAAGCGCAACCTCTATGTCAAAACCGAAGGAGATCGCCCCTGACCGCCTCAGCTGAAGCCCTCGACATGGCTACCGTCGCCGCCCGCGCGGCCGCCGCCAAGCTCGCCGACGACGTCGTCGTCATCGACGTCTCCGACGAGCTCGTCATCACCGACTGTTTCGTCATCGCCTCGGCGTCCAACGAACGCCAGGTCAACGCCATCGTCGACGAGGTCGAAGAGAAGATGCGCCTGGCCGGGCACAAACCCGCGCGCCGCGAAGGCACCCGGGAAGGGCGCTGGACCCTGCTCGACTACGTCGACATCGTCGTCCACATCCAGCACCAGGACGAGCGCAACTTCTATGCGCTCGACCGGCTGTGGCGGGATTGCCCGACGGTGCCGGTGGACCTCGACGGTCCCGCCGGCACCGACGAGAGCACGGAGGACCGGGGATGAGGATCCGACGACTCGTCATGCTCCGCCACGGGCAGACCGAGTGGAACGCCGGCAGCCGCATGCAGGGCCAGATCGACACCGACCTGACCGACCTCGGCCGCCAGCAGGCCGACGCGGCCGCCGAGCTGCTCGCCAAGCGACAACCGTTGCTGATCGTCTCCTCGGATCTGCGCCGCGCCCTGGACACCGCGGTCGCCCTCAGCGACCGCAGCGGCCAGCCCGTGAGCATCGACACCCGACTGCGGGAAACCCATCTGGGCGACTGGCAAGGCATGACCCACGTGGAGGTCGACGACGTCTCGCCCGGGGCGAGGCTGGCCTGGCGCGACGATGCGCGATGGGCCCCACACGGCGGCGAGAGCCGCGTCGACGTGGCCGACCGCAGCGTGCCGCTGGTGCGTGAGCTGGTCGCGCAGCAAGTGGGCTGGGGGGTCGAGGATCCCGACCGGCCGGTGGTGTTGGTGGCGCACGGCGGGCTGATCGCCGCGCTGACCGGTGCGTTGCTGGGCCTGCCGGTGGACAACTGGCCGGTGCTCGGCGGCATGGGTAATGCGAGCTGGGTACAGCTGGCCGGGCACACCCGCGCCGACGGGGACCCGGCGTCCTACGACGACATCCGATGGCGTCTGGACGTATGGAACGCCTCGGCGCAGGTCGCCAGCGATGTGCTCTGAGCGCGCCAGGACGCTGCTGGTCTTCTGTGACTCGCTGTCGTACTACGGCCCAACCGGCGGGCTGCCATCCGACGACCCGCGCATCTGGCCCAACATCGTGGCCGACCAGCTGGGCTGGCGGCTGGAACTCATCGGCCGGATCGGCTGGACCAGCCGTGACGTCTGGTGGGCCGCCACCCAGGACCCGCGGTCGTGGGCGGCGCTGCCCGGCGCCGGCGCGGTGATCTTCGCGACCTCGGGAATGGACTCGCTGCCGTCGCCCCTGCCGACCGCACTGCGCGAGATGATCCGTTACGTGCGGCCGCCGTGGCTGCGCCGCTGGGTGCGCGACGGGTACGGCTGGGCACAGCCCCGGTTGTCCCCGGTCGCCCGGGCCGCCCTGCCGCCGCACCTGACCGTCGAGTACCTCGAAATGACCAGGGCGGCGATCGACTTCAACCGACCCGGAATACCGATGGTCGCCTCGTTGCCGTCGGTGCACATCGCCGACACCTACGGCCGGGCCCACCACGGCCGCCCCGGCACGGTCGCGGCCCTCACCCGGTGGGCCGCCGAGCACCGAGTGCCGCTGGTCGATCTCAAGGCCGCCGTCGCCGAGCACGTGCTCGGCGGCCGCGGTAACCCCGACGGCATCCACTGGAACTTCGAAGCGCACCAGGCAGTGGCCGAGCTGATGGTCAAGGGACTCGCCGAAGCCGGTGTCCACGTGGCGGATTCGCGCGGCTGACCATGTCGGTGGTGGTGGTCAGCGACTCGTCCTCGCGGCTGGGGGCCGACGAACGCAAACAGTGGAACATCCGCGAAGTCCCGTTGCACGTGCTGGTCGAGGACCAGGACCTGCGCGACGGTGTCGACGAGATTCCCTACGACATCCATGACCGGGCCAAAGTCACCACCGCGGGGGCGACTCCGGCCGAGCTGACCGAGACCTACCGTCAGGCGCTGGCGGACAGCGGCGGCGACGGGGTGGTCGCGGTGCACCTGTCGTCGGCGCTGTCGAGCACCTACAGCGCCGCGGTCAGCGCGTCACGGGAATTCGGTGCCGCGGTGCGGGTGGTCAACTCCCGGTCGGCGGCGATGGGGGTGGGGTTCGTCGCAAAGGCGGCCGCCCGCAGCGCTGCCGCCGGTGCGGACCTGGATACCGTCGAGGATGCCGCGCGGGCGGCGCTGACCCGCACCCAGGTCTTCCTGGTCGTGCACCGGCTGGACAACCTGCGCCGCAGCGGGCGGATCAAGACCGCGGCCTCCTGGCTCGGCACCGCATTGTCGCTGAAACCGCTGTTGCGTCTGGACGTCGACGGGCGGCTGGTTCTGGACCAGCGCATCCGTACCGTCACCAAGGCCCATGCCGCGATGGTCGAGCGGGTCGCCGAGGTAGTCGGGGACCACGGCGCCGATGTCGTCGTCCACCACGTCGACAACCACGACGCCGCAGACGAACTCGGTGCGGCGCTGACCCGCCGACTACCGCAGCTGTCCTCGCTCACGGTCGCCGACATGGGTCCGCTGCTGTCGGTGCATGTGGGAGCCGGGGCGGTGGGCGTTGCGGTGCACGTCGCGGCCCAGCACTGAGCACTGCCCGCGACTGTTTCGGTGTGGAACGTTCAAGACGCCGGTATTCCGGTTACCCGGGCGGTAGCGTCAGCGCCACCCCGGGTGACAGGAGACGACCATGAGGCACTGCATCGTCGCAGCACTCGCCGTGGTGTTGATGGCCGCCGCAGGTCTTTTCACCGCGGCGCCGCACGCTCGGGCGGGCTGCCTCCCCGGCGGCGCACCCGGGGTCATCAACAAATGCGACGGGCCGGTGCAGGCGGACGGCACGTGGCAGCGCTGCGTCGCGGTGGCCGAGTATGTGCCGCGGGGCTTCGGCTCCTACCTGGTGCCGGAGCGGCACTGCGACGTCATGAGCGCCGGGCGCCCGCATCCGAATCCGGAATTCGCCAACCCGCCCACGCACATTCCGGGCTGAACCGGCCGGTCACACCGCCGAGCGTCCGGTGATGGGCGGCAGATCGGCCAGCGTGACGATCCCCGGCGGGGCGGCGACCACAGCGGGTACCGCGTTGGTCACCGGCATGGCCGTGTAGATCATGCCCAACCCCATGAAGCCGGGCTCGGTCCAGTCCTTGGGTGGTAGGCAGTGCAGCACCGTGCGCATGTTGGGCAGCCCGAACACCTGGATGACGTGTCCGTGCTCGAGCGGCTTGGGCGGGGTGACGTGGTAGCCCATGATCCAGTTGAACCCGACACTGACGATGTTGTGATCGCCCACCCAGCCGCGGTGGTAGCCGTGCACTCCGGCGACCGTGCCCTTCGGGATCTGCATGAACCCCAGATCGCTGTCGTCGGTGGCCTCGGTGAAGGTGACGTCGAAGGTGATCCGGTCCAGGGTCGCGCCGATGGCATCGGCCATCATCGCCGCCGACTCGGCGAACACCTCGCTTTCGCGGCGCACGCTCTCGGCCAGCCCGGGGGTCTCGGGGTCCTGGGAGAACCCCATCGCGGTCTGGGTGCCCGCCGACTCGTAGGTGGAGCAGTCGACCGATTCGGTGATCCGGATCTCGTCAACCCGCTCGCACGCACCGGAGACCACGATACCGACCAGATTGCTCATGCCGGGGTGCGCGCCGCTGCCGAAGATCGTCGAACCACCCTTCTCACACGCGTTGCGGATCCGCTCGAGGTCTTCGGGTGACTGCTTGCCGCCGGTGATCCAGGCCGCCGAGGAACACACGTTGATACCGGACTCCAGCAGCGCGACCAGTTCGTCGATGCTGGGCCACAACGGGTTGTAACAGCACGCGTCGGGCCGCAACGAGATCAGTGCGTCGATGTCGTCGGTCGCCGTGATCCCGGTCGGCTCCGGCCACCCCGACAGCTCGGCGGCGTCCACGCCCACCTTGCCCGCGCCGTGGGCATAGACGCCGACGAGCTCCATGTCGTCGCGTCCGATGATCGCGTGCAGCGAGCGTCGCCCGATGTTGCCTGTCGTCCACTGGATCACGCGTAACTGTCGGTCTGTCGGCATGGGATCAAGCTACCGCCTCTATGGTGGCCTGATGGGTGACACCGCACCGGTTGCCGTCGTGACCGGAGCCAGCCGCGGCGCCGGACGGGGCATCGCGACCGCACTCGCCGAACGCGGGTGGCAGGTGTACGGCACGGGCCGAACCGTCGGCGACGACCAGGGCTGGGGGACCGGGGTTCAGCTCGACCACCGGGACGACGACGCCGTCGGCAGGCTGTTCGACCGCGTCACCGCCGAGCGCGGACGGCTGGATCTACTGGTGAACAACGCCGCCGCCATCTCTGACGACCTGGTGTCGGCCAAGCCGTTCTGGCAGAAACCGCGCGACCTGGCCGACGTTCTCGATGTGGGTCTGCGGTCGTCCTACGTCGCGGCCTGGCACGCCGCACCGCTGCTGCTCGAGCGGCCCCGCGGCCTGATCGTGTTCACCTCGTCGCCGGGCTCGGTGTGCTACATGCACGGCCCCGCCTACGGCGCGCAGAAAGCAGGCATCGACAAGATGGCTGCTGATATGGCAGTCGACTTCCGCGACACCACGGTGGCGACGGTGTCGATCTGGATGGGCATCCTGTTGACCGACAAGCTCCGATCGGCGTTCGACGGCAACCCCGACGCGCTGGAACGCTTCGCCGAGCAGGCCGAGACACCGGAGTTCACCGGCCGTGTCATCGATGCGCTGTTCAGCGATCCGGCGTTGGCCGAGCTGAGCGGGCAGACGCTGATCGGCGCCGAACTCGCCGACCGCTACGGAATCACCGACAGCGGGGGACGCACGCCGCCGTCGCATCGGCAGATGCTCGGCGCGCCGCGGGTGCCGAGCACCGTCGTCGTGCGTTGAGTTCGTCGTGCGTTGAGTTCGTCGTGCGTTGACGTGGTGGCGCGCCGAGCTCAGGGGCAGATAAGACTCCAGAGTCCGCCCGCGCCGGCGCGTACTGCCATGTCGGTAACCTGTTCGTCCCAGTACCGCACCGAACCGAACTCTGCGCGCCAGGACAGCGCAGCGCGGGTGTACTCGTGCAGCCGATGCTCGCGAGTGGTGCCGATCGCGCCGAGGACCTGATGGGCGTTGCGCACCACCACCGACGTGGCATGGCCGGTGCACGAGCGCGCGGACGCCACCAGGAATTCGACGTGTGCGCCGGCCCAGTCCGCACCGACAGCGGCCGCCAGCGCCGCCTCGGTCGCCGACCGCGCCAGCGCCGCCTCCCCGGCGACGTCGGAGATGAGGTGTTGCACCGCTTGGAATTTCGCCAGCGGGCGGCCGAACTGCTCGCGGGATGTCGCGTGCTCGATGCACAAGGCCAGCGCTTGGTCGAGGGCCGCGCAGACCTGGATGGAGCGGACCAGGGCGGACTTCAATCGCAGCTGCGACACCAGCTCCTCGGAGATCGGCGCACCCTCTAGTGCGGCGATGTCGACGGCGACGGTGTCGCGCGGTTCGCCGATCATGTTGGCGCCGGCGGTGATCGTCATCTGGTCGGCCCCGACATCGGCGACGGCGTGCCCGTCACCGGCGGGGTGCACCACGACCACCCGCTGGGCCTGCGATGCCCACGGCACACCGATCGCCGTGCCCTGCTCGTCGACCACCGCCACGGTGCGTACGGCGGCGTCCGCGGGCAGCCCCGCGGCCTGCAACAGCCAACAGGCCAGAAGGTCGTGCTCGGCCAACGGGATTCGGACCCCGTGGCGTACCACGGCGGTCAGCAGCTCGGCGGCCTCGCGCCACCCGGCCCCGCTACCGCCGGACTCCTCGGAACCGGTGAGCCGGACCAGGCCGAGGTCGTCGAGCCGGCGCCACAGGTCTGCGTCCAGCGCCACCTCGGCCGGCCGTTCCGACGCGGCGTACTCGGCGAACACCGCATCCATCATGTCTGTCAGGGCCGGATCGACGTCAGTCATCGTCATCGCAGTCCCAATCCCCGTGCGATCACACCGTGTAGCACTTCGTTCGTGCCCCCTCGCAACGTGAAGCCGGGGCGTTGATCGACCGCCGCGGCGGCGAGCTCGGAGAATGACGCGCCGGCGGTGCCGTCGTCGTTGAGGTGGGCGAACTCGGCGATATCACCTTCGGTGGTGGTACCGAGCACCTTGACGACCGCGGCCGGGACATCGGCGGGTTCGTGACGTTCGAGGGCACCGGCGACCGCCGAGGACATCTGGTGCAGGCCCGCGACCCGGGCCACCAGTCGGCCGAGCTCGGGATCGCGCGAAATCTGCCCAGCCGATACGTGTGCGGCGCAGGCGTCGAGCACGGCGAACGTCGACAGCACGCGCTCGGGGCCGCTGCGTTCGTAGGCCAGCTCCGACGTGACCTGCTGCCAGCCGGCGCCGATCTCCCCGAACACCATCTCGTCGGGGACGAACGCACCGTCGAGGATCACCTCGTTGAAGTGGTGGGCACCGGTCATCGAGATGATCGGCCGGATCTCGACACCCGCACCGCGCAGGTCGACGATGAACTGGCTCAGCCCGGCATGGCGGTGTGCCGGGTCGACCGGGGCCGTGCGGGCCAGCGCGATGAACGCGTGCGCATGATGGGCCCCCGACGTCCACACCTTCGTCCCCGTCAGCGACCAGCCGCCGTCGACGCGTTCGGCACGGGTGCGCACGCTGGCCAGGTCCGAGCCCGAGTCGGGTTCGCTCATCCCGATCGCGAAGAAACACTCGCCGGCGACGATCTTGGGCAGGAACTCCCGGCGCTGGGTCTCTGTGCCGTACTTCAGCAGTGACGGGACCACCTGGCGGTCGGCGAACCAGTGCGCGGCCATCGGGGCGCCGGCGGCCAGCAGCTCCTCGGTGACGACGAATCGGTCCAGGAACGACCGGCCGTGCCCGCCGTACTCGACCGGCACCGTCATGCCGAGCCAGCCCTGTTCGGCCAGCGCAGCGGTGAACTTCTCGTCCCACCCGCACAACCATCCGTCGATCGACGGGGTGAATCCGCCCGCGGCCAGCTGGTCGGCGACGAACCGACGTACCTCGTGTCGCAGTTCTGTCCCGGCTGTCGGGTCGGTTGTCGAGCGGGGTACCAGTCGAGGCAGGGTCATCGCTCTCCTACGGGTTCGGTGGCGGCTTCCGGTTCGGTGGCGGCTGCGTCGGCGGGCCCGGATTCGGCAGGCTCCTCGGCGGTGCCGGGTTCTGCAGTCGTGCCGGTTTCTGCAGACGGGGCGGGCTCGATGGACTGGTCGCCGTGTTGGGACAGGGCGATGCCGAGCGCCAGGAAGAACGCGGCCGTCAATGTGCCGCCCAGATAGTGGTTCATCGGACCGCCGGGGGAGATGAAGCTGCCTGGCGGTCCGATGATCGTGATGGTTTCGATCAGCTGCTCGACCGTGAATATCGCGGCGCCGGTGCCGATCCAGCGCGGTAGGCGGTCTTCGTTGGCCGACAACAGGATCGGGACCGCGACACAGATGCCGGCGATGGTGGCGGCCGGGAGCCAGAAGAACCTGACGTCCTCGATGGCCAGGGCGGTCTCGGCGGGTACCTGGTTCGGGCGAAGCGACGCCCCACCGGTGAACCAGATCGCGACGCACATCTGTGCCACCAGCAGTGTCGACCCGATCGTGAACAGGTGGGCTGGCGGGCCGCCGAGCTGATCCCGGGCGAAGGCGAGCAGTACGGCCAGCGCCAGGACGGCGAAAAGCAGCAGCAGCGCCTGCACGCGCAGCACACCGGGGTCTGATCCGGGCAGCGCATGCAGCACCACCACCGCCGTCGCGTAGAGCACCGCGAACGCGATACCGGCGATCATCGGGGCTCGACGGTTCATATGCGGCAATGCTAGCCACCGCCGTCCCCAAAGCCGAGTTCATCCCCAGGTTGAGCGGTGCGACGAGCGATCGCGGCCCAGGGGTCGGACCCCGAACCTAGCGTCAGCCGCATGCCGACCGAACTGCCCGCCGATCGATTGCGCCGGCGCTTGGGCGCCGACGATTCCGACGCCGCCGCCGGGGGTGACGACGTCGAGGACGACCCTGATGCGTCCCTGTCGCGGTGGCTGCCGGACTCGCCACCCGCAGCCGGTCCCGCGGCCTGGCTGGCCCGTATCCGGGCGGATCCGGGCCGCACCGGCATCGTGGCCCTCGCGGCGGTCGGCGCGATAGCCGTCCTGGTCACGGTGC
>CAXEZH010000356.1:0-24405 GCA_964000695.1 uncultured Mycolicibacterium sp. | reverse complement strand
TCGGTGATCGGGCAGAACGCCGCACGGGAGGTCCTCAATCAGGTCAATGCCCGCATCGGTGAACAGACCGTCGGCACCGTCCTGACCGGCCTGACCGACGCCGGCGAGGGACTTGACCAGGCCGCTGACGGGGCCCGCCAGCTCGCGGACGGCTTGGGGGCCGCCAACGACGGCGCGCAGCGTCTCGCCGACGGTGTGCACGCGCTCTCGACCGGTCTCGACACGGCCAGTGCCGGTTCGGCGCAATTGGCCGCCGGCACCGAACAACTCGCCGCGTCGGTGGACACCGCCACCGGCCCGCTGCTCGAGATGCTGGATCGGGTTGGCGAATTGAACCTGGACCCCACCGAAGTCGCCTCCGCCGCCCAACACCTCTCGGGCGCGGTCCGTTCCACGACCGAGCGCGTCGCCGCGCTCAACGTCAACAGTGCACAGGCAGCCGCCATCGTCGACCAGACCGTCGCGTTCCTTCAGGCCAACCCGGACCCGGCCGTCCGCGACGCGGGCCACGCGCTGGCCGGTGCGCAGCGGCTCCTTCGCGCTCAGGGCATCGATCCCACCACCGACGAGGGGCTGAACCGGCTCCGGGACAGCGCCGCCCAGCTCGAACACGAACTCGGCGACCCGAACAGCTCGCTGCGGGTCTTCCTCGCCAAAGCCCTCGACGGCGGGTTGCGTGCGGACGTCGCACGGCTGCGCGACGGGGTGGACGAGCTGAACACCGGTGCGCAGCGGCTCAACGCGGGTCTGGACCAGTTGAGCGACGGCGGCGACGAACTGTCTGCCGGGGCGAACCGGCTCGCCGCCGGCACCGACCGTCTCCAGGCCGGTGGTCAGGAGCTGGCGACCAAGCTGCGAGAGGGCACCACGCTGATCCCGTCGTGGACTCCGCAGCAGCGCACCGAGGTCGCCAAGACGATGGCTGCACCGGTCGGTCTGGATATGGTCAACACCAACCCGGCGGCGACCTTCGGCACCGGTTTCGCCCCGTTCTTCATGCCGCTGGCGCTGTTCATCGGCGCGTTGATCATCTGGATGTTGTTGACGCCGTTGCAGTCCCGGCCGATCGTCAACGGTCTGGGCGCGCTGCGGGTGGTGTTGGCGTCCTATTGGCCCGGTCTTCTGGTGGCGGTGTGCCAGGTCGCGGTGATGTACGTGGTGGTGCATTTCGGCGTCGGGTTGAACGCCGAGTATCCGCTGGCGACCGTGGCTTTCCTGGTCTTGGTCGCCGGCACGTTTCTGGCGATCATCCAGGCGTTCAACGCCCTGTTCGGCGTGGCGGTCGGCCGCGTCGTGACATTGGCCTTCCTGATGCTGCAGCTGGTTTCCGCCGGCGGCATCTATCCGGTCGAGACCACCGCCAAACCGTTCCAGATCATGCACCCGTTCGACCCGATGACCTATGCGGTCAACGGGTTACGGCAGTTGACCGTCGGTGGGGTGGATTCCCGGCTGTGGGTCGCGATCGCGGTGCTGGCCGGGCTGTTGATGGCCTCTTTGGCCGCCAGCGCGTGGGCGGCCCGGCGCAATCGGCAGTACACGATGGAACGGCTTCACCCGCCCATCGAGGTGTGAATTCGGCGCGTTGGGCGCACCACGTGTGTCGCCAAGGGCGCCGAAAATCACTCAGGGCAGACCGATGCGGCGGTAGCGCTCCAGGCGCGCGGCCAGGCGCTGCTCCGCGGGCACCGAACGCAGCCGGTGCAACTCGACGGCGATGGTCGCCGACAGCCGCGCAGTGAACGCCTTGGGCTCGTCGGCCGCGTCGGGATGCTCGGGCACGATCGCGTCCACGATGCCGTCGCGCAGCAGATCGGCCGAGCGGATGCCCTGCGCGCCGGCCAACTGCGGGGCGTGTTCGAGGTCGCGGTAGACGATCGCGCTGGCCCCCTCGGGCGGCAGCGGTGCCAGCCACCCGTGCAGGGCGGCCAGCACCCGGTCGGCGGGCACCATCGCCAGCGCGGGTCCGCCGCTGCCCTGCCCGAGCAGGACCGACACCGTCGGGGTGTCCAGCGTGACGAGCTCGGCGAGACAGTGCGCGATCTCACCGGCCAGCCCGCCCTGTTCGGCCTCGGTGGACAGCGCAGGCCCGGCGGTGTCGATGACCAGGACCAGTGGCAGCCGGAGCCCCGCCGCCAACGCCATGCCGCGACGGGCCTCGCGCAACGCTGCCGGCCCGACGACGCCGCCGACCACCCGTTGCTGGCCGACGACGACGGCCGGCTGGCCGCCGAAGCGGGCCAACGCCAACAGCGTGGTCGCGGCTTCCCCCGACCCGGTTCCCGACAGCAGCACGCGGTCGGTGGCCCCGTGCCGCAGCAGATGGCTGATGCCGGGCCGGTCGGGGCGGCGCGACGCCTCCACCGATTCCCAGGCCGGTACGTCGGGCAGTGGCTCGGGGTGCGGCGGCTCGGGTGGTTCGCCCGGAGGATCCGACACCACCGTGAGCGCGCGATCGAGGGTGGCACGCAGGGTGGCCAGCGGCAGCACCGCATCGACCACGCCATGTCGCTGCAGGTTCTCCGCGGTCTGCACCCCGGTCGGGAACGGTTCACCGTAGAGGTGCTCGTAGACCCGGGGACCGAGGAAGCCGATCAGCGCGCCGGGCTCGGCCGCGGTGACGTGCCCGAGGGAACCCCAGGAGGCGAACACCCCACCGGTGGTGGGGTGTCGCAGGTAGACGAGGTAGGGCAGGTGGGCTTGTTTGTGCAGTTCGACGGCGGCGGCGATCTTGACCATCTGCAGAAAGGCGACCGTGCCCTCCTGCATGCGGGTGCCCCCGGAGCTCGGCGACGCCAGCAGCGGTAGTCCTTCGGCGGTGGCCCGGTGCACCGCCGTGACGATGCGTTCGGCAGCGGCCACCCCGATGGACCCGGCCAGGAAGTCGAATTCGCAGGCCACGAGCGCTACCCGGCGTCCGAACACCCGGCCTTCGCCGGTCACCACGGCCTCGTCGAGGCCGGTGCGGGCGGTTGCGGCACCGAGGTCCTCGCGATAGGACTGCGACATCGGGATGGCCAGCGGCGCGACGTCCCAGCTGACGAACGACCCGTCGTCGAACAGCGCGTCGCGCAGTTCCAGGGCACCGATCCGGCTCACAGGAAAAGGCTAATAGTGTGGGGACATGATTTCAGTGACCCGTGACGGCCACGTGATGACCCTGGAGATGCAGCGTCCCGAACGACGCAACGCTCTCAACGCCGAGTTGGTCGACGGCCTGCGGGACGCGATCGAGAAGGCGGCCGCCGAGGACGTCCGGGTGGTCGTCCTGACCGGCGGCGGTCACGTCTTCAGTTCCGGCGCGGATCTGTCCGGCGGGCAGGGGGTAGCCGATGAACTGCCCGACAAGGCGCGTGCGCTGAACCTCGCGATCGACTCCGCGCCGATCCCGGTGATCGGCGCGGTCAACGGCCCCGCGATCGGCGCCGGGGTCATTCTGTCGATGATCTGTGATCTCCGCGTCGTGGCCCCCGAGGCGTACTTCCAGTTCCCGGTCGCCAAGTACGGCATCGCCCTGGACAACTGGAGCATCCGGCGGCTCACATCGTTGGTGGGTGCCGGGCGGGCGCGCGGCATGTTGCTCGGCGCCGAACGCCTCACCGCCGACGCGGCGTTGCAGACCGGGATGGCCAACCGCATCGGCACCCTCGCCGACGCGCAGGCCTGGGCGCAGGAGATCGCCGGGTACGCCCCACTGGCGCTGCAGCACGCCAAACGCGTTCTCAACGACGACGGCGCCTACGAGGACCCGTGGCCGGCGCACCAGGAGCTGTTCGACCGCGCCTGGGCCAGCCAGGACATCATCGAAGCCCAGGTCGCCCGCATCGAGAAGCGGCCGCCCAACTTCCGGGGAGCATGACGGTGTTGGGGACGGCGCTGCGCTTCGGTTTCGGCACCGTGTCTTTGTTCGCCGGCGGCTGGGTGTTGCGCGCTCTGCAGGGGACACCCGCGTCGTTGGGCGCCGGCCCGGCAGAGATCATGCCGGTGGCGCGCCACTCGCCGAACTTCCGCGACGGCAAGTTCGTCAACCTGGAGCCTCCCTCGGAGACCACCGGTGAGCTCCAGCGCGCATTGATACGTGACCTGGCCAACGCCGGCGGACACGGCAAACCGCCGCGCCCGATCCCGCTGGCCGAGCCGCCGACTGCCGAGATCGCCCCCGCCGCGGCCGCCGCGACGTGGTTCGGACACTCCAGCGTGCTCATCGAGGTCGACGGTTACCGGGTGCTGGCCGACCCGATATGGAGTGAACGCTGCTCACCGTCCCGGGCGGTGGGCCCGCAGCGGATGCACGAGGTGCCGGTGCCCCTGGAGGCGCTGCCGGCGGTCGATGCGGTGGTGATCAGCCACGACCACTACGACCACCTCGACATCGACACCGTCATCGCGCTGGCCCGCACCCAGCGCGCACCGTTCGTCGTGCCGCTCGGTATCGGTGCACACCTGCGCCAATGGGGAATCCCGGAAAGCCGGATCGTCGAACTGGACTGGAACGAAACCCACCGGATTGCCGACCTCACACTGGTGTGTACCCCGGCCCGGCACTTCTCCGGGCGGCTGTTCACCCGGGACACCACGCTGTGGGCGTCGTGGGTGATCGCCGGACCGACCAACAAAGCCTTCTTCGGCGGCGACACCGGCTACACGAAGAGTTTCGCCGAGATCGGAGCCGAATTCGGGCCGTTCGACCTGACGCTGCTGCCCATCGGGGCCTACCACCCGGCCTTCTCCGACATCCACATGAACCCCGAGGAGGCGGTGCGAGCCCATCTGGACCTGGCGGAGGCCGACCGCAGCCTGATGGTGCCGATCCACTGGGCGACGTTCCGGTTGGCGCCGCACCGGTGGGGCGAACCGGCGGATCGCCTGCTCAGCGCCTCCCAGGCCGAACAGGTCCGCATCGCGGTGCCCATCCCAGGTGGCCGGGTCGACCCCGATTCGGAATTCGATCCGTGGTGGCAGATGTAGGGCGCGGCGACGCGCTACCGTTTCGACCATGAGATCCCCGGCGCGCCTCGTCGCGTTCGCAATGTCGGTGTCGCTGCTGGGCGGCTGCGCCGCCACGGACTCCGGTGATTCCACGACGTCCGCGTCGGCACCCGAGTCGGCTCCATCGGGTCAGGCCGCGGCTCCGACCACGTCCGCGGTGCCACCGCCGCTGATGCCGGCGATGCCGCTGCCGGAGAACGCCGTCGCCGACGCGGTGGGCGCCCTCGACGGCATGGCTGAGGATCTGATGACGAAGTCCGGCATCCCCGGGATGGCGGTCGCCGTGGTGCACGACGGAAAAACTCTGTACGCCAAAGGTTTCGGGGTCAAGAACAACGAGTTGCCGAACGAGGGGGACAACCGGGTCGACGCCGACACGGTGTTCCAGATCGCGTCGGTGTCGAAGTCGCTGAGCGCCACGGTGGTGGCTCAGCAGATCGGCAAGAACGATCTCGACTGGGACACGCCGGTCGTGTCGAAGTTGCCCTGGTTCGCGCTCTCCGACCCCTCTGT
The DNA here is from genome assembly GCA_964000695.1 of uncultured Mycolicibacterium sp. Classification (GTDB taxonomy): domain Bacteria; phylum Actinomycetota; class Actinomycetes; order Mycobacteriales; family Mycobacteriaceae; genus Mycobacterium. The sequence goes on along the minus strand of CAXEZH010000356.1, from coordinate 18,903 downwards.
GACACAGATGGTCACCGTCGGCGACATGTTCTCCCACCGGTCGGGGCTGCCCGACCACGCCGGCGACCAGCTCGAGGACCTCGGCTACGACCGCCGCTATGTGCTCGAGAAGTTGCGGCAACTGCCGCTCGATCCGTTCCGGATCTCCTACGCCTACACCAACTACGGGTTGACCGCCGGTGCGGAGGCGGTCGCCGCCAGCGCCGGCAAGACATGGGAGGAGCTCACGGCGGAGGCGCTGCTGCGTCCTCTCGGAATGACCTCCACCAGCTACGAATTCAGCGACTGGGTGGCCCGGCCCGACCGCGCCGTGGGCCATATCCACCTCGACGGCGGCTACACCCCGCGCTACGTGCGCGATCCGCAGCAGCAGTCCCCGGCCGGCGGGGCCAGCTCGTCGGTCAACGACCTGACCAAATGGCTGGCGATGGTGCTGGCCGACGGGCAGCACGACGGCAAGCAGCTGATCGACCCCGAGGCGCTGCTGCCGGCGATCACCCCCCAGGTGGTGTCGTCGCGGGGTGACCAGCCCGCCGCCCGGTCCGGTTTCTACGGGTACGGCTTCAACGTCGGGACGACGTCGGGGGCGCGCACCGAGCTGAGTCACTCCGGTGCCTTCGAACTCGGTGCCAACTCGAACTTCGTCATCCTGCCCTCGGCGGACGTCGGGATCGTCGTGCTGACCAATGCCACCCCGATCGGCGTACCCGAGGCGTTGACCGCGTCGTTCGCCGACCTCGTGCAGTTCGGTGACGTCCGGCAGGACTGGTTCGCGCTGTACTCCGGCCTGTACAAGCAGATGGAGAAACCTGAAGGGGAGCTCGCCGGCAAGCAGCGCCCCGCCGATCCGAGGCCGCCGGCGCCGCTGCCGTCCTACGCCGGCACCTACCGTAACGACTTCTGGGGTCCGGCGACGGTCACTCAACGGGATGGCCGGCTCGAGCTCACCCTCGGCCCGAAGGGCGTGTACGAGCTGAAGCCCTGGGACGGCGATGTCTTCGTCTTCGACATCAGCAGCGAGAACGCGCCGCCGGGAACGGTGTCGCGGGCGACGTTCGACGGACCCCTGCTGACACTGGAGTATTTCGACGAAGACGACAACGGAGTGTTCGTGAAGTGACGCTGTCGCTGGCCGGCGGGCTGTCCGACGACGAGGTCGCGGCACGGGTCGCCCAGGGGAAAACCAACGACGTGCCGACCCGGGCGGCGCGCAGCGTCTCGGAGATCGTCCGCGGCAACGTGTTCACCCGCATCAACGCGATTCTGGGTGTGCTGCTGATCATCGTGCTGTCCACCGGCTCGGTGATCAACGGGGCGTTCGGTCTGCTCATCGTCGCCAACAGTGCCATCGGCATCATCCAGGAGCTGCGGGCCAAACAGACCCTGGACCGGTTGGCCATCGTCGGGCAGGCCAAACCGCTGGTGCGCCGGCAATCCGGGACGCAGCCGAGGCTTCCCAGCGAGGTGGTGCTCGACGATGTCATCGAGCTCGGCCCCGGTGACCAGATCGTCGTGGACGGCGAGATCCTCGAGGAGGCCAACCTCGAGGTCGACGAGTCCCTGCTGACCGGGGAAGCCGATCCGATCGCCAAGGATGCCGGCGATGCGGTGATGTCGGGCAGCTTCGTCGTCGCCGGAACCGGTGCCTACCGCGCCACCAAGGTGGGTCGGGAAGCGTACGCAGCCAAGCTCGCTGAGGAGGCCAGCAAATTCACCCTGGTGCGCTCCGAGCTGCGCAGCGGCATCAACAAGATCCTGAAGTTCATCACCTACCTGCTGATCCCGGCGGGGTTGTTGACCATCTACACCCAGTTGTTCACCACCGAGGCGGGTTGGCAGCAGTCGGTGCTGCGGATGGTCGGTGCGCTGGTGCCGATGGTGCCCGAGGGGCTGGTGCTGATGACCTCGATCGCGTTCGCGGTCGGTGTGGTGCGACTGGGGCGGCGGCAATGCCTGGTCAACGAACTGCCGGCCATCGAAGGGCTCGCCCGCGTCGACGTGGTGTGCGCGGACAAGACCGGCACGCTGACCGAAAACGGCATGCGGGTCAGCGATGTGGAGAAACTGGACGCGGCGGCGGTGCCGGATGTGCTGGCGCAGTTGGCCGCCGACGATCCGCGTCCGAACGCGAGCATCGCCGCGATCGCGGAGGCCTACCGGATGCCGCCGGGCTGGACGGCCACCGCCACCGCTCCGTTCAAGTCGGCGACCAAGTGGAGTGGCGCGTCCTACGGCGGGCACGGCAACTGGGTGATCGGCGCGCCCGATGTGCTGCTCGACCCCGGCTCGGCGGTGGCCGCCGAGGCGGAGCGGATCGGTGCGCAGGGCCTGCGGGTGCTCCTGCTCGGATCCTCCGATCTGCCGGTGGACGCTCCCGGCGCCCCGGGTGTGGTGACACCGGCGGCGCTGGTGGTCCTCGAGCAGCGCATCCGGCCCGACGCTCGCGACACGCTCGATTTCTTCGCCACCCAGAAGGTTTCGATCAAGGTGATCTCCGGGGACAACGCGGTGTCGGTCGGCGCGGTGGCCGGCTCGCTCGGTCTGCACGGCGAATGCATGGACGCCCGCCACCTGCCCGAGGAGACGGCCGCGCTGGCCGACGAGTTGGAGTCGCACACGACATTCGGGCGCGTGCGGCCCGACCAGAAACGCGCGATGGTGCACGCCCTGCAATCGCGTGGACACACGGTCGCGATGACCGGCGACGGCGTCAACGACGTGCTGGCGCTCAAGGACGCCGACATCGGGGTGGCGATGGGTTCGGGCAGCTCGGCATCGCGTGCGGTCGCGCAGATCGTGTTGCTGGACAACAGGTTCGCCACGCTTCCCCATGTCGTCGCCGAGGGCCGGCGGGTGATCGGCAACATCGAACGTGTGTCGAACCTGTTCCTGACCAAGACGGTGTACTCGGTGCTGCTGGCGATCCTGGTCGGGCTTGCGGGACTGTCGGCCAAGCTGTTCGGATCCGACCCGCTGCTGTTCCCGTTCCAGCCGATTCACGTCACCATCGCGGCGTGGTTCACCATCGGCATCCCCGCTTTCATCCTGTCGCTGGCCCCCAACAACGAACGCGCCCGGCCCGGCTTCGTCCGGCGTGTCATGACCGCGGCCCTGCCCTCCGGGCTGGTCGTCGGTGCCGCGACGTTCACGTCGTATCTGCTGGCCTACGAGGGGCGCGCGGCCACGGAGACCGAGCAGACACAGGCGTCGACGGCTGCGCTGATCACGTTGCTGGTAGCGGCGCTGTGGGTGCTGGCGGTGGTGGCGCGGCCCTACGAATGGTGGCGGATCGCCCTGGTCGCGGTCTCGGCCTCGGCCTACGTGGTCATCTTCTCGATCCCCGCGGCCCGCGAGCTGTTCATCCTCGACCCGTCGAATCTGGCGATCACGTCGACCGCGCTGGGCATCGGCCTGCTGGGCGCGATCGCCGTGGAGGTGATCTGGTGGCTCCAGGGCGCCCTACTGGGTGAACAACGCCGGTTGTGGCGGGTGCGTGAGCGGTAGGGTTGGCAGCATGGGATTTCTGGACAAGGCGAAGGATCTTCTCGCCAAGAACTCCGACAAAGTGGACAGCGCAATCGACAAGGCCGGCGATCTGGTCGACAAGAGGACGCAGGGCAAGTACGCCTCACACGTGAACAAGGTGCAGGATGCCGCCAAGAAGGCGGTCGCCGACAACGCCGCGCAGGGTCAGGTGCCGCCCGACCAGCACTCCGGCCAGGAGCCGCCTGCCTCGCCGCCACCGGCTGCGCCCCGTAAGCAGGACCCGCCGACGGCCCCGCCGACGTCCTAGGCACAATTCGTCGCATGGCCAAACTGTCGGTTTCCGTCGACGTGCCCATGCCGCCTGAGCAGGCGTGGGAGAGCGCATCGGATCTGTCCCGCTACAAGGAGTGGCTGTCCATCCACCGGGTGTGGCGCTCGAAACTGCCCGAGACGATCGAGAAGGGCACCCAACTGGACTCGATCGTCGAGGTCAAGGGCATGCCGAACCGGGTCAGCTGGACGGTGGTGCACTACCGTCCGCCGGAGTCGATGACGCTCAACGGTGACGGTAAGGGCGGCGTCAAGGTCAAGCTGATGGGCAAGATCAAGCCCAGCGACGTGGGCTCGACGGTGACGTTCGACGTGCACCTCGGTGGTCCGGCGTTGTTCGGTCCGATCGGAATGGTGGTCGCCGGGGCGCTCAAGGGCGACATCCAGGAGTCGTTGAACCGCTTCAAGGCCGTCTTCGCCCCGTCGTAACCCGCGCTCAGACTCAGGCGAGCGCGTCGGGTATCGCGGTGTCGCCCGAGATGACGTCGAAGGTCAGGCCGGCGGTTTGCGGGGTGTCGAGCACGGCCACCAGCACCGCGGCAACGTCGGCACGCGGGATGCTGCCGTACCCGGTGTCCGTTCCTGCAGCCACCTTGCCCGTGGCCGGTTCGTCGGTGAGACGGCCAGGTCGCACGATGGTGGCCTGCAGCCCTTCCCGTGCGCGGATGTTGTCGTCGGCGGCGCCCTTGGCCCGCAGGTAGGTGACGAACACCTCGTCACCGGCGTCGTCCGGCGCGGCGGCGTCGGCGGCCATCGCGGAGACCATCACATAGCGGCGCACCCCCGCGGCTTCGGCGGCGTCGGCCAGCAGGACGGCGGCGTCGTGGTCGACGGTCTGTTTGCGCTCCGCTCCGCTGCCCGGTCCTGCGCCGGCGGCGAAGATCACAGCGTCGGCGTCGGCCAGATGTCGGGCCACCTCGTCGGCGCTGCTGCTCTCCAGGTCGACGACGATCGGTTCGGCGCCGGCCGCCTCAAGGTCGGCGGCGTGGTCGGGGTTGCGGATGAACCCGGCGACCGAGTCGCCGCGGTCGGCCAGCAGCTTCTCGGTGAGCAACGCGATCTTGCCGTGTCCGCCGGCGATGACGACGCGCATGTCCTACCTCCGTAATCGCCGACCGACCAGCTTGGCGAACTCGAGCGTCGACCGGCGCACCGATTCGAATTCCAGCGATACCAACAACGTGTCTACCATCGCGAACGGCAAGGTGGTGACGACGGCCCCGCGACCGTATTCCAGGTGCCAGGAACCAGGGTGGATCGTCAGGCCGCGTGCGTGTCCCCGCTGCAGACAGGTGTGCCCGCCCGGCAGCAGCACGGGCAGGGGCTCGGTGTCCTCGGACTCGAGGTCGTAGGAGTCGATCTGGCCGGCGAGCAGGAACTTGTGGATGTCGACGTGCCGGTAGCGACCCGAAAAGCCCTGCGTACCGGTAGGAGTGCCGAAGATGACAACGTACTCGCGGGGGCTGAAGTACAGGAAGCGGACTTTACCGAGAACGCCGCCGGCCTTGCTGCCCACCCAGCGCCCGGGCCCGGCCACGATGAGGTCGGGATACTGCTCGGCGAGCAGTTCGACAGTGCGGGTGATCAATTCGTCGCTGGGCAGCTGCAACCCGGCGGCTTGCTGGGCGACCGCGTGCAGCGCGACCGGGTCGAACGTGTAGGACATCAGCTGCACTCGCGCGGCTGAACGCCGACGGCGCTCTCACCGAGGCGCAATCCACCGCCGGTCACGGGCGCACCAGTCCTCGGGGACGGACCAACCCGAGATCGAGGTGATTGCGCCAGCCGGGTTCGGCATCGCAGACATCGGGGATCGTGTTGATCGCGCCCATCGCGGTCCAGGTGTAACCGGGGTGGACCATCGAACCATCCGGTTGCCGGACTCCCTTGAGGGTCAGCTCGGTCGGGGGATCACCGTCGATCACGATCTCGTAGCGGGTTTCGCCCCAATTCCAGGGCGGCTCCAGTGAGTCCGGGCCGGCCGTCACGTAGATCGCGTGAAAGACGATGAACGGCTGCCCACCGACCCAGGCGGTCCACTCGTGGCGTTGCGCCGCGACGGTGCCCTCGGCGATGACACCGTCGTCGTGCGGGATGTCGCGGACCGCGGTGGCGGCCTCCAACTCCGAGGTGATGTCCTCGATCGTCACGCCCAGACCGTCGGCGATCATGTACATGGACTGGGCGAAGAACGGCACCCCGAGACCGAGGAGAGTCGGCTCGGTCAAGAACGCATCCTTGTCCTTACCGAACCCCATCCAGTCGACGTGATCGGCCGGGGCGTCCGCGAGCACGTCGACCACCTCGTAGACGTGGATGGTGTCGACGCGACTCATCACCCGGGTCAGGGTGAGAGGCAGGATGTCGCCCGCGTAACCGGGGTGGATGCCACCGCCGTGGAAGGATGTTCGGCCGGCTGCACACGCGGCGCGGATCTGGCCACCGCCATCACGGAAATGTTCTGAGGGGTAGAAGAAGCCGCTTGTGGTGACGACGTTCTTGCCGGAGCGCAACAAGCGGCAGACCGTGTCGACATCCATGATCACCGGTGTGTAGAACACGCAGTCGGCATCGACAGCCATCACGGCTTCGACGTCGTCGGTCGCGGAGAGTCCGATCGGATCGATGCCGGCGAGCTCCCCGGCGTCTCTGCCGACTTTCTCCTTGCTGTGCACGAGTACGGCAACGAGGTCGAACACCGGGTTGCGCGCGAAATGGCGGATCGCTGCTTGTCCGACATCGCCGGTCATCCACTGGATGACCCGGTACTTCTGGTCGGGCATGGTTTGCCTTTCTCATCTGTCGCCAGTGGACCACTGCACGATTCTGTGTCTTACGCGATGACCCGCTCACCCGGGTCGAAGACCACCGGAATCGAGCGGTATCCGCGCGTGATGGAGTTGCCGTGGAAGTGGGCCTCGGCGCCGGGTTGCAGGGTGACATCCGGCATCCGATCGAGGACCCGCTCGACGCCGATCTGGAATTCCAGACGCGCCAGATTCGACCCCAGACAGCGATGCACCCCGGCACCGAAACCGAGGTGACGGTTCTCGGTGCGGTCGAGGACGCAGCGATCGGCATCCGGGAAGACGTCGGCGTCGCGGTTGGCGGATGCGTAGTTCACGATGACCGACTCGCCGGGGCAGAAGGCACGTCCGCTGAGCTCGACATCCTTGGACACGGTCCGGGGGATGCCGTGGATCGATCCGGCGTAGCGGATGAACTCCTCGACGGCCCGTGGTATCAGCTCGGGCTGCCGGATCAACCGGTCGCGCTCCGCCGCATTCGTCGCGAGATAGTGAAACGCGAACGACATTGCACTGGCAGTGGTCTCGAGACCAGCCTGGACCAGCAGCATGGCGTTGGAGACGACATCCTGCAGGGGCAGCCGTTCGCCGTCGATCTCGGCATTGAGCAGCACGTCGATCATGTCGTCGCGGCTGTCCTCGCTGGTGCGCGCGGTCACTGCGTCGTGGATGTGCTGGTAGAGCCGGCCCCAGGCGGCCATCCGGGCATCCTCGGTCGCGCCATTGAGCGCGGTGTCGGTCAGTTCGATGCACATCGGTACATCGGCGATCGGCATACCGAGCAGATACTTGAAGAACGCGATCCCGGGTTGCCGCCAGGCCACCTGGGCGAGGTCGCCCCTGCCCGAGGTGATGAAGTCGTCGATCAGCCGATCGGTGTCGGCGGTGATCTGCGGCCGCAACGCCTTCATCCGGGCAGGTGAGAAGTACGGGTTGAGGACCTTGCGAAATTTTTGTTGACGTGGTGGATCGAGCGTGATCACCAGATCGCCTGCGAGTCGCTCCGCGCCCTCCGGTGTCGGGTTGCTGGAGAAGTGTTCCCAGTCCTGCAGGATGCGTTGGCATTCGGCGTATCGCACCGCCACCCACGCCCCACCCGGTGTGGCGCTGAGGAAGGGGGTATCGGTGTGGGCGAACGGCGCGTTGCGCCGCATCACCGTGTAGACGTCGTAGAGGGCGTCCGGGTCGTTGAAGTCTTCGTGGCGCAGATCCCAGTTCCGCGCGTGGTCCCCGAGCGACGTCACGGGGCCGGCTGCCGTTCGGCGGTCTGTCGCGCTTCGCGCTCCTGTGTTGTCTGTCGCGCTTCGCGCTCCTGTGTTGTCTGTCGCGCTTCGCGCTCCTCGTGAATCCGGACCAGTTCGCGGAAACCGATCCGGTTGTACTTCGGTACCGGCTGGATTCCCCAGTCGTCTTCGGCGGTGTCCTTGCCCTCAGCGCCTTCCGGCGGACCCAACGCGGGGTAGGGAACCTTGCATTCCAGGGTGTCGTCGGAATAGCGAACCTTGAGAAGCTCGCTGCAGATCTCGGTGAGGCTCAGCGTCGGGTAGCCGTAGTACACCGCCATGAACGGCAGCGTGAAAGCCCCTTCGATCACCAGCGCAACGAGGCACACCAGTACGGCGCGTTTGATGTAGCGGTGCATGCGTGCGTAGTACGGCGTCGTGCCGGGAGGCAGGTCGTCGGACTTCGGTTCTTCGGTGGTTTCGGGTGTGGCGGTCACAGTGGTGCTCCTTGAATGTGCTCAGTCCGAGAAGATCTCGCGATTGACCGTGTGCAGGTAGGGGATGGCGAGGAAGGGGGTGATGTAGAAGATGTCGTAGAGCCACCACCCGATGACGGGGAAGACCACGCCGGCGAAGCGGACGTCGGCGTACATGGTCATGTTGAACACGTAGACACACCAGATCAGCACACCCATCCAGCAGGTGATGATCATCCACTGGTGCCCCCAGCGTTTCATCTGCAGAAAGCCGATCGCAGCCGCGCACCGCATCGCGAAGACGGTGACGATCATGCCGAACACCATGGACTTCTCGCCGGGCCCGGCGGCACCGCCCACCCACAGTTCGTTGTAGTGCCAGAAGTAGCCGGCGTCGAACATGTTGCCCCAACCGATCATCAGCACGCGGTTGACCAGGGTGTGGTTGGCCACCAGATCCAGCGCCCAGCCCAGGCTGTTCAGCATTCCGTCGATCAGCACGAGGTAGCCGATCAGCGTGACGATCATCGGGCGAACGGACAAACCGGCCCGCAGCGCCTGCCGCTGCAGCCACACCCCGCGCATGAAGATGGGAAACCCGATCAGGCCGGGTGCCCACATACCCATCAGGGCGGCACCCACGATCATCCATTTGTCGGCCCGGCGCTGCGCCAGCCGGGACCGCTCGTGGTGCTCCTCGATGCCGCCCGCCGGGACCGTCAGCGCAGTCGACGGTTTCACAACTCCCACCAACCCCGGGCGAACGACATGTACAGCTGGATGCAGAACATCGTGAACAGATAGCCGTAGATGACGATCTGCAGGATGATGAGCGCCTTCTTGCGCTTGCGTTCCTTCTGGTCCACCATCGGGCGGTACTCCCTTCTCAGCGGGTTGAGCTCGTACTGTCGGCATCGGCAAGGCTGGCCGCGGCGACCTCGCGAAGACCTTCGGTGATCGCGCCGTCACTGGACAGCGGCGCGAGGACGCACGCCTCGGCGGCGTCGATCTCGTCGGCACCCGCGGCGATCATGTGCGCCGCGGTGACCAGCACCCGCGTCGACGGCGGCTCGTAATGGAACGCCTCGTCGGCCATGCGGATCGCGGTGGCGCAGCGCACCAACCGGCCGGCGGCCGCGAGATCGACGCCGGTTTCGGCGACGATGACCTCGGCCTCCCGATCGGGCGGTAGATACCGCATCGGCAGCGTGACGAAGCGTTGACGGAAGGACGGTTTAAGCTCTTTGAGCGAGCTGCGGTAGGCCGGGTTGTAGGAACAGACCAGCATGAACGTCTCCGGTGCCGGCACCACCTCGTCCGCGCGGTCCAGGTACAGCGTGCGACGGTGATCGGTCAGTGAATGCAGCACGGCCAGCGAATCGTGTCGGGCCTCGACGACCTCGTCGAGGTAGCAGATGGCGCCGGCTTTGACAGCTCGTGTGAGCGGACCGTCGGTCCACACCACATCGCCGCCGGCGACGATGAACCGGCCGACGAGATCCGAGCTCGTCAGGTCGTCATGGCAGCTGATCGTCACCACCGGCCGACCCAACGCCAGCCCCATGTGCTCGACGAGCCGAGTCTTTCCGCAGCCGGTCGGCCCGGTCAGCATCACCGGGAGCCGGCGTTGGAACGCAAGCTCGAACAGCTGGACTTCGTCGCCGTTGGCCAGATACGTCTCTGTCACGCGGATATCAACTCCCGATGGACGTGGGCCAGGACCCGGGGTAGGTCTTCGACGCGCCGAATGCGTTGGGATCGTTGCGGCCCGAACACCTCGGGGAGGGGGTCGACGGTGACGGGGCCCACGCCGACGTAGTACATCGCCACGCCCGCCTCGTTGGCTTCCGAGACGGCGTGCGTGGCGTCGGCCCAGGCGTAGCGCCCCTCGTAGCCCTCGTCGGACATCAGTCCGTCACCGATGACGATGAGCAGGCGGCGCTCGGAAGGCTGATCGAGCAACCTGCTGGTCAGGTGGCGAAGCGGAGCGCCGAGCCGGGTGTAGCCTCCGGTCGAGAGCCCGAGCTCGCCAGGTGGGACGAACTTTCGGTCGGTGAAGTCCTTGAGACAGTTGACTTCCACGCGGTGGCGGGTGTTGCCGGTGAAGGTGAAGATGCCGTGCCGCTCCCGGGCCAGATTCATCGCACGCGACAACGCGTCGGCGCAGGCCAACTCGAGCGCGAAGACGCGGCCGCCGTGCACGCCGAGCGATGAGCTGCCGTCCAGGAGCAACGCGGTGGTCACGTCGCGGCTGGCCGGCCGCAGCTCGCGGAAGATCCGCGGCTCGACAGCCTCGCCGGTGGTCACGTCGATGAAGTGCGCGACGTACTGGTCGACGTCGAGGTCGGAGCCGTCCTCGAGCCGGCCCTGGATTGCACGGTGGGTGTGTTTCTCGAACCATGTGCGTACGTCGACCGCGACGGTGCCCGGTTGCCGGTTACGGGTGCCGTGCGCCATTTCGAGGACAGCGACGTGGTCGGGCAGGAAGCTCTCGGTCCACGCGTTCCATTCCGGATAGGGGATGCCCGGACGGTGTTCCGGGGTGATGTCGAGGTCGTTGTCGTGCGGGCGGCTGGGCGGGGGAAGGTTCGGGTTGCGGACGCCGCCGTCGCCTCCCGCGGGTACGGAATGCGCCCGGGGCAGTCTTTTCTGTGTGGTGGTCCACGGCAGCCTGCCGAAGCTGCGGCGCAACTTGTCGTTGAGACCTTGCGGACTCGTCAGCGCCAACGGAAGCTTGCCCAGCAGCACGTCGGCGTCGGCGACGGCACCGGAGCGTGCCCGCTCGATCGCCAACTGGAGCATGGCCGGGGCATCCAGGTCGGCGGGCAGGGGCTGCAGGCCTGGCACCAAACGCTGGAACTCGCCGAGTAGGCCGGGCCAGGCCGAGGCGATCCATCCCAGCGCCACACCGGCCTCCACGTGACTGAGGGCGCGCAGCTCCCGTGCGGAGAGCTCGCCCAGCCGATAGGCGGTGATCCGTTCCTTCGACGGCGAACACTGCAGCGCCACACCACATGTCACGGTGCGTCGGGTCCAGTCCCGGTGCGGCGGGGGATAGGGGACGTGGACGGTGTCGAGCGCGAGGTTCACGCCGAATCGGCGATGCTGTCCGGTCACCAGATTCACACCGGAGCGTCGGCCCTGGCTCAACGCGACGGCAGTGAGAGCGCAACTGCGCTCGAGGGCCATCGCCTGCGTGTCGAAGAGCTCAGACATGGAGCAGCGAAACCGGTTCTAGAAGGTGCCGAGGTTGGAGAACATCCAGTACCAGAACCAGATGATCAGACCGGTGCCGCCCCAGGCGGCTACGTAGCGCAGAATCTCCCAGACCCAGTCCATCGTCACGCCCCCCTATGCGTAAACCGGTCGACCCGAACCGCCATGATGCACTCCTTCTCACGTCGTGAGCCACCCGATTCAATGACCCAAGTCAGTAGATCAGTCGGAGAAGATCTCTCGGTTGACCGAATGCAGATAGGGGATGGCCAGGAATGGCGTGATGTAGAAGATGTCGTAGAGCCACCATCCGACGACGGGCAGGACCGTGCCGGCGAAACGGACGTCGGCGTACATCGTCATGTTGAACACATATAGGCACCAGATCAGCACGCCCATCCAGCAGGTGATGATCATCCACTGGTGGCCCCACCGTTTCATCTGCAGGAATCCGATGCCGGCCGCGATGCGCATCGTGAAGACGGTGAGGATCATCCCCACTTCCATCGCCTTCTCGCCTGGTCCGGCGGCGCCGCCCAGCCACAGCTCGTTGTAGTGCCAGAAGTATCCGGCATCGAACATGTTTCCCCAGCCGTTCAACAAGACTCGCGCCAACAGGGTGTGGTTCGCGACCAGGTCGAGGGCCCAGCCCACGGTGTTGATGGCGGCGTCGATGATGACGAGATAGCCGATGAGCGTGACGAGCATGGGTCGCACGGTCAGTCCGTCACGCTGAGCCTTGCGCAGTAGCCACACCCCGCGCAGGAACAGAGGCAGCCCGAAGATGCCGAGGGCGGCCGTCCCGATCAACAGGCTTCCGGAGATCAGCCATTTGTCCGCCTGGCGTTGTGCGCGCCGGGAAGCCTCCATGTGTTCTTCGAGGCCGCTACCGGTCGGTGCGTGCCGCACGACGGTGTCGCGGACCCGGCCGCCCCGGACTGAGGGCAAGTTCATGCTTGCTGACTATAGTCAGCAAAAGTCGGTAGTCAATCGGCTACTTCGCACCGATGCTGCGAAGGCTGCCGCGGAGGTAGTCGTCGAGCATGGCGTGCTGCTCGGGCCAGTTGTGCGTGGTGATGAGCAGGGCATACAGGCCGAGCAGGAAGAACACGGCGCTGTTGAAGGGATCGACGTCGGCGTCGACATTGCCGAGTTCCTGCGCCGCCTCGATTGCGCGCGTGACCTCGACGATGACCGGGTGTGGGCTGTCGCCCTGGGGTCGAGTCTGAGAGAAGTGCAACGCGAGAAAGTCTTTGAACAGCAGTCCGCCCAATCGTCGTTCCAGTCCGACGACGAGCCGGACGGCTTCGCCGAAGATCGCCGAGAGTTCGCGGCGGTCCGAGGCGAAGCGGGCGAGTTGCTTGGCGATTCGCTCTTCCTCGCGCCGTTCCAACTCCAGCAGAACGTGTTCCTTGGTCGGAAAGTGGAAGAAGAACGTTCCGTGAGCCACGCCGGCGGCTGCCACGATCGCGCCGACATCGGCGGCCGCGATCCCGGACCTCTTGAACTCGGCCACCGCCGCGCCCATCAGGCGTTCCCGGGTCTGGAGTCTCTTGGTTTCCCGCGCTGACGGCTTGTCCACCAATGCCATCCGATCACCATAGCGACCCCGGCCCCAGCGCGGCGAGCTATAGAACGTTGACCTGAGTCAGTAAGTTCCGTTAGATGGGCACCACCTCGACGGGAGGAGCAGCGAGACGGCGCTCGACCAGTTCACTCTGCACGACCGGGTGGCGATCGTGACAGGCGCGGGCAAGGGTGTCGGTCGGGGCATCGCAAGAGGCCGGCGGCCGCGGCCTCGCGGTGGTCGCCGACGCGATGAGCCGTTCCCCACCGACGGGACTGCAGGGCAGCCTGGACATGATGCCGGGATCGCGGGAGGAAACGAGGACGTCAGATGCGAGAAGTGGTGCAGTTCTCCACCGGCAATGTCGGGCAACACGCACTGAAGGCGATCATCGGTAGGCCCGACCTCGAGCTGGTCGGAGTGCATGCCGCCAGCCCGAACAAGGTCGGGCGGGATGCCGCCGAGCTGTGCGGACTCAGCGAGCCGACGGGCATCGTCGCCACCGACGACATCGACGCGCTGATCGCGCTGGGGCCAGACTGCGTCGTTTACACCGCGCAGGCCGAGACCCGCCCGGTGGAGGCGATCGAACAGCTCACCAGGATGCTCGCTGCGGGCATCGATGTCGTCGGCTCGTCGATGGTGTGGTTGGTGCCCCCCGGCCAGGCCGATGAGTGGCTGCGTGGACCGCTGGAGAAGGCCTGCCGTGAGGGCAACTCGTCGCTGTATGTGAACGGTATCGACCCGGGCTACTCCGGTGACACGGAGGTGTACAGCGCGCTGAGCCTGGTCACCCGTGCAGAGTCCATCATCGTTCAAGAGATCTTCGACTATGCGAACTACGACGATTTCGAGTTCACCGGCAAGTCAATGGGTTTCGGTCTGACCGCTGATGAAGAGAAGCCGATGCTCTTTCTGCCGGGCGTGCTGACGACGATGTGGGGCGGCCCAGTTCGCAACATCGCCGAGCGACTCGGAATCGAACTCGACGAGGTTCGGCAACGGATCGAGCCCTGGTATGCGGACAAGACGATCGAGTGCACGATGTGCACCGTCGAGCCCGGCGGCATGGCGGCCGTTCGCTTCGCCGTGGAGGGGGTACGCGACGGCGAACCGGTGATCTCGATGGAACACATCACCAGACTGACCGCGGATGCCGCGACCGACTGGGAGTATCCGCCGGACGGCAAGCCCGGGGTGCACCGCGTGGTGGTCGAGGGTGACCCGCGGGTCGAACTCAATACCCACGTCTCCGATCCGGTGCTTGACGTGACCGCCGCCGGATGCGTCTCCACCGCGGCGCGCGCAGTCAATGCGATCGACTTCGTGTGTCGTGCTCCCGCGGGCCTGATCGCGCTGGAGGACATCCCCCCGACGGAGATGATCCGCGGGCTCATGTGGTGAGTGCGGTGGTTGCCGGACCCGCGCGGGGCAAATCCACTCACAATGCTGTGCGGTCGCTTAGCATGGCTCTGACGGCGGCCACCGGAGCCGATGTCGCCTCCCCTGGAGAAGCGGATCCATGCCACACACGACCACCCACCCGGGCATCTGCCGGATCTGCTCGGCGCACTGCGGTGTCCTGGCCACCGTCACTGACGGCCGGCTGACCAAGGTCGCAGGCGACCCCGACAACCCCATGTTCCAGGGCTACACCTGCGCGAAGGGCCGGGCCTTACCCGAGATACACAACAACCCGCAGCGGCTGCTGCACAGCCGCCGGCGCCACACCGACGGCACCTACACGCAGATCGGATCCGAGCAGGCGATGGACGAGATCGCCGCCAAACTGCAGGAGTTGATCTCCGTGCACGGACCGCGGTCGGTGGCGATGTACCTGGGCACCAACGGCCTGCCCTATCCGGCGTCGGCATTGATGGGCAACGCGTTCATGCGGGGCATCGAGTCACCGATGTTCTTCACGGCCAACACCATCGACCAGCCCGGCAAGCAGATTGCGTTGGCCGCCCACGGTCACTGGCTGGGCGGCGACGTCGACTTCCACGAGGCCGACAGCTGGATGCTGATCGGGACGAATCCTCTGGTCTCCAAGGCTATCGGTATCCCCGGTCAAAATCCTTCCCGGAACCTACGAGCGGCCATCGAACGCGGCATGAAGCTGATCGTCGTCGATCCGCGCCGCTCCCAGACCGCGGCCCGCGCCGCCATCCATCTGCAGCCGCGCCCCGGCGAAGACGTGACGATCCTGGCGGGAATCATCAATATCATCATCGCCAACGGGTGGCACGATGCGGCGTTCGTCGACGAGAACGTGTCCGGCTTCGACGACCTGGCCCGCGCTGTCTCGGGCTTCACTCCGGCATACGTGGCCGAGCGGTCGGACCTCTCTGAAGCCCAGCTGCTCTCAGCGGCAGAGCTTTTCGCCACGCACGGAACGAAGCGTGGGATGGTCAACGCCGGCACCGGCGCGAACTTCGCGATGCACGGAAACCTGGTCGAGTACCTGTGCCTGTGCCTGACGACCATCTGCGGACGTTGGCAACGGGCCGGTGAGAAGGTGACCCGCCCGAATGCGCTGTTGCCGGCGTTCACCGCCAAAGCACAGGCGCACCCTCCGTACGAGGGGTGGGGCTACGGCGAGAAGTTGCGCGTACGCGGCCTGACCGATGCGGTGTGCGGGATGCCGACCGCAGCGCTGGCCGACGAGATCCTGCTGGAGGGCGATGGTCAGGTCAGAGCCTTGATCTGCATCGGCGGCAATCCGATGGCGGCCTGGCCGGACCAACGCAAGACGCACAGGGCGCTACAGAGCCTCGAACTGCTGGTCACCCTCGACACGGAGATGTCACTGACCTCGCGGCTGGCCGACTACGTCATCGCCCCGATGATGCAGATGGAGACGCCCGCCATGACGATGGGCAGCGAGCTGATCAAGTACTACACCAGTGGCACCGGAATCCCTGCCGCCTACGCGCAGTACGCCCCGCGTCTGATCGACCCGCCGCCCGGCTCCGACCTCATCGAGGAATGGAGGTTCTTCCTCGGGTTGACCAAGCGGATGGATCTCGAGCTGTGGTTCGTCAACTTCTTCGGCGGTGGCGGCGGCAAGTTCATGGAGTCGCCGCCGATCGTGCTGCAGATGACCGGTGACACCGAGCTGAGCACCGAAGAGCTCTTCGAGCAGATGTGCGCGACGTCCCGGATACCCCTGGACGAGGTACGGCGGCACCCGCACGGCGCGATCTTCGATGTCGACGCGGTGGTGCAGGAACGTGATGCCGACAGCACCGCGAGGCTCGACGTCGGGAACGGGTACATGCTGGCCGAACTGGCAACCGTTGTCGAAGAGGAGGTCGATGGCGCGAGAGGCGATTCGGCGTTCCCGTTTCGGCTCATCCCGCGTCGTCACCCCAACTTCATGAACTCCTCCGGCACTGCGCTGGCCGCCCTGAATCGCGGTAAGCCCTACAACCCGGTGTACATGCACCCCGACTCCGCGACGGAGCTCGGCCTGCGGCCTGGAAGTTCGGTCCTGGTCACCTCCCGGCACGACAGCGTGCCGGCCGTGCTGGAATCCGACGACTCGGTGCGCCGGGACGTCGTGGCGATGCACCACGCCTTCGGTGGCCTGCCGGATGAGGACGACGAGTTTCGCGAGCGTGGAACCAACGTCGGCCGGTTGGTGTCCACCGAGGTCGACTACGACCCGATCACCGGCCTGCCTCGGCAGGGCAACATCGCTGTGCGTATCGCGCCCCTGGGGCAGGGTTGAGTTTGTCGAAACGAGACCGCCGAGCCAACGGGTGGTGGCAGCATCGGAATCTCCCGGACTCCCGCTCTCTGAGGAGACAGCATGCTTCGTGACCTGGCCGCGGCTGCGCTGATGACGCTCGCCGCCGGTGCGTGTCTGCCGGCGCCGCTGGCGGCCGCAGCGGACGGCGACCAACTCGTCGTCGTCCAGGACGGACGGCTGCAGTGCCTCATCAGCGCGCAGTTCGGGGCCAGCGGCCGACCCATGGCGATCTGCGGGCTCTCCGACGGGGCCCCGTTCGGCGCATCGCCCAACTCCACCGGTACCTCGACTCCGCTGAATCTCGCGGTGATGACCGGCAACGCTGAGTCCTACTGGGCTGCGGGGGCGATGCCGCCGGCGGAGGACAGGGTGTTCTTGGGGGCCGGACAATCTCATCAGGCCAACGGCTGGACGGTCACAGACGAGCCCGGCCGGGCGCGGGTCACCAACGACGACAGCGGTCATGGTCTGCTACTGAACGTGGTGAACTGGCGGTCGTTCTGAGCGTCCGGCGTTGCGTGCTCAACCGCCGAGCGCGGGCCCGGAGGCCGCGGTGTGGTGTCTGATCAACTCGACTACGTCTTCACGGCTCTGCGGACGACTGAACAGGTAACCCTGGGCCATCGTGAAGCCCATGTCGCGCAGGACCGCCGCCTGGCGGGCGGTCTCGACGCCTTCGACCACGATGGGTAGATGAAGGGCATCAGCGAGTCCGGCGACCGCCTGCAGCAGGCGCGGAGCAGACGGCGAGATGATCGACGAAACGAAGGAGCCGTCGAGTTTGAGAAGGTCGGTCGGCAGCGTGTGAAGCCGGCTCAACGACGAGTATCCGGTGCCGAAGTCGTCGATGGCAACGCGGATTCCGTGGCGGCGGAGCTCGTGCAAGGCGTTGATCGACGAGGGCCGGTCCACGTCGAGAACCGTCTCGGTGACCTCCAGCACGAGTTGGTCGGCGGGCCAGCCGGTGGCGCGCAGCGTGCCCACGACCCTGGCGGCGTAGCCCTGCTTGACCAGTTCGAGGCCGGACACGTTGACGCTCAACATCAGGGGCAGGCCCGGGAATCGGCCCCGCATCCAGCGGGCGTCCAGGCAAGCCCGGCGCAGCACGAACTGATCCAGGGCCGCGATCAGATCGTGGTCCTCGGCGACCCTGATCACCTCACCGGCGTTCAGGTCGGGCCCCAGCGTCGGCGACCACCGCAGCAGCGCCTCGACACCCACCACGACATCGGGGTCGCCGAGGCGCATCACCGGCTGGTAGCAGACCCCGATCTCTTCGGCGGCAAGCGCTTCGCTGAGTTGAACGGCCAGCGGCGGCAGCTCGGCGGACTCGAGCATCGTGCGGTTGCGCCCGATGGACTGCGCACGGCGAAGCGCCGCATCCGCGCGCTCGAGAACCGGGGTGGACGATTCACCGGCCGCCCAGGCGCTGACCCCGGCCGAGAATTCTCTGGTGCCTTGCTGCCGGAGTCGCTGGGTCAGGGCGAAGGCGTCGTGCTCGGTGGTCGCCGGCATCATCACCGCGAGTTCGCCGTCACTGCGTCGGGCCAGCACGTGGCCGGGTTCCAGCACGCAGAGCCACGCTGACGACAGCTGCTGTATCAACGCGTCCGCGGCCCGGTCGCCGAACTCCTGCTGCACCGATGCGCGTGCGTCGACGCAGATCAGAACGACAGCCGGCCCGGCCTTCTCCGATGACGCCCTGCTGACCTCAGCGCTGAGGATCCGATCGAACCCGCGCCGGTTGGGCAGACCGGTGACTTCGTCGAGTTCTGCGTTCGCCACCACCTGGCCGAGGGCGAGGATGATCACTCCGATCGCAGCCGTGGTCGTGGCTGTGACGAGACCCGCCCACCACGGCACGGACCCGGTCACGGCCAGCGCGGCGGTCGAGCACAGCATGGCCAGACCCAGATAGAGCACCGCGGTGGGCCACGCCACGAAAAAAGCGGCGCAGCCGACGAACACGTACAGCGTCGCGAAGGACACCGCCGCAGCGCCGGTCGCGAACGTGACCGACAGTGTGATCTGCAGGATCGCGGTG
>CAXEZH010000355.1:0-9187 GCA_964000695.1 uncultured Mycolicibacterium sp. | reverse complement strand
GGCCGGAGCTGACGCTGCACCCCACCCAACTGGTACTGGCCACCGGGATGTCGGGTAAGCCGAACATCCCCACGCTGCCGGGTCAGGACGTCTTCCGCGGTGACCAGCACCATTCGTCGGCCCATCCCGGGCCGGACGCCTACGTCGGCAAGAAGGCGGCGGTGATCGGTTCGAACAACTCGGCCCACGACATCTGCAAGGCCCTCTACGAGAACGGCGTCGACGTGACGATGGTGCAGCGCTCGTCGACCCACATCGTCAAATCGGACACGCTGATGGACATCGGGCTCGGCGACCTGTACTCCGAACGCGCGCTGGCGGCGGGCATGACCACCGAGAAGGCGGACCTGACGTTCGCGTCGCTGCCGTACCGGATCATGCACGAGTTCCAGATCCCGCTGTACGACCAGATGCGCAAACGCGACAAGGAGTTCTACGACCGCCTCGAGGCGGCGGGCTTCGAACTCGACTGGGGCGCAGACGGTTCCGGGTTGTTCATGAAGTACCTGCGCCGCGGCTCGGGCTACTACATCGACGTCGGCGCCTGCGATCTGGTCGCCGACGGCCGGATCAAGCTAGCCCACGGACAGGTCGACCACCTGACCGAGAACGCGGTGGTCCTGGCCGACGGCACCGAACTGCCCGCCGACGTCGTGGTCTACGCCACCGGATACGGCTCGATGAACGGCTGGGCCGCCGACCTGATCGGCCAGGACGTCGCCGACCGGGTGGGCAAGGTGTGGGGCCTGGGCAGCGACACCCCCAAGGATCCCGGGCCGTGGGAGGGCGAGCAGCGCAACATGTGGAAGCCCACACAGCAGCCCAACCTGTGGTTCCACGGCGGCAACCTGCACCAGTCCCGGCACTACTCGCTGTACCTGGCGCTGCAGCTCAAGGCCCGCTACGAGGGCATCCCCACCCCGGTCTACGGCCTGGCCGACGTGCACCACCTGAGCTGATCCGACCCGCGCGACACGCTGGCGGCGAGATCGACGTGAGGGTGGTGATCCGGGGCGCTGCCGCGGACATGACGGCCCTGGTGTCGATCTCGCCTCCAGCGCCGAGGTGAACCGCTGACCAGGCGCTACGCAGCGGCGGCGGACTGGCGGATCTGGTTGCCGCCGGCCCGCTTCGCCTCGTACATCGCCATGTCGGCGTTGGCGATGACCGCCTCGACGAGGGTGCGGATGTCGGCGGTCGCCCCGTCCACTGTCGTGCCGGCGATGCCGAGGCTTGCAGTGATGCCCCATTGCGAGGCCGCGATGGCCGAACAGAGGCGTCGCGCGAGCATCTCGACCTCGCGGGGTGGCGTGGCCTGGGCGACCAGGAACTCCTCACCACCGACCCGCGCGGCGAGCCCGCTCGACCCGACGACCTCCCGGATCCTGGTCGCGACCTCGACGATCACCCGGTCGCCGACAGCATGGCCCTGGGTGTCGTTTATCCGCTTGAAGCCGTCCAGGTCGATCATCACCACACTGAACGACGCTGCACCGGTGCGTGCCGCATCGGAGATGAGCGCGTGGGCCGACCGGCGGAAACCCCGTCGATTCGCCAGGCCGGTCAGCGGGTCTGTCGACACCGCGTCGTTCCACAGCAGCCGCACCAGGATCTGCCCGCCGACCGGCACCGTCATCAGGCCACCGCCGGCCAGCAGCAGCGTGGCCACGGCCAGCGGCACGTCTCCACTCACCCCGACGCGGACCGCGCACGCCACCAGCGTGCCGAGCGCCACAACCACATTGAGCACCAGCAGCCGCGGGTTGTGGAAAGACGCCACGTACGCGGCGAGTCCGACGAAGGCCCAGCACGTCAGAAGACCTGCCTGCGGTTCTGCCGTGGTCGCGGCCACCACGGCGATGCCGACGCTGCCGGCAATGGAGAACACCGCCGATTGCACACGGCTCGGCCAGCGCACGGCGTAGAACACAGCCAATCCGGCGAAGCCGACCGCGACCACCAGCGCACCGCCCTGCCGCCCGGCCGGACTGATCGACACCAACGCGGTCGCGACGGCGAGCACCGCCAAGATGACTGCCATCGACACCCGAAAGAAGCTCAGCAGCCGACGGGACGCGAGGTACTCCGTCAGCCAGTCGTGCCGGTCGGGCTGTCGCCACCACCGGCGAAACTGCTTCACTCCGAGCCCCCGCTGCCCACCAGGGGTGATCGTACCGAGCTTTCCCGTTACAGCGACCGGTTCGAACAGGACCGACGAGGATGCGCAGAATGGGGGCGTGACCGACACCGCGCCTCGCGACAACGACCCGACCGATCCGTACCTGTGGCTCGAGGACGTCACCGGCGACGATGCGCTGGCGTGGGTGCACCAGCACAACGAGCCGACGGTCGCCGAACTGACCGGCGACCGGTTCGAGCAGCTGCGAGGCGAGGCCTTGGAGGTGCTCGACACCGACACCCGGATTCCGTACGTGCGGCGCCGCGGCGACTACCTCTACAACTTCTGGCGGGACGCGACCAACCAGAGGGGTCTGTGGCGGCGGACCACGCTCGACAGCTACTGCACCGAGAAGCCGGACTGGGACGTGGTCATCGACGTCGACGAGTTGGCGCGCACCGACGATCGGAACTGGGTGTGGGCCGGGGCCACCGTCATCGAACCCGACCACGAGCGCGCGCTGATCAGCCTGTCTCCCGGCGGTTCGGACGCCGCGGTGGTGCGGGAGTTCGACATGACCACCCGCACCTTCGTCGACGGCGGCTTCCAGCTGGACGAGGCCAAGTCGCAGACCACCTGGGAAGACGAGGACACGCTGCTGGTCGGCACCGACTTCGGCGAGGGGTCGCTCACCGCGTCGGGCTACCCGCGCATCGTCAAGCGGTGGCGGCGGGGCCAGCCACTCGAGCAGGCCGAAACGGTGTTCTCCGGGTCCCCCGACGACGTCATCGTCGCGGCGTCGGTGGACCGCACGCCCGGCTTCGAGCGCACCATCATCAGCCGGGCGCTCGACTTCTTCAACGAAGAGGTCTACGAGCTTCGCGGTGACGAACTGATCCGGATCGACACCCCCACCGACGCGAGCATCTCCATCCACCGCGGCTGGCTCCTCGTCGAGCTGCGCACCGATTGGTACTACAGCCTCGAGACCGGTGTCGAGGAGTACCGGGCCGGTTCGCTGCTCGCCGCGGACTACGACGAATTCCTCGCCGGCACAGCGCGACTGCATGTGGTGTTCGCTCCCGACGCGCACACCTGCCTGCACCACTACGCGTGGACGCGGGACCGGCTGGTGGTGGTCACCCTGGCCGACGTGGCCAGCCGGGTCGAGGTGTTCACCCCGGGCACCTGGGACTCGCACGCCGTGTCGGGTCTGCCGGAGAACACCAACACCTCCATCGTGGCCGCCGATCCGCACGGCGACGAGATCTTCCTGGACTGCAGCGGTTTCGACACGCCGTCGCGGCTGCTGCACGGGGCCGCAGGCGGCGAGCTGACCGAGGTCAAGCGGGCGCCGTCGTTCTTCGACGCCGCCGACCTGGAGGTCACGCAGCACTTCGCGACCTCCGAGGACGGCACGGCCATCCCGTATTTCGTGGTGGGCCACCGGCATCGGCAGGGCCCCGGTCCCACACTGCTGGGCGGATACGGCGGGTTCGAGGTGGCACGCACCCCGGGATACGACGGCGTGCTGGGCAGGCTGTGGCTCTCCCGCGGCGGCACCTACGTGCTGGCCAACATTCGCGGCGGCGGCGAGTACGGCCCCACGTGGCACACCCAGGCGATGCGGGAGGGCCGTCACCTGGTGGCCGAGGACTTCGCGGCGGTGGCGCGGGATCTGGTGGCCAGGAACATCACCACCGTCGCCCAGCTCGGCGCCCAAGGCGGCAGCAACGGCGGTCTGCTGATGGGCATCATGCTCACCCAGTACCCGGAGCTGTTCGGGGCGTTGGTGTGCAGCGTGCCCCTTCTCGACATGCGCCGGTTCCACCTGCTGCTCGCCGGCGCCTCCTGGGTGGCCGAGTACGGCGACCCCGACAACCCGGACGACTGGGCGTTCATCTCGAAATACTCGCCATACCAGAACATCTCCGCCGAGCGCCGTTACCCGCCGGTGCTCATCACCACCTCCACCCGGGACGACCGCGTCCACCCCGGGCACGCCCGGAAGATGACCGCGGCGCTCGAGGCTGCCGGCCATCAGGTGTCCTACTACGAGAACGTCGAAGGTGGCCACGCCGGCGCCGCCGACAATCCGCAGATCGCCTTCCGGGCGGCATTGATCTACGAGTACCTCTGGCGGACGCTGGACGGGAGCTGACATGAAGTTCACCTACCGGGCGCTGCTGGCGGCGGGGACCGTAACCGCGCTGCTGGTCAGCGGCTGCACCCGCGACGTCGCCGGAACCGCGGTCACGGCCGCCGGCGGGGAGGACGCCTGCGCGACGGTCGATGCGCCGCTGGCCGACATCCCCACCATCAACCCGCGCGAGCCCCAGTTGCGCATCCCGGTCCCCAGCGGCTGGGAACGCAACTCGATGATGGACAGCCGGGTGATCCGGTACGCGATCGTCGCCGAGAACCTCCGAACCCGGGGGTTCGCCACCAACGCCGTGGTCACCCTCGAATCGGCGCGCGGCACCAACGAGACGCCCACCGAGATCTTCGACCAGAACCGTAACAACCTGGTCGAGATCATGGGTGCCAGTGACCTGTCGGTCGAGGCGAACACCACCTGCGGGTTCCCCTCGGAGACCACGCGATACACGGCTCCGAAAATGGGCCTGGCCCCGGAACGACCGGTCATCATGCATGCGGTGGTCGCCGAAGCCGATCCCACGTGGCTGGCGACGCTGACAATCCAGACCACCGAACCCGACGATCCGCAGTTCCGCCGCGACGCGCAGCAGATCGTCGACGGATTCCAGCTGGTGCTACCGGCGACGTGACGACGACCTCGACGGTGTTGCTGAGCGCGGGCGCACTGGTGCTGCTGCTGGCGATCGTGGTGCCCGGGTGGGACACCGCCACACTGTCCAGGCGTTCGGTCAAACGGCGGCTCTACTGGACGGGAACCGGCGTGGGCATGGTGCTGCTGTTCCTCGGCGCCCTGCCCGACCTGCAGAGCGCGGTCGCCTTCGTCGCCGCTGCGGCGATCCTGATGACGGGCTGGGCGTACTTCCGCACCCCGAACATCAAGCTCGGCGGCCGGATCCGATCCGCGGACGCGGCGCAGCGTGAGCCCGACCCGCCGTCGGTGTAACGCCCGGCCTGCCTGCCCACACTGCCCACGGTGAAGGGCCGCGCCATCAGGGCGGGGCCGCTGAAGCCGGAGGCGCCGCATGACCACCATCCGAAGCCCACATTCCGACCGACTCCAGAGCGGACTGGACCGCGCCGGCGGCGCTCTGCTGCGTTACTCGCTGGTGCTGATCCTCGCCTGGATCGGGGCGTTGAAGTTCACCGAGTTCGAAGCGCGGGGCATCGAGCCCCTGGTGGTGTCGAGTCCGTTCATGAGCTGGGTGTACGACGTCTTCTCGGTCACGACGTTCTCCGCGCTGCTCGGAGTGCTCGAAATCGCGGCCGCGGCGCTCATCGCGGTCAAGCCGTGGTGGCCGACGTTCTCGATGGCGGGCAGCGTGGTCGCGGTCGGGTTGTTCACCGCCACGCTGAGCTTCCTGATCACCACGCCCGGTGTGTTCGAGGCGTCGGCGGGCGGCTTCCCGGTGTTGTCCTCGACCGGCCAGTTCCTGATCAAGGACGTTGCGCTGCTGGGCATCTCGGTGTGGACGCTGGCCGATTCGTACCGCGCACTCCAGTCGCGGCGGGCTACCATCGGGCCGTGACGACCGCTACGCCGGCCGACGAGGAGAAGCTGGTCGCGGCGCTGCGGGCCCGCGACGAGGCGGTCTTCGCTGCCTTGGTCGATCGGCACACCCCGTCGATGTTGCGGGTGGCGCGGGGCTACGTCGCCAGCCGGGAGATCGCCGAGGAAGTCGTCCAGGAGGCGTGGATCGCACTGCTCAAGGGTATCGACGGCTTCGAGGGCCGATCCAGCGTCCGCACATGGCTTTTCACCGTGCTGATCAACATCGCCCGGACCCGCGGCGCCCGGGAGCGCAAGGACCGTGACATGCAGGTCGTGGCGTTCACCGGCGGCAGCGTCGACCCGGCACGGTTCCGCGGCGGTGCCGACGAGTGGCCGGGCCACTGGAGGGACGACGGAATGCCCGTGGCATTTCCGGAGTCTCCGGAAGGTGCGGTGCTCGGCGGAGAGCTGATGGACGTCGCGCGCCGCGAGCTGGACAAACTCCCGGAACGCCAGCGCGTCGTGGTCACGTTGCGTGACGTGCTGGATCTGGATTCCGCGGAAGTCTGCGCGCTGCTCGACATCAGCGTCGCCAACCAGCGGGTGCTGCTGCACCGGGGCCGCACCGCGGTGCGCCAGGCGCTGGAGAACTACCTGAAGGATGTGTCATGACCGAAGACCGTGACCTGGCCTGCGCCGAGCTCGTCGAATTGGTCACCGCCTACCTCGACGGATCGCTGGATGCCGAGACCCGGGCGCGCTTCGACACGCACCTGCTCGACTGCGAAGGCTGCGAGAACTATCTGCAGCAGTTCCGGACGACGGTGGCCACTCTGAACCGCGTCGACCGGATCGGGGCGGAGGAACTCGACCCGGCTTTTCGGGCCAAGCTGCTCGACGCGTTCCGCGGCTGGCGGTAGAGCCCAGCGGGCACACTGCTGACTATGTCACCGACCTCGTCGACCTTCGAGACCCTGCTGTACCGCACCGAATCACCGGTCGCCACCATCACGCTCAACCGTCCCGAGCGGCTCAACACGATCGTCCCGCCGATGCCCGACGAGATCGAGACGGCGATCGGGCTGGCCGAACGCGATCCCGCGATCAAGGTGATCGTGTTGCGCGGAGCGGGGCGGGCGTTCTCCGGCGGCTACGACTTCGGCGGCGGGTTCGAGCACTGGGGCGAGGCGATGAACACCGACGGCCGGTGGGACCCGGGTAAGGACTTCGCCATGGTGTCCGCGCGCGAGACCGGGCCGACGAACAAGTTCATGGCGATCTGGCGGGCGTCGAAGCCGGTTATCGCGCAGGTCCACGGTTGGTGCGTGGGCGGGGCCAGCGACTACGCGCTGTGCGCCGACCTGGTCATCGCCAGCGACGACGCCGTGATCGGCACCCCCTACGCCCGGATGTGGGGCGCCTACCTGACCGGCATGTGGCTCTACCGGTTGTCCCTGTCGAAGGTGAAATGGCATTCGCTGACCGGGGAGCCGCTGACCGGCAAGGAGGCCGCGGCGGTGGAGCTGATCAACGAGTCGGTGCCGTTCGAGCGGCTGGAGGCGCGCGTCGCCGAAATCGCCGCCAGGCTCGCGACCATTCCGCTGAGCCAGCTGCAGGCGCAGAAGCTGATCGTCAACCAGGCCTACGAGAACATGGGGCTGGCCTCGACGCAGACGCTCGGCGGCATCCTGGACGGGCTGATGCGCAACACCCCCGACGCGCTGCGCTTCGTCGACACCGCTGCCGCCGAGGGAGTGCGCGCGGCGGTGGAACAGCGCGACGGGCCCTGGGGTGACTACAGCCAGGCCCCGCAGCAGCGCCGCCCGGATCCGTCACATGTGATCCACCCCTGACTCTTTCCGTTACGGTACCGTTCCGTTATTGTCGACTGCGTGACCGACACCGAGGTCCTGGTGGTGGGCGCCGGACCGACGGGACTGACGCTGGCCTGCGCGCTGAGCCTGCACGGCATCTCGGTGCGCGTCGTGGACCGCGCCACCGGACCGGCCACCACGTCGCGGGCGAACTTCCTGCACGCCCGCGGCTCGGAGGTGCTCGGCCGGCTCGGCGCCCTCGGTGCGCTGCCGGACGAGTCGTTGCGGGCCATGCGGATCACGAACTACCTCGGTGACCGCCCGCTGGTCACGCTGGAGTTCGGCGATCCCCGGATGGACACCGCCGCGCCGCCGATGGTGGTCTCCCAGGCCAAGGTCGAGGCTGCGCTGCGCGACCGCCTGGCCGAGCTCGACGTCGTGCCGCACTGGGGTGTCGGCCTGGCCGGACTGTCCCAGCAGGACGGGCCCCCGCAGGACCTCGTCGTCGCCGAACTCGACGACGGCACCCGCCTGCACGCGCAGTGGGTCGTCGGCTGCGACGGCACCTCCAGCACCACCCGGCGGTTGGCCGGCATCGCGTTCCCCGGTGTCAAGCTCACCGAACGCTGGCTGCTGGCCGACCTGCACCTCGACTGGGATGTGGACCGCGGTGGCACCACCGGCTGGATCCACCCCGACGGCCTGCTCGGTGTGATGCCGATGCCCAGCGACGACGGCCGCGACGACCTGTGGCGCGTGTTCGCCTACGACCCGGGCCACGCCGCGACGCCGGACCAGGGCCAGATACTGACGCGCCTGCGGCAGGTCCTCCCCGAGCGCAGCGGGCGCCGCGTGTGCGTCGGCGATGCCGAGTGGTTGTCGATGTTCACCGTGCACCGCCGCCTCGCCGACCACTATCGACACGGCCACGCGTTGATCGCCGGTGACGCCGCCCACGCGCACGCCCCGTTCGGCGGGCAGGGCATGCTGACCGGCATCGGCGACGCCGAGAACCTGGCCTTCAAGCTCGCCCTGACCATCCGCGGTCTGGCCACCGAGCGGTTCGTCGACACCTACGAGGCCGAGCGCCGCCCACTGGCCACCGACGTATTGCGCGGCACCAGCGCGGTCACCCGCGTCAACGTGGCGGACCACCCCGTCGGCCGCTTCCTGCGGGACCGGGTCGCCCCGAAGGTCTTCGGGCGCGCGCCGGTGCAGCGGTGGATCACCTACACCGCGTCGCAGCTGTGGGTCAGCTACCACAAGGGGCCGCTGGGCGGCCGCGGAGCGAAGCCGCGGCCGGGAGACCGGATCGCCGACCTGGCGTGCACCCGAGCAGACGGCGCCGTCACCCGGTTGCACCGGGAGCTCGGCGGACGGTGGGCGTTGCTGACGCCCGGCCTTCCCTCACCGGCGATCGAGGCCGCCCGCCAGCACCTCGGCGACTTCGTCACCCCGCTGGACTACGACGGTGACGAGGCGATACTGATCCGCCCCGACGCCCACCTGGCGTGGCGGGGGGATCGCGGCGACGCATCCGCCGTGCGCCGTTGGCTCAGCGCCGCGTTGAGCTCCGGTTCGACACCGTGACCGCGCCGCGCGGGC
>CAXEZH010000354.1:0-12578 GCA_964000695.1 uncultured Mycolicibacterium sp. | reverse complement strand
AGCGGCTCAGGAGTGTCGACGGCGATGTCGACGACACGCACGACGGCGCCCGCCACATCGGCGAGCACGTTCACCGCGGCGCCACCGGCGACGAAGTTCGCCATCATCCCCGCCGTGACCTCGGGAGGATAGGCCGACACCCCGGCCGCGGTCACGCCATGGTCACCGGCGAAGACCACCACCCGGGCCCGCTGGAACTGCTGCGGCGGACACTGCGACTGGCATGCCGACACCCAGACCGACAACTCTTCGAGGCGCCCCAACGAACCTGTCGGTTTGGTCAGGGTCGTCTGGCGCGCCCGCGCCGCAGAGGCGGCGTCCGGATCGGGGTCCGGGACCGCCGGGAAGTAGCCCACCGACAGGTCAGCCGACGCTGGCGCCGCGTTCGACCTGCGGGCGAGGTGCGCGCATACGGCGCAGCTGCGACGCGCGGCTGGCGGCATAGAACCCGAGCTTCCAGCCGGTCTCGGTGTTGTCCGGGAACTTCTCGTCCACCATCCGGTTCACCTTGCGACCCAGCACGAAGCCGTCGATCACCATGACGAACACCAGCACCAGCATCGCCGGGGAGAGCAGCTGCTGAACCTGGACCGACGGCACCGCCAACATGACGAAGATCAGCCCGAGCGCCGAGGGCATGAACAGCCCCAGCAGATTGCGCCGCGCGTCGACCACATCGCGCACATAGCGCCGCACCGGGCCCTTGTCACGCGGCAGGAGATACGCGTCCTCACCGGCCATCATGCGCTCGCGGCGCTCGGACATCTCGGAGCGGCGGGCGGCCTTCTCGACCTTGCGCTCCTCGCGAGACAGTTTCGGGCCCCGCAGTTCCTTGCGGCGGCGCCGCGCCTCGGCCGACGTCATGGGCGCCGGGGCCACCGGGCCGCGTCTGCGGGACGCCTCGTTTCGTTTGGGCGTCGGGCGGCCCTTGGGCGCGGTTCTCGGCCGCACGTCGCCGGCGGCGGACGTCGCATCGACGTCGAGCGAGGAGCCCTGCTTGCGCGAGTCGTCCGCGCCTCCAGCGCCCTCGGAGTCATCCTTGTTTCGGCCCAGCAGCTTCACAGGTCCCAGGTTACTTCTCGCGCCACCGCCTCAGCATCCCTGTCCCGGCAGTGCGGCGGCCGCGGCGACGCCATAGTCTGCCCTGGGTGACCGCCCGCGCGCCTGACACCGAACCACTGACCGTGCTCATCGCCCCGGACTGTTTCGGCGACAGCCTGACCGCGGTGCAGGCGGCGCAGTCGATCGCGGAGGGTTGGCGCAGTTCGCGCCCGGAGGACCGGCTGATCCTGGCGCCGCAGTCCGACGGTGGACCCGGCTTCGTCGAAGTCCTCGCCAGCCGCCTCGGCGGGATCCGCACCGACACCGTGAGCGGTCCGCTGGCCGGTGACGTCGAGGCTCACTGGGTGCTCGACCAATCCGGTCCGGTGACCGCCTACATCGAATGCGCCCAGGCCTGCGGACTCGCGCTGCTCGGGGGACCCCCGACGCCGGACACCGCCGTGGCCGCCCACACCCGTGGGGTGGGTCAGCTGATCGCCGCCGCCCGTGACGCGGGCGCCGGTCGCATCGTCGTCGGCCTCGGAGGCAGCGGCAGCACCGACGGCGGAAGAGGAATGGTCGAGGCGCTCGGCGGTCTGACCGCCGCCCGGGACCTGCTCGACGGCGTCGAACTGATCGTCGCGAGCGACGTCGAGCACCCCCTGCTGGGGGCGATGGGTGCGGCGGCGGTCTTCGGTCCGCAGAAGGGCGCCGACCCCGACACCGTCGCGGCCCTGGAAGAGCGGCTGACGAGCTGGGCCGACGAACTGAATGCGCTGGCCGGGCGCCCCGTCAGCGACGACCCGGGCGCGGGTGCCGCAGGTGGTCTCGGCGCTGCGCTCATCGCGCTGGGCGGCCGTCGCGAATCCGGCGCGGCGATCATCGCCGAGCACACCGGCCTGGCCGCCGACATCGCAGAGGCGAGCGTCGTCATCACCGGGGAAGGCCGCTTCGACGACCAGTCGCTGCACGGAAAGGTCGTCAGCGCGCTGGCCGCCGGCGCCGCCGCCCGTGACATCCCGGTGCTGGTGCTGGCCGGCCAGGTCACGCTCGACGAGGCCGCGCTGCGGAAGGCGGGTATCTCGGCGGCGTTCTCGCTCACCGAGCACGCCGGCTCGGTGCAGCGCGCCATCGACGATGCCGCCAACCAGCTGACCAGCCTGGCCGCCGCGGTCGCCGATCAGCATCACTGACCCACCCACCGCCGTCCATGGGGAATACCGGGCGGACAAGGTACCGTTGACGGAGTGGCCCCACTCGAGGCGTGACGGGGTCCACCCACGTACATCCACACAGGAGTTTTCATGACTGTCCAGAACGATTCGGCTGTTCAGACAGGTAGCCAAGAGGGCACAGCCACCGACGCCCAGCACGGCGTGATCCTGACGGATGCCGCAGCGTCCAAGGCCAAGGCGCTGCTGGACCAGGAGGGCCGCGACGACCTCGCGCTGCGCATCGCCGTGCAGCCGGGCGGGTGCGCCGGCCTGCGCTACAACCTGTTCTTCGACGACCGCACCCTCGACGGCGACCTGACCGTCGAATTCGGCGGCGTCGCGCTGACCGTCGACCGGATGAGCGCCCCGTACGTGTCGGGCGCCACCATCGACTTCGTCGACACCATCGAGAAGCAGGGCTTCACGATCGACAATCCGAACGCCACCGGGTCGTGCGCCTGCGGCGATTCGTTCAACTGAGCCCTCTGGCGCTCCGGGATCAGTACTGCCCCGCGGTGCGCGGCAGGTAGGAACACACCAGAACCTCGCCGTCCACGGACAGCAGCTGGGCCACGGCCTGTTCCTCGCCGTCGCGGGCGGGGTTGCGCGCCGATCCGCTGGCGGGGGAGACCCGCATCGTGAACAGCACCTGCGCCTGGGTCGGTGAAGACGGCACCATCTGATCGATCGAGACCACCTCGGCGCTGCTGTACTGCTTGCGGAACGCGTCGCTGGTCAAACCGGCCAGCGCGAGGTCGGAACGGCGCTCCTTCACCGCGTCGTACAAGCCGCACAGGGTGTGCCGGGCGACAGTCTGCTCGTCGCCGTTCGACAACGCGTCGAGATAGTCCTGGATGGCGGCCTGTGCTGACGCGTCGGTCAGTGCTCCGCTTGCCGTGCGCTCGTCGCTGCCGCCGGACAGAGCCACCCCGACGATCAACGCCCCCACCAGAAGCACTGCCAGAGTCACCAGGCCGCCGATGATCCACCGGCGGCCGCGCCGCGGGGAGTTGACGGGCGGCGGCAGCGTCCCCGGATATGTCGCGCCGATGCCGGCGTCCGGGTAGGGCTGCGCCACCGGCGGATACGGTGGCGGTCCGTACGGCTGATTCGGCTGATTGAGCGGGGGGCCGACCGGTCCGGTTCCGTAAGGGGGCGGATACGGACCAGTCATAGAGGCACTCCCGGGGGGATCGGCGGAACCCTGCGGCATCTACAGTGGCCAGGCAGGCAGCTACAGGCAGATTAGCGCACCTGGCGGTGCGGCCCGCCGCCCACGGCGGGGCCGACAGTAGGGTGAAACACGATTCTCGGAGAAGGGTGGACTGCGTGACCATTGCGGTGACCGGATCAATTGCGACCGACCATTTGATGCGATTCCCGGGTCGGTTCTCGGAACAGCTTCTGGCTGACCACCTGCAGAAGGTGTCGCTGAGCTTTCTGGTCGACGACCTGGTCATGCACCGCGGCGGCGTGGCCGGCAACATGGCGTTCGCCATCGGCGTCCTGGGTGGGGACGTGGCTCTGGTCGGCGCGGCGGGCACCGACTTCGACGACTACCGGCAGTGGCTCACCGCGCACGGGGTGAACTGCGACCACGTCCTGATCTCCGAGTCCGCCTACACCGCGCGGTTCGTCTGCACCACCGACGAAGCCATGGCCCAGATCGCGTCGTTCTACCCGGGCGCGATGTCCGAGGCCCGCAACATCAAGCTGGGCGACATGGTCAACGGCTCGGGCGCCCCGGACCTGGTGATCATCGGCGCCAACGATCCGGAAGCGATGTTCCTGCACACCGAGGAGTGCCGCAAGCTGGGTCTCGCCTTCGCCGCGGACCCGTCGCAGCAGCTTGCCCGGCTGTCCAAGGACGAGATCCGCCGGCTGATCGACGGCGCCACCTACCTGTTCACCAACGACTACGAGTGGGATCTGCTGCTGCAGAAGTCCGAGTGGTCCGAGGCCGAGGTGATGAGCCAGATCGAGATGCGCATAACCACGCTCGGGGAGAAGGGCGTCGACATCGTCGGAGACGGCACCTTCGTGCACGTCGACGTGGTGCCCGAAACCCACAAGGAGGACCCCACCGGAATCGGGGACGCCTTCCGGGCCGGCTTCCTGACCGGGCGCAGCGCGGGCCTGAGCCTGGAGAGGTCGGCACAGCTCGCCTCGATGGTCGCCACGTTGGTGCTCGAGGCCCCCGGACCGCAGGAATGGACGTGGGACAGCGAGGCAGCCGTGCGCCGCCTCACCGACGCCTACGGCGCAGAGGCCGGCCAGGAGATAGCCCAGGCACTCGCTTAGAGCTGCACCGGGTAATCCGGCCGGCTGATCTGCGGGGTCACGCTGCCCTCGACGAATATCGCGTGCCACAACATGAAGATGAGCACCGTCCACAGCCTTCGGCTGTGATCGCTGACGCCGGTGCGGTGTTCGTCGAGCAACGTGCGCACCGCCGACAGACTGATCAGGTCTCCCGCCCCTGACGAGGTGACCATCGCCTGCGCCCAGTCCAGCAGCTCACCCGAGCGCAGCCAGTGCCGGATCGGCACCGGGAAGCCGAGCTTGGGGCGGTTGAGCACGTGGGCGGGAACGATCGGCTCCAGCGCCCGGCGCAGCGCGTACTTCGTCGTGGCGCGGGTGATCTTCTGGTCGTAAGGCAATCGGGACGCCACCGCGAACACCTCGGGATCGAGGAACGGCACCCGCAGTTCCAGCGAGTTGGCCATCGTCATCTTGTCGGCCTTGACGAGGATGTCGCCGCGCAGCCAGGTGAACAGGTCGATGTGCTGCATCCGCGCCACGGGATCCCAGCCCTGCGACTGCGCGTACAGCGGTGCCGTGACGTCGGTATGCACCCAGTCGGCGCGGAAGCGTGGCAACACCGCACGCAGCTGGGCGTCGGAGAAGCTGCGCGCGTTGCCGTAATAGCGCTCCTCCAGCGTCAGCGAGCCACGATGCAGCAGACTTTTCCCACGCATCCCGTCGGGCAGGGGAGTCGCCATCTTGCCGACCGATCTGCGCACGCCCTTGGGCAGGAAATCGAACGGCTTCAGCGACAACGGCTCGCGGTAGATGGTGTAGCCGCCGAACAACTCGTCGGCGCCCTCCCCGGACAGCACCACCTTGACGTGTTTACGGGCCTCGCGGGCGATGAAGTACAGCGGCACCAACGCGGGGTCGGCGACGGGCTCGTCCAGATACCAGACGATCTCGGGCAGCGCGGCGACGAACTCGGCCTGGCTGACCACTTTGGTCACGTGCCTGGCGCCGATGGCCTCGGCCGAGGCCACCGCCACGTCGACCTCCGAGAAGCCCTCCCGTTCGAAGCCGGTGGTGAAGGTGATCAGCCGCGGGTTGTGCCGCATGGCCAGCGCGGCGATCGCGGTGGAATCGATGCCACCGGACAGGAACGCCCCCACCGTCACGTCCGCGCGCATGTGCTTGGCCACCGAGTCCTCCAGCACGGCGGTGATCTCGTCGTACCGGAGCTGTGCGTCGTCGCGGGAGCCGGACGGAACCGGCACGGCCGAGAAGCGCGGGGTGAAGTACCGGGTCACCTGGGGTTCCCCGCCGGCGCGGATCCGCGCATAGCTGCCCGATTCGAGCCGCCGGATGCCGCGATGCAGCGTCTCGGGCTCGGGTACGTACTGCAACACGGTGTAGTGCTGCACGGCGCGTTCGTCGATGCCCAGGTCGACGCCCAGCCGCCCGATCTTCTCGCAGACGTCGACGACACACTTCTTCTCGCTGCCCACCACCGTGCCGCCGGGACCGCTGGCCATGAACATCGGCTTGATCCCGAAGGGATCGCGCGCGCAGAACAACTCCTGCTCGACGCTGTCCCACAGCGCGAAAGCGAACATGCCGCGCAGCTTGGTCAGCGCGTCGGCGCCCCAGTGGTGGTAGGCCGCGACGATCGCCTCGCCGTCACCGTCGGTGGCGAACTCCGCGCCGTAGTCGTCGCGCAGCGCTTCACGCAGCTCGAGGTAGTTGTAGATCTCGCCGTTGAACACCAGCACGTAGCGGTCGGGCGCGTCAGGGGGACCCCATCGCAGCGGCTGGTGGGAATGGGCGATGTCGATGATCGAGAGCCTGTTGAAGCCCAATACGACCCGCGCGTCGTCGCTCCAGGTGCCCGGCTCGTCAGGACCGCGGTGGCGCATCAAGGCGGTGGCGCCGGAAACCGCGTCGACGGTCGAGGGGGACGGGAGACACTCAGCGCCGGGATCTGTCACCAAAGCCAGCAGACCGCACACCGCGCCAGTATGCCTAACCCCGTCGGTCCGCCTGGTATCGGCACTCGGCGCAGCACCCACGCCACGTCAATGCCCGGTCGCTTCGGTGTCCTGTGGCGCGGTGGTCTACGCTGCGTAGTATTCAAGTGCAGCCGTGGGACCGCCCGACGGTCCACCGACTTCTAGGAGGCGCCAACGTGTCCGCTCGCGGCCTGAAGTTGGTGGCATTGTCCCTGCTCCTGGGGGGGACAGCGGTCGTGGTCAGCGGGTGCAGCTGGTCCGAGGTGCTCGGCATGGGCTGGCCCAACGGCATCACCCCCGAGGCGCACCTGAACCGGGAGCTGTGGATCGGTTCGCTGATCGCGGCTCTGGTGGTCGGCGCCATCGTCTACATCCTGTTGTTCTGGACGACGGCGTTCCACCGCAAGAAGAAGGACGACACGGAGCTGCCCCGCCAGTTCGGCTACAACATGCCGCTGGAGCTGACGCTGACCGTCATTCCGTTCCTGATCATCTCCGTGCTCTTCTACTTCACGGTGGTCGTCCAGGAGCGCATGCTCGACAAGCAGCCCGATCCCGAGGTCGTCATCGATGTCACCGCATTCCAGTGGAACTGGAAATTCGGCTACCAGAGCGTGAATTTCGCCGACGGGACGCTCACCTATGACGGTGCCGAGCCCGACCGCCGAACGCTGATGGCGTCCGGACCCGAAGGCGTCAACGCCGAACCCGAGGGCGAGGGCGAAGGCGGCCACGGCGGCGAGGAATACGGCGTCATCGCGGGCAAGAACCCCGAAGACCGGACCTACCTGAACTTCGACGAGGTCGAGACCATCGGTACGTCCAACGAGGTTCCGATCCTGGTGCTTCCGGTCGGCAAGCGCATCGAGTTCCAGCTGGCTTCGGCTGATGTGATCCACGGTTTCTGGGTGCCGGAGTTCCTGTTCAAGCGCGACGTGCTGCCCAACCCGGCGGAGAACAACTCCGACAACATCTTCCAGATCAGTGAGATCTACGACACGGGTGCGTTCGTGGGTCGCTGTACGGAGATGTGCGGCACCTATCACTCGATGATGAACTTCGAGGTTCGGGTGGTCGAGCCCAACGACTTCAAGGCCTACCTCGATCAGCGCAGGGCCGGTGCGACCAATGCCGAAGCGCTGCAGGCCATCAACCAGCCTCCGCTGGCCACCACGACCGAACCGTTCGACACCCGGCGCGGTGAGCTCGCGCCCGGGGCACCGCAGGCGACAGGCAGGTAGGGCACCGCATGCACATCGAAGCCAGGTTGTTCGAATTCCTCACCGCGTTCTTCGCGTTGGCCTCCGTGGTGTA
The DNA here is from genome assembly GCA_964000695.1 of uncultured Mycolicibacterium sp. GTDB lineage: Bacteria > Actinomycetota > Actinomycetes > Mycobacteriales > Mycobacteriaceae > Mycobacterium. Next base: position 4,753 of record CAXEZH010000354.1, on the reverse strand, counting down.
CGGGGTACTGACCGCGATGTATGCCCCCGGTGGCATCGAATGGGCGGGCACGACCGCTTTGGTGCTCACCACGGGCCTGAGCCTCATCGTCGGCACGTTCTTCAGATTCGTCGCGCGTCGGTTGGACACCCGGCCCGAGGACTACGAGGACGCCGAGATCGCTGACGGTGCCGGCGAGCTCGGCTTCTACCCCCCGCACAGCTGGTGGCCGTTGATGATCGCGCTGTCGGCGTCGGTCACCGCCGTCGGGATGGCGATGTGGCTGCCGTGGCTGATCGTCGCGGGCGTGTGCTTCGTCCTGGCCACGGTGAGCGGCTTGGTGTTCGAGTACCACATGGGCCCCGAAAAGCACTGACCTGCTCGGACGTTGCGCGATGAGTCGGAAGACAAGGTCACAATCCGGGCATGACTTCGTCGGCCGACCGCCCCGAGTCACTCGTCGCCGTGCCGCTGTTCGGTAGTGTTGCCGGGGCGCCGTGAGCCGTTGACGGCCTCCACCGGCGCCGGAGAACAGGCGAGAAGGAAAAGCGAAGATGAGCGGGCCGAACCCTCCCGGGCGGGACTCTGGCAGCTCGGATCTCCCAGGTGAGGAGCCGGGTGGCCAGCCCTCCGGGGACGAACCAACTCGAGACGGCGCTGGTACCGACAATCCCGACACCGGCCAGACCGATTTCTACTCCCGTGCCTACTCGGCGCCGGAGTCCGAGCAGTTCGTCAGCGCCCCGTATGTTCCCGCCGATGCCTCGCTCTACGACTACGACGCCTACGAAGCCGGCGCCGACGTGGGGGAGCCGGCACCGCCGCCGCGGTGGCCGTGGGTGGTCGGCGTGGTGGCGATCGTTGCGGCGGTCGCGCTCGTGGTGTCCGTGTCGGTGCTGGTGACACGCACCGACACCGACACTCTGGCGACCCCGGAGACCACCACCAGCGCGCCCCCGCCCGTACAGGACGAGATCACCACCACGAAACCTCCGCCTCCGCCCCCGCCGCCACCGACGACGGAAGAGCCGCCACCGCCTCCGCCGCCGGAGACGGTCACGGTGCCCGAGCCACCCCCGCCACCGCCGCCTCCGCCGGCCACCGAGGCGCCACCGCCGCCGCCGGAAACGTCGGAGGCACCCCCTCCGCCGCCACCGCCGACACCGGCCGCGCCGCGCCAGGTGACGTACTCGGTGACCGGCACCAAGGCGCCCGGCGACATCATCACCGTGACCTACATCGACGCGTCTGGGCGTAGCCGAACCCAGCGCAACGTCTACATCCCGTGGTCTCTGACGGTCACCCCGATCTCGCAGTCCGAGGTCGGCTCCGTGCAGGCCTCGAGTCTTTTTCTGGTCAGCAAGCTGAACTGTTCGATCACCACCAGCGACGGAACAGTGCTGTCCTCGAACACGAACAACGCCGCCCAGACCAGTTGCTAGGTGACCACACAGCCCATGACATATCTTCCTGACAGCGCCGACCAGTCTCGCCCGGGTCTTGATCTCGCCGCACTCGACCGCACCGACCGCATCCTGCTCGGCAGCTGTGCGGTGGTCTGGCTGGCGGCGCTCGGCGCCGGCGTTGCCGCGACGGTGGCGCTCGTCGATCTGACGCACGGCCAGGCCGACACCGGCGACACGGGCACCCCGTGGTTCCTCTACACCGTGATCGGGGTGTCCGCAGCGGTGATCATCGCCGCGGTGCCATTGCTGCTGCGCGCACGGCGCAGCTCGGGGGAGAGCAGCGAGGAGACGTCAGCGGAGCCGCCCGAGGCCACCGACGAACGCCCAGCGGCTCAGAAGCCGGTAGGGGGCGCGGACGCGCCGACCGAGAAGCTCAGGGCCGCGACGCCGACCGCGGAGGCCAGCGGCCCCCCGCCGCGATTGCAGCGGACCACAGAGCCGAGTTCGGTGTCTCCGGCCGTCGACCAGGTTTTCCTGCGGTTCGGTGTGGCCATGATGACCGCGATGGGGGTGGCCACCTTGCTGACCGGCATCGCGACCTATCTGATGGCCGTCGAGACAGAGACGATCGCGTGGGTGCTCTACGGTGTGGCCGGAGTCGTCACCGTGGGGATGGGTGCGGTCATGTGGTACTTCCTGCGCGAGCTTGCCACCCACACTCCCGGCGCCTCCGACTGATCCCCGCCGGCTGAGCTGTTTCGACGTTCGCCGCAACGTCCGCTGCGCACGAACAGCGGCGACATTGCCCGGTTGCGACAGCGGGCCGCCGCAACGGTGGCGCCTTCGGGCCACCCTCGGCTTTCGACAGCTGGGCGAGCCTAGAAAAAAACGTGGGCCCGTCCTGCGAACGACTGGGCACCACACGACTGGGCTCCGCGAACTTCTGGGGGCGAACTACTGTGGCGACTGGGCTCCTCACAGGACTGGGCCCCGAGAACTACTTGTGGACTACCGGACTCAGACGACTGGGCCGTCCCAGCCTCGCGGCGGGGACGGCCCAGTGCGTTCGTGCGGAAACTACTCGTGGTGGCCATTCGACGAGCCATTGGAGTGACCGTTGGAGTGGCCGTTCGACGAGCCGTTGCCCACGCTGGTGCGCTCCTGATGTTCACGCAGCGCGGTGATGGCCCGACGCTCGGCGGCGTGAGCCGCCTCGGTGAGCGCCTCGTGCTCGGAGAGCGGGTCGCCGCGGAGGAAGCTTCCCGTCCCCGGGGCTCCACTGGATCCCAGCTTGTTCATCCGCTTGGGCAGAGCCGCACCCTGGTACTCCAGCGGGATCGCGTGCCCGTGCTCGTCGACCGGGCCGAGCGGCTGATGCAGCTCGACGTAGGCGCCGTGCGGTAGCCGCTTGATGATGCCCGTCTCGATACCGTGTTCGAGCACCTCGCGGTCGCTGCGCTGCAGCCCCACCGCCCAGCGATAGGTCACCAGGTACACGATCGCGGGCAGCAGCACCATGCCGATTCGGCCGATCCACGTCGTCGCGTTCAACGAGATGTGGAACTTCAGCGCGATGATGTCGTTCATGCAGGCGAATGTCAGCAGGATGTAGAACGAGATCGCTGCCGCGCCGACCGCGGTGCGGGTCGGAGCGTCACGCGGGCGCTGCAACAGGTTGTGGTGGGCGTCGTCACCGGAGAACTTCTTCTCCAGGAACGGGTAGGCGATCAGCAGGGCGAAGATCAGGCCCATACCGACAGCCACCCAGACACCCTGCGGGATGGTGTGTCCGAAGAAGTAGAACTCCCATGCCGGCCACAGCCGGATGAGACCGTCTGTCCACATCATGTAGAAGTCGGGCTGGCTGCCCGCTGAAACCTGAGAAGGGTTGTAGGGTCCCAGGTTCCAGATCGGGTTGATCTGCAGCAGACCACCCATCAGGCCCAGGATGCCCACCGTGACGGCGAAGAACGCGCCGGACTTGACCGCGAACACCGGCATGACGCGCACGCCGACCACGTTGGTCTCGGTGCGGCCGGGGCCGGGGAACTGGGTGTGCTTCTGGAACCAGACCAAGGCCAGGTGCACACCGATGAGCGCCAGGATGATGCCTGGGATCAACAGGATGTGCAGGGCGTACAGGCGCGGAATGATGATGTCGCCGGGGAAGTCGCCGCCGAACAGCGCCCAGTGCATCCAGGTGCCGACCAGCGGGATTCCCATCGTGATGCCCGAGAGCGCCGCGCGGAGGCCGGTTCCCGACAGCAGGTCGTCGGGCAACGAGTAACCGAAGAAACCCTCGAACATCGCCAGGATCAGCAGCAACGACCCGATCACCCAGTTGGCTTCGCGGGGGCGTCGGAACGCCCCGGTGAAGAAGATGCGGGCCAGGTGCACCATGATCGAGGCGGCGAACAGCAGCGCCGCCCAGTGGTGGACCTGTCGGACGAACAGGCCGCCGCGAATCTCGAAGCTGATGTCCAGCGCGGTCTCGTACGCTCGGGACATGCCGACGCCGCGCAGAGGCTGATAGACGCCGTCGTAGGTGACATGTGCCATCGACGGATCGAAGAACAGCGTCAACCACACGCCGGTGAGCAGCAGCACGAGGAAGCTGTACAGCGCGATCTCACCGAGCAGGAACGACCAGTGTGTCGGAAAGACCTTGTTCAGCTGACGGCGGACCGCTGCGGACGGGTGGTAGCGCGAGTCGATCGCGTCACCCTGCTTGGCGGCGATCTCTGCAGGGCTTGGACGTGGGCTCATGATGTGCGCTCCCAGAATGCCGGTCCGACGGGTTCGATGAAGTCGCCGTTGGCGACCAAGTATCCGTCCTGGTCAATCGTGATCGGCAGCTGGGCGAGGGCACGCGCCGCCGGCCCGAAGATCGGCTTCGCGAATTCCAGCGCGTCGAACTGCGACTGATGGCAGGGGCAGAGGATGCGGTAGGTCTGCTGTTCGTACAGCGAGGACGGGCAGCCCAGATGCGAGCACACCTTCGTGTACGCGAACAGCTCACCGAAGTTGAAGCTCTCCTGCCCCTTGCGCTTGACGACGCGCTTCATGTCGACCGCCCGGATGCGGATCAGCATGACGGGGTTGCGCACGCCCATCGCGATATCGAACAGATGGTGCTCGGACTCCACCGTGGTGCCGTCGCCGTCGGATTCGCGCCACGGAAACACCGTCTCCATGCCGCCCGCGTCGATGTCCTCAGGACGCATCTTGACGTAGGGGGAGTTGCCTGGGCGCCCGGTGGCGCGCGCCAGATAGATCGTTTCGCCCTCGAACCGCGGCGTCCACCCGGACGTCCAGAGCACCGCCTTCATACCCTCGGCGGTCGGCACCACCGGCTTCCACGGGTTCTT
>CAXEZH010000353.1:0-53218 GCA_964000695.1 uncultured Mycolicibacterium sp. | reverse complement strand
TATTTGCTCCGTGCGAAGCTCTTAGGGACCGTACAAACCGATCAGAACAAAGTCATATCGGTCGAGAAGATGTCGCGAGCAGATCACGGAATGATCACGACCGTGTCGATTTCGCTTCACCGCAGGTCAAGCTGCACTTTCACCGAGAGGTCGACCGATGAAGCCAGATGTCGACAGGTGAGCCAAATCACCGGCGTTTTGTGACCTGAACCACCACAATGAGGTGCGAAAACGGGTTTAGGTGCACGAAAACGACCACAGGAGAGCGCAACCGGCCCGAATTTACTCAGACCTGCTTACTTTGTTTCGCTGGGCGCATCGCTTGAGTCAATCGTCTGCCACGCGCAGAATATCCTGCCGCACAGACTGTTTCGACGTGTCATCATTACCGTGGCGGGGCCGGTAAACCTCCCGCTCGTGCGCACGCGTCGAACATTTCGTCTCGACCCAGGGAACGTAATGCACTGGTAGGCAATGCCTTTGCGGTGGGCTAGCGCCACGCACGCGAGTGCAGGCGGGCCCGTTCCGGTACCGCCGAGCCGGCCCCCAAGGGGCCCTCGATCGCTCGACAAGCCTTCGAGCTGAGGCCACCAACTGCGCGGGTCACCGGAATCCGTTCAGCACTGCGTAGATCAATAGTTGCCTGAACTCGACGGCACCGAATCGCCGCTCCAGCAATACGATTCACACCTCGAAAAGCCAGCGCCACGCCCGCCCGCAGCCACGCTTCCGACTCAGCCCGCGCCTATCACGATCACACGCGAATCAATGACCACAGAATTGATCTTGAACAATCACGAAAAGATAAATACAAAGAAGGCGAAGAATTTGCTGGACACGGTGAGGCCTACACCAGGCGAGGCGGAGTCACCGCGTCTAGATCAGCCGAGGTGTTGACGTTCGCCAGCGCCGGCTGTTGATCCGGCAGCACGATCCGCTGGGTATCCACGCCACCAACGAGCGCACGCATGCTGCGCTCGCCCGCGTCGGTCAATGCGGCGATCTGGCGGAACAACGCCGTCCGGTAGATCCCGGCCAGGTAGTGGTCGCGGCCGTCCCACGGCAGCACGACATCGACACCCAACCTCTGCGCGGGTCCGGCCAGCGTGTCGATCAGCGCTGTCGTCATCGCCGGCATGTCCACCGCACACACGAATGCGTAGTCGAACCCCGCCTCGGCCGCCGCCGCCAGTCCGCGGCCGGTGGCCAGCAGCGGTCCCTTGCCCCACACCTCGTCCCGCAGGATCACCGCGGGCAGCTCCGGAAGCCGCTGGCCGGCGGCGGCCACGACGAACACCGGCGCACAGCGCTGACCCACCACCGACACCGCGCGCTCCACGAGCGTCGTGGGGCCCGACGGGCCGTCGATGGTCACGGTGGCTTTGTCCCGGCCCATCCGCCGGGATTCCCCTCCGGCCAGCACGACCGCGGCCAAGGGCAACGAATTCGTCACAGCAGCTGACGTTAGCGCACCCGAGTTCCCCGGCCCGGTCAGTCGACGGTCCAGGTGTCCTTGCCGCGCAACAGCGTCTGCAGTGCTTCCATGTCGTGGGCTCGCGACTCCCGCGCGGTGACGAGCTGCTGGCGCGCGGCGTCGTCGTAGGTGGGCATGCTGACCTGGCGGAAGATGCCCATGACCATGTGGTCGAGGTTCTGCTCCGAGAGCCGGGACAGTGCGAACGCATAGGCCGGATCCTGCAGGTGCGCATCGTGGGTGACGATGTCGCCGGCGGACACGTCGGCGGTCTTGGCGACCTCGAGCCCGTAGCCCGACTTCACGACGCAGTACTCGCCGTCGGCGCCGAACGTGATCGGTTCGCCGTGGCTGAGGTTGATCAACCGCTCCTCGGCGCCCTCCTTGCGCAGGGCATCGAACGAGCCGTCGTTGAAGATCGGGCAGTCCTGCATGATCTCGACCAGGGCGGCCCCGCGGTGGGCGGCCGCGGCCCGCAGCACCTCGGACAACCCTTTGCGGTCGGAGTCCAGCGCGCGGCCGACGAAGGTGGCCTCCGCGCCCAACGCCAGCGAAACCGGGTTGAAGGGGTAGTCGAGCGACCCCATCGGCGTGGACTTGGTGATCTTGCCGACCTCGGAGGTCGGCGAGTACTGGCCCTTGGTCAGCCCGTAGATCCGATTGTTGAACAGCAGGATCGTGATGTTGATGTTGCGCCGCAGGGCGTGGATGAGGTGGTTGCCGCCGATCGACAGCGCATCGCCGTCACCGGTGACCACCCACACCGACAGGTCCTCGCGGGCCAGCGCCAGGCCGGTGGCGATGGTCGGGGCCCGGCCGTGGATCGAGTGGAAACCGTAGGTCTCCAGGTAGTACGGAAACCGGCTCGAGCAGCCGATGCCGCTGACGAACGCGATGTTCTCGCGGCGCAGCCCCAGCTCGGGCAGGAAGTTGCGGATGGTGTTGAGGATGACGTAGTCACCGCAGCCCGGGCACCAGCGGACCTCCTGGTCGCTGGTGAAGTCCTTGGCCTTCTGCGGCTGGTCGGTCGTCGGGACCAGCCCGGTCTTGGTCAGCCCGCCGGGGGTCAACCCCAGATCGCTACCTACGAGCTGTGCCGATCCGCGATCCGCTTCGCTTCTCGCTGTCGTCATGAGTTCGCTCCCACTGCGCCGTCAACGGTAGCCGCCGCCAACCGCGCGAACTTGGTCTTCTCGAGTTCCTTGTCGCCCAGCGTGCCATCCAGAGCCGAGTCGATGATGCCTTCCACCTCGTCGGCCAGGAACGCCATGCCCTCGACCTTGGTCACCGACTGGATGTCGATCAGGTACTTGCCGCGCAGCAACAGCGCCAGTTGGCCGAGGTTCATCTCGGGGACCACCACGTGCGAGTAGCGTCCGAGCACCTCTCCGAGGTTCGCCGGGAACGGGTTCAGGTTGCGCAGCTGGGCGTGCGCCACCTTGATGCCCTTGCGCCGGGCGCGGCGACACGCCTCACCGATGGGCCCGTAGCTGCTACCCCAGCCGAGCAGGAGCAACTCGGCGTCGCCGGTGGGGTCGTCGACCTCGAGATCGGGGACCTCGATACCGGCCACCTTGGCGTGCCGCAGGCGCACCATCAGGTCGTGGTTCTTCGGCTCGTAGGAGATGTTGCCCGAGCCGTTGGCCGATTCGAGCCCGCCGATGCGGTGCTCCAGGCCGGGGGTGCCGGGGATGGCGAACTGCCGGGCCAGCGTCTCCGGATCGCGGGCGTACGGCTGGAACGGTTCACCCTCCTTGGCGAAGGTGTGCTCGATCGGCGCGTAACTGCTGACATCGGGGATACGCCACGGCTCCGAACCGTTGGCGATCGCTCCGTCGGACAGGATCATCACCGGCGTGTGATAGGTGATCGCGATGCGGGCGGCCTCGATGGCGGTCTCGAAGCAGTCCGACGGCGATCTCGGGGCCAGCACCGCAACCGGGGATTCGCCGTTGCGGCCGAACATGGCCTGCAGCAGATCGGCCTGTTCGGTCTTGGTCGGCAGACCCGTGGACGGGCCGCCGCGCTGCACGTCGATGACGATCAGCGGAAGTTCGGTCATCACGGCCAGCCCGATCGCCTCCGACTTCAGCGAGACGCCCGGACCCGAGGTGCTGGTGATGCCGAGCGCGCCGCCGTAGGACGCGCCGATCGCCGCACCGATGCCGGCGATCTCGTCCTCGGCCTGGAACGTCATCACGTTGAAGTTCTTGTGCTTGGACAGCTCGTGCAGGATGTCCGAGGCGGGGGTGATCGGATAGGTGCCCAGGATCACCTGCACGTCGCCCAACAGCCCCGCGGTGACCAGTCCGTAGGCCAGCGCGGTGTTGCCGGAGATCTGCCGGTACTCGCCGGTCTGGAGCTTGGCCGGGGCCACCTCGTAGGTGGTGCCGAAGGCCTCGGTCGTCTCGCCGTAGTTCCAGCCCGCCTTCAGCGCCAGCACGTTGGCCTCGGCGATCTCGGGCTTGCGGGAGAACTTCTCCCGGATGAACGACTCGCTGTGCTCGAGTTCGCGGCCGTACATCCACGACAGCAGACCGAGGGCGAACATGTTCTTGGCGCGCTGGCCGTCCTTCTTCGTCGCCCCGATCGATTCGACCGCGCCGAGAGTCAGCGTCGTCATGGCGACCGCCTGCACGACGTAGTCGGAGAGTTCGTCGGTCTCGAGAGGGTTGGCCTCGTAGCCGACCTTGGCGAGGTTGCGCTTGGTGAACTCGTCGGAGTTGGCGATGATCAGACCGCCGCGGGGTAGATCCGAGACGTTGGCCTTGAGCGCCGCGGGGTTCATCGCGACCAGGACGTCGGGCCGGTCACCGGCGGTGAGGATGTCGTAGTCGGCGATCTGGATCTGGAACGAGGAGACGCCGGGCAAGGTGCCCTGGGGGGCACGGATCTCGGCGGGATAGTTGGGCTGGGTGGCAAGGTCGTTGCCGAACAGCGCGGCCTCGGAGGTGAACCGGTCACCGGTGAGCTGCATGCCGTCGCCGGAGTCGCCCGCGAAGCGGATGACGACCTTCTCGAGCTTCTGCCGAGGCGCCCGAGCGCTACCGCCGCCTCCGTTGCCGGTCGAGTTCTCAGCTGTGTTGTGGTTGTCTGCCACTCGCCTACCTTCCGTGCTCTCCCGGCCCTCGAGCCTGGACTGTCGGCCAAGACACACCGAGTCGCAGTCGATGCGACGCGCCGTCAGCGGTCTTCGCGCAAAGATTTGGTGTCACTGCCAGTACCGATTATTGCATCTTTCTTAGGCAGCCCTATAGCAGGCGCGGGGGTGACGCGCAGGTGTCTGCCAACCGAACGCACTGTTCAACGCGCCGAAGCGCGGCACAATGAGACAGAAGTGTGGTTTTCGTCACGTTTCCGGCCGGCGCTGGGAAGCCTCCGATTCTTATTTTTGGTTACCGATCAGTAGCGGCCGACGAGCAGCGGCTCAGCCCTGCGACGGGATGTTGTACGGGGTGATGACCTGGATCGGCACCGGGCGCACCGGCTCGACCGGCAGGGCGCCGCGCTCCTGCAGGATCAGCCTCAGCGCCAGCCGCGCGTCGGCTCGCAGATCGTTGTGCAGCACCGCCGAGATACGGCCCTCGCGCAACAGTCGCCGGTTGTCGGCGTCGAGGTCGTGAGCCACGAACACCCGGCAGTCGCGACCGAGTGTGTCGAAGGCGGCGACGGTCGCGGTGTTGCCACCGCCGACGGAGTACACCGCTCGCACCTCGGGGTGAGCTTCCAGCGCTTCGAGCACGAGCCGCTCGTTGGTCGCATCGATGCCGTCGCTCTCGCTGACCTCCACGATGGTGCGGCCCGAGTTGCGCAGCCCGCTCCGGAAGCCGACCTCCCGCTCGCCCTCGCCGCGAAACACGGTCCGACTCAGCGTGATCAAGACGTCCGACCGGTCGTCGGCGAGCCACTGCTGCACGAGGTAGGCGGCGGTGACACCGGCGCCGTGGTTGTCGATGCCGACGTAGGCGCAGCGGGCGCTGGCGGGGACGTCGGTGGCATAGGTGACCACCGGCACGCCCGAGCGCACCAGCCGGTCGACGACCTCGGCCACCTCGGGTTCGTCCTGAGCTTTGAGCACGACGCCGTGGCTGCCGCGAATCCGGTCCAGCGTGTCGACCATCTGGTCGGCGGACCCGGACTCCCACAGATGGAACCGGGCGCGCAGCATGGCCGGCGCGAAGGCCGGCAGTTCGGCCTCGACCGCGGCGCGGAAGGCGTCGGAGAACCGCCGCGGGGTCTGCATCACCACGTCGACCAGATACCGCCGACCGTTCAGTCGCAGTTGGGCTCGCTGCTTGTCCAGATCGGCGATGGCCTGGTTCACCTCGGCGACGGTGTTCTCGCGCACGCCGGGCCGCTGGTGCAGGACCCGGTCCACGGTGGCCTCGCTGAGCCCGGCCTGCTGGGCGATCTCGCGGACCTTGTATCGATGCGCCACCGGGCGTTCGCCCCCTGTAATGAGGTGTTTTTGATGGATTCATGCCGTTGATTGCGGCACTGATCACAGCAAGACTATCCGGCATGGCAACACCGCTGCACCCCGATGTCGCGCGCAGGGACAGGCCATGGATCAGCGAGGCCGACATGCGGCTGGAGAGCTTCCGCGCCGACGTCGAACGTGACACCGACCTCGCGGACTATCCGCACGCGTCGTCCGTTCGCGCCAACGTGCTCGTGTACCGCGCAGCGACGATGGCGGCTACCGAGGCCGCCGAGCGTCGCGACCTGCAGGCCGAACTGATCCGGGCGCTGGCCGACGGACCCGGCGTCGTCGTCATCACCGGCGCCTTCGACGCCGAGGTGATCGACCGGACCAGCGCGGCGTTCTTCGCGATCATCGAGGATCAGCGCTCCGGCGGGCTGGCGGCCGGCGACCACTTCGGGACGCCCGGGGCCAACGACCGGATCTGGAACGCCGCCCAGAAATTGGCATTGCACGACCCGGCGGCGTTCGCCGAGTACTACGCCAACGACGCGCTGGCGGTGGTGTGCCAGGCATGGCTGGGACCGCGCTATCAGGTCACCTCACAAGTCAACGTCGTCAATCCCGGCGGACAGGCCCAGGTCCCCCACCGTGACTATCACCTCGGCTTCGTGCCCCCGGACCATCTCGGCGCCTACCCCGCGCACATGCACCGCACGTCACCGGCGCTCACGTTGCAGGGCGCGGTCGCGCACTGCGACATGCCCGTCGAGAGTGGCCCGACCATGCTGCTGCCCCATTCGCAGCGCTTCGCCGGCGGTTACCTCGCGTTCAACCGGCCGGAGTTCGTCGACTACTTCGCCGCCCACCACGTGCAACTGCCGTTGCGCAGAGGCGATGCCGTGTTCTTCAACCCGGCGCTGTATCACGGTGCGGGATCCAACGTCTCGGCCGACATCAGGCGTATTGCAAATCTGATGCAGATCAGTTCGCCGTTCGGTCGGGCGATGGAGTCGTTGGACCGCACCGCGATGGTGCGGGCGGTGTACCCGGCACTGCGCGCCATGCGGGCCGCGGGCAGACCTCAGCGCGAGCTGGAGAACGCCGTCGTCGCCACCGCCGAGGGTTACGCGTTTCCAACCAATCTCGACCGTGATCAGCCGATCGGCAGCCTCGCACCGCCCAGTCAGGTGGACATCGTGCTGGATGCGCTCGCCCGCGATCTCACCGACGAAGACCTTCATGTCGCGCTACGCGACCAGAACGAACGGAGAATGCCATGACCACCCTCGGCCTGATCGGCCTCGGCCGGATCGGCGCGTTCCACGCCGAGACGCTGAGCAATCTCCCGGAGGTCTCCGGGCTGGTGATCACCGACGAGCGGCCCGACGTCGTCACCGAGATCGCCGCGAAATATGGTGCCACTCCTGCGGACTCAGTCGAGTCGTTGCTGGCGTCGGGTGTCGACGGTGTCGTCGTCGCCGCCGCCACACCGGCGCACGCCGAGCTGACCCTCGCCGCCGTCGGTAAGGGTCTGCCCACGTTCTGCGAGAAACCCATCGCCTCGACCGCCGCCGACAGCACCAGGGTCGCCGAGGCGATCACCCGCTCCGGGGTACCGGTACAGGTGGGCTATCAGCGCCGCTTCGACGCCGCGTTCGCCGCCGTCAAGCAGGCCGTCGACGCGGGCTCCCTGGGAACGTTGCACACGGTGCGCAGCACCACGATGGACCCGGCTCCCCCGCCGATGGACTACATCAGAGGCTCCGGCGGCATCTTCCGCGACTGCGCGGTGCACGACTTCGACGTGATCCGCTGGATCACCGGCCAAGAGGTGGCCGAGGTGTATGCCACCGGCAGCGTGCAGGGCGACCCGTTGTTCGCTGACTACGGTGACGTCGACACCGCCGCGATCGTGGTGCGTTTCGACGGTGGTGCACTCGGCGTGGTCTCGGCCGCACGCTACAACGCCCGCGGCTACGACTGCCGGCTCGAGGTGCACGGTTTCGACGACACCGTCGTCGCCGGCTGGGACCATGGCGTGCCGGTTCGCAATGCCGATTCCGCGGTCGAGTTCCCGACGGGCCAGCCGCACCACTTCTTCATGGACCGCTTCACCGAAGCGTTCCGGACGGAACTGAGCGAGTTCGTCAGAGTCGTGCAAGGCGGGCCCATCCTGGGTGCGACGGTGGCCGACGCGGTCGCGGTCGCGTGGATCGCCGAAGCAGCCACTGAATCTCTACGCCGGGGAACACCGGTTCGCATCGAGGAGGTCAAGAAGTGAAAATTGCTGGTGCGCCGATTAATTGGGGTGTCTGCGAGGTGCCCGGCTGGGGTCACCAGCTGACGGCAGAGCGGGTGCTCACCGAGATGCGCGACGTCGGCCTGGCCGCCACCGAGACCGGACCGCAGGGTTTCCTGCCCGGTGATCCCGCGGCGCTCACCGCGTTGCTGCAGTCCTACGACCTGCGTTGCGTCGGGTCGTTTCTGCCCGTGCTGTTGCACGACCCCGCACACGATCCGGTTCCCGAGACCACCGCCCCGCTGGATTCGCTGATCGCCACCGGGGCCGAGGTGCTGGTGCTGGCGGCCGCCACGGGAGCCGAGGGATACGACTCGCGCCCGACCCTCGACGAGCAGCAGTGGGCCACCCTGCTGGCCAACCTCGACCGCGTCGCGGCGGTGGCCGCCGAGCGGGGCATCCTGGCGGTGCTGCATCCCCACGTCGGCACGATGGTGGAGAACCGCGCCGACGTGCAGCGGGTGCTCGACGGTTCGACGGTGCAACTCTGCCTGGACACCGGACATCTGCTGATCGGCGGGACCGACCCGTTGCAGTTGGCTCGCGAGGTGCCCGGCCGCATCGCCCACACCCACCTCAAGGACGTCGACGCCGGGCTCGCCGCCCGGGTACAGGCCGGCGACATCTCCTACACCGAAGCGGTGCGGGCCGGCATCTACACCCCGCTCGGCACGAGCGATGTGGACATCGCGGGCATCGTGAAGGCTCTGCTCGACGACGGCTTCGACGGATGGTTCGTCATGGAGCAGGACACGATCCTCGATGACGAGCCGACCGGCGAAGGACCGGTGCGCGACGTGCGTGCCAGTGTGGCCTACCTCCACGACGTCTTCCGCTCGGTGGCGGTATGAGGATAGGAATCCTCGGCGCCTCCCGCATCGCCGAATCGGCGATCGTCGGGCCCGCCCGGGAGCTGGGCTACCGCCTGGTTACGGTCGCCGCGCGAGATCCACTGCGCGCCAAAGCCTTCGCCGACAAGTACGGCGTGGAGCGGGTGCTCGACTCGTATCAGGAAGTGGTGAGCGACCCCGAGGTCGACATGATCTACAACCCGCTGGCCAATTCCCTGCACGCGCCGTGGAACCTGGCCGCAATTGCGGCCGGAAAGCCGGTACTCACCGAGAAGCCGTTCGCGCGCGATCAGGCTGAGGCGCAGCGCGTCGCCGATGCTGCGACCGCGGCCGGGGTCACGGTTATGGAGGGGTTTCACTACCTGTTCCACCCGGCCACCCGGCGAGTGCTGGATCTCGTCGAGGAGGGCACGCTCGGGGAACTCCGGCGGGTGGAGGTCCGCATGGGGATGCCCGAGCCGGCACCCGAGGACCCGCGGTGGTCGCTCGAGATGGCCGGCGGTGCGTTGATGGACCTGGGGTGTTACGGCATGCACCTGATGCGCCGGTTCGGTGCCCCGTCAGTGACCAAAGCCACTGCGGTGCAGCGCAGTCCCGGCGTGGACGAGCGGTTCGACGTCGAGTTGACCTTCCCGTCCGGAGCCACCGGGCTGTCGACGAACTCGATGGTCGACGACCGGTACTCGTTCACGCTGCAGGTGACCGGCAGCCGGGGCGACGCGCTGGTGCACAACTTCATCAACCCCCGCGACGACGACCGTGTCACCGTCCGCACCTCGGAGGGCAGCACGGTCGAGCACTGCGGAACACGCGCCTCCTACACCTACCAACTGGAGGCCTTCGCCGCTCACGTGCGACACGGTGCGCCGCTGCCGTTGAGCCTGACCGATGCGGTGGCCAACATGGCCCTCGTGGACGAGGCGTATCGGGCGGCGGGGATGAGCCCGCGCTAACCCTGCTGGCCGATCGCCAACCGGACATAGGCCGACGCGGCCTCGGCGCGGTTGGTGGCGCGCAGCTTTCGCAGCACCCGCTTGACGTGTGACTTCACTGTGCCGGCGGAGATGACCAGCTCGTCGGCGATCTGCTGGTTGGTGCGTCCCGCGGCCATCAACCGCAGCACCTCCACCTCACGGCGGGTGAGCATCGACAACACCCGGGTCTGGATGTCGGCCAGTGACTGGGCCGCTGGGCTGCGTTCGACTGGTTCGATCTTGCGCAGATCGAGATCGGCGTCCTGCAAGGCGCGGACCGCCTCGTCGGCCGACGCCAGGGCCCTGCGCACCTCGGCGTGCTGGCGACGCATCCGTTCCAGCAGGACCGTCCGCTCGTAGGCGTATCCGAACCCTTCGGCGAACGCCCACACGGTGTCACGGTCGATCTCGTCGACCGTGCGCCCGGAGTAGAGACGATCGGCGTGCAGGAACCCGATCACCTTGCCGGTCGGCATGATCGGCGCCGCGACATAGGAGTGGGTCAGCGAGAAGTCGATGATGGGTCGGTTCACCCGGGGATCATTGCGCGCGTCGGTCACCAAGGCCGGCGCGTGCCGCCGGATCATCTGGGTTTCGAGCAGCATGTGATCCAGCGGCGGGGCGACCGCCTGAGCGAAAGCCACCATCTTCTCAGCGCCTTCACTGTCGTCGCCGAAATAAGCGGACTCCATCACCATGGTGCCGTCGTGCACGCGGAACAGCACAGCCCGGTCGAACCCGCAGGATTCGACCATTTCCCGCGGCGCGCGGTCGACGATGGTGGCCACGTCGTCGACGTAGCGCAGCTTGCTGAGCCCCTCCTGCACCTGCAGCAGCGCGAACGTGCGCCGCCGCGCGCCGTCCTCGATCAGCTCCCGCTCCAGCGCGGTGAGATCCAGCACCGCATCCAGCGCGGCCAGCGCCTCGACGTCCCCGGTCCTTTCAAGCGCGGCGCGCAACACCGTCGCCTTCGCATCGACCGCCTCGGTGACGACCCCGACGGGATCATCGGTCGGGTCGATGTCGCAGCCGTCGAAGGCCTCCCGATAGCGGCGCTCGGCGGCGGACTCCCGGGCCGGGCGGGACGCCCACCCGGGATGGTCGCCATCGCGAAGCGCGGTCACCGGGGGCGTCTCGGATACTTCACGCGCAACTGTCACGACCTCGACTGTCCTCCCGTCACCGGCGATTCGCGGGCGGATTGTCGGATCTGACCGCAATTCACCTCATCCGGGAGTACGAGTGCTCCCCTACGGGGGATCGATTTGCCGGACCGGCTGCTCGACGCTGGAGACATGACATCCACCGCTGTTCCGGCCCTCGGCTTGCTCACCACACCCGACGGAGTGTCCAACCCGTACCCGCTCTACGACCAGCTGCGCGAGGTGTCCCCGGTACCGGGCTATCGCGACTGGCCGCCGGGAACCGTTCCCGGCGCCGACGAGCCGGTCACCGCGTGGGCGTTGTTCCGCTATGACCAGGTGTTCGAGGCAACCCGCGACACCGCCACGTTCTCGTCGCGCGATCCGCTGCAGGAAGCATCGTCGGCGCCGAGCCTGATGCTGGTCAACACCGACCCACCCAAGCACGACGTGGAACGCAAACTGGTCAGTCAGGCGTTCTCGCCGCGGCGGGTCAAGACACTCGAGGGCTGGCTGCAAGGCCAGTTGGCGACGCTGCTCGACGATCTGGGCACCGGCGAGGTCGACGTGATGGACTTCGCCGCCGAGATCCCGACCCGGGCGATGGTGCGGCTACTCGGGCTGCCCGACGGGGACCACGTCCGGTTCCGTAAGTGGGCCAACGCGTTCATGCTGTCGTCGTCGCTGACCCCCGAGGAGCGGATGGCCAGCAACGTCGAGATGGTCGAGGCGTTCACCTCGCGGCTGGCCGAGCACACCGCGCGGCTGGCCGAGGAACCACCCAGCGACGATGTCGAGGACGCCAAGGACCTCATCTCTGCGCTGCTGCGCGCCGAGGTCGACGGTCAGCGCCTCTCCCCCGAGGAGATCGTCCGGTTCTGCATGACGCTCGTCGTCGCCGGCAGCGAGACCACGACGTTTCTGATCGGCAACCTGCTGCACGCGCTGGCCCGCGAACCGGAGGTCACCGCCCGGCTGCGGGCCGACCGCTCACTGGTGAACATCTTCGTCGAGGAGTGCATGCGCGTCGACGGCCCGCCCCAGCGGCTGTTCCGCACCGCCACCCGCGACGTCGAGATCGGCGGCAAGCTGATCCGCAAGGGCGAGTGGGTCGCGCTGTTCTTCGGCGCGGCCAACCGCGATCCCGCGGTGTTTGCCGATCCCGAGGTGCTCGACATCGACCGCCCCAACATCCGCCAGCAGCTCTCGATGGGCCACGGCCTGCACTTCTGCCTGGGGGCGTCGTTGGCAAGGCTCGAGGTGGTCACGATGATCAACGCGGTACTCGACCGCTATTCGACCATTGCACTGACCGAGGACCCGGGCACCAAGCAGACCGCGAGCCTGCTGACCCACGCCTTCGTCCGGCTGCCGCTGCGCCTGTCATGACCACCGCTACGCGCGAGGCGCGCAACATCGAGGCCACCAAGGCCATCTACGCCGCGGTCCCGGCCGGGGATCTGCAGACCGCCCTGGACCTGATGGACCCCGAGGTCCGGATCACCTACTACGGTGTTCCGGCGATCCCGTACGCGGGCGACTACCGGGGCATCGAGGAGGCGGTGACGTTCTTCACCCGGGTCGGCGAGAACATCGCCATCACCGAGATGCAGGCGTGGAAGTACATCGCCGACGGGGACGAGCTGGCCACCTGGGGCCGGCAACGGTTCCGCCACCTGGCAACCGGCTATGAGTGGGAGTCGGAATTCGCCCACATCATCACCCTGCGTGAGGGCCGGTGGCTGTACTTCCGGGACTTCATGAATTCAGCGCTGACCCTGGAAGCGTTCACCCGGTGAAGGTCATCGCAGACCGCGAGATCTGCATGGCCGCCGGGGTGTGCGTGATGACGGCCGATGCCGTGTTCGACCAGGACCCGGACGGTCTCGTGGTGCTGGCCACCGAGAACGTCGACGCCGCCCAGGAGAAGCTGGCGCGCAATGCGGTGCGGATGTGCCCGTCGGGCGCCTTGCGCGTCGTCGCCGATTGACCTCGCGCCCAACATCTTCCCCCGGGATTCCCCCTCGGATCCCGGGGGATTCTCCCTTTCGGGCCCACCGGAGGGCGACCACCGCACGTTCTCGACGCACCATGACCATGGCAGATCACCTGCTCGTCAGGAGACGACAGCTCAGGTTCCCGGCGGGACGAGCATCGATTGCCAGGTCTGCACGGGCGCCGTTGCGGCCAGGTCGGATTGGGCATAGGTCTTTCCGTCCGGCCCGACATACGTGCCGGTGGCGGGGTCGTAGGGCACCCCGACAACCGGTGGCGGCGCTGAAGAGGGCGGCGTGCCCTCGGGTGGCGACCCAGGTGGCAACTGCGGGATGTCCTGACCGGAGAGGGTGGCGTTCGGGTCACCTTTCCAGTTGTTGCCGTCATTCAGCGGCACGTACTGCTCGTCGCTCTCGCACATCTTCACCGTGGGCGCGCGCTTGCCCGGCACGGTGACACACGGCAGGTTCTTGGCGCCACGGACGTTGAATTCCGAATCCTGCGGCGTCCGGCAGTAGAGGTCACCGGGCGCGCGTTCCGGATGGTCTTCCAAGCTCGGCGGCCGCCGCTGTTGCGCCGGGAGGAACCCGGTGGTGCACGGTGGTGGCAGGTTGAGGTTGAGGTTGAAGCTCAGGTACTCACCTCGGTAGTCCTGTTCGGTGTCACGGTTGGCGAGGAAGGTCGCTCCAGCTTCAGCGATCACCTGCGGGAACAGAACAAGGATCTGCTCGAGGCCGGCGTGGTAGGTGAGAGCGACCTCACCGACGCTGACGAGATTGGCGAGCACGATGGGAAGGGTGGGTCGTAGCCTGTCCAGCAGTTCCCGCGCGTCCGCGAACGCCGCCCCGCCGTTGTCGAGAAGACCTGCGACATCGTGGTCTCGGGCCTCCAACTCCCGGGTGACCGCCGCAAGGTTCGACGCCCACGCTGTGATCTCGGCGGCCGAGTTCGTCTGAGAGTCCAGTACCGGTTTCGACTGCTCGATCAAGGCGATGAGGGGATCGAGGTTCTCCCGCGCTTCGATCGACAGCTCGATCGAACCGTGCACCAGCCGTGTCAGTTCGGGGCCCAGTCCGCCGACAGCCGTGTACGACTCGTCGATCACGGTCCTGAGGTTGTCTTTCGGCACCGCATTCAGACCGGTGACCACGCCGGACAGGATGTCGTTGATATCGGGCGGAACGGTGGTATCCGCCAGGGCGATGGTGTCCCCGTCTCGCAGCGGAGGCGAATCGCCGCTTCTGGGCAGGAGCAGCACATACTGCTCCCCGATCGCTGACTGGCTGTGCACCTGCGCTTCGAGATCCGACGGAATCTGCACGTCGGACCGAAGCGAAAGCACTGCATCGACGCCGCTGTCGGTCAAGTTGACCGACTCGACCCGGCCGACCTCGACCCCGCGGTAGGTGACGTTTCCGCTGGCGTACAGCCCTGCAGCCTCCGGCAATTGGATGGTCACCGTGTACCGGCCCACGCCGAACAACTTGGCGGGCAACCGCATGAAGTGCAGCGACATCAGCGAGATGGCAACGAGGGCGATCACCGCGAAGATCGCCAGCTGGATCTTGGCGCGCTTGTGCAGGTGCATCAGGGCCCCTGGTCCCAGCGATACGGAGCCACAAGCGGATTCGCGTGGGTGTACGGGCTGGGAAATTGACCGATGGTGCGGCCCCACTGCAGTTCCAGCTCGGTGAGGTCACCTTCCCACCTGGTGCCCGTGAAGATGCTGGCGTCGATACGACTCAGCGTCAGGTCGATGATGGCGGTGAGGTTGGCATAGTCGCCACGTTGCCACTTCTCGATGGTCTCGTTGGGAAACGGGAAGGTGAGGATGGCGCTCAGCGCGCGGGTCATGCTCGGTCCGGCATCGGCCAGTGACGCGAGAACTGGCCCCGTGTCCTCCAGGATCCGCACCAGATCCTCTTTCGAGTGGCTGACGGTGTCGGTGATCAACGCGCCGAACTTGCCGAGCTTGTCGGCGGCGTCGACGAGCTGATCTCGCTGCTCGTTCAGTACCGCGAGCGCATCAGGGATGTTCGTCAGGGCGCGATCGAGCACGGGTTGCTGCTCGGCGATCTGGCCGGTGAGGTTGTCGAGACTCTCGGTGGCGGCGATGATGTCGCCGGTCTGGTCGTTGAGGTACGCCGCGAACCGGTCCAGTTGGTTTATCAGGCCGCGCAGATCGTTCTCGCGACCCCGCAGTGCGGTGCTGAATGCCTCAGTGATGTCGCCGACCTTGCCGATACCGCCGCCGTTGAGCACCATCGACAGGGCGGCCAGTGTCTGCTCGGTCGTGGGATAGCTTCCACTGTGCGCCAATGGGATCAGCGATCCCTGATCCAGCCGGCCCTGTGGTCGGGCGTCTGTCGGTGGCATCAGCTCGATGTGCTGGGAGCCCAGCAGGCTCGTCTGTCCGAGTTTGGCGATGGTGTTGGCCGGCAGATCGACGCCGCTGTCCAGACGCATCGTGACCAAGGCATGCCAGCCTTGCCGCTCGATGCGGGTGACGTTGCCGACCGTGACGTCACCGACGCGCACCCGTGAGTTCTGTTGAAGGTTGTTCACGTCGGGCATCTGCGCCTGCACGGCAAAGGAGCCAGGTCCGTCACCCTCGGTTCCCGGCAGCGACAGAGAATTCAGCCCACGCCAGTCAGCGCAGCCCGCTGCCGCTGACACTGCTATCGCGGCCACCACGATCACGAGCGCAGCGCGCAGCGGTCCCCGCACTCTGTCGACACTCTCTGTCTTTGTCGTGAGCAGACTCATCTGCCCCCTCCGTCGGGGACCATCACGCCGTAGAGACCGGCGGTGGGATCCGTCGAGACAGTGACCGGTTGGTCAGGTGCTTCGGCACCGAGCGGCAGGAGCGGTTGGGACGGGGCGGGTGGCGGCACGTAATCCGGCCGCATCCACTCCTCGCTGTAGGTGACCTCGTTGGGGCGCGCTTGCGCACCGACGAAGAGGTCGAAACCCAACGGCGGCCAATTGTATTGGCGGTTCTTCACAATGGGAGCCAGGTACTGCACGCAGAGCTTGGACGACTGCTCGGCATTCATGCGCGACGCTGCTTGGATGGCCCCGCAGAGAAAGGCAATGGGGTTGGCGAAGTTGTTGACTGCCAACGCACCGGTGAACGATCCGTTCGCGGGCTCGTAGATGTTACTGAAGTTCTGCAGCGTGGTCGGCGCGACGTGCAGCGCCTGCTCGACGTCGTCGATGCTGCCGACCAACATGGTCGTGATCGACTCCAGCTTGTCTGCCGTCGTTCCCAGGGCCGCGGCGTTCTCGGATGCGAATGTCTGCAGGTCGCCGGTGACAGCGTTGAGGCTGGTGAGCATTCGGCTCACCTTGGTCGGGTCGTCGGCCAGCAGCGAGGTCACCGCCGCAAGATTCTCGTTGAGTCGCTCCAGCAGGTCGGCGCTGTCGCGTAACGCCGAGACCAACACCGACAAGTTCTTGAACGTGGCGAAGATATCGTCGCTGTGGTCACTGAGAACCGAGACGGTCTGAGACAGTTTGACGATGGTGTCGCGGATACTCGGACCCTGACCACGCAGGTTGGCAGCGGCAGTGTTGATGAATTCGCCCAACGCACTCACACCGCCGGGCCGGGTGGGTGCGAGTAGCGCGTTGATCCGTTCCAGTTGATCACGGATGTCGTCCCACTCGACGGGTACGGCAGTCCGGGACTCCGGGATCTCTGCACCGGCGGACAGGGTCGGACCGCCGGTGTAGGCCGGCGTCAGCTGGATGGCGCGGCCGGTGACGAGTTGTGGCGACAGGATGACGGCTTTGACATCTGCGGGCACAGGGTACTTTTCGTCCACCCAGAACCAGATCTTGACGTGGTCCGGCATCGGCTCGATCCGGTCGACCTTGCCGACGGGGACACCGAGAACGCGGACGTCATCACCGGGGAACAGCCCAGTGCTGGTGGGGAAATACCCCGCCACCATCGTCCGCGAATGCTGACGCGACAACTGCCCGCCGACGACCGCTCCGGCGATCGTCAGACCCACCAGGATCGCCGCCACGACAGCTCGGGCTGCCGACTTCGCCGTCATCCTCGACCACCTGCCGCAATGGGCCCCGACTCGTCGGGTGCCGGGACGAACACCGGTGACGGTGTCGGTTCGGGCGAGTATGTCAGCCCCGGTGGTGGGGGCGCCGGGGGTCCCGGTGGCGGGCCACCCGGGGGCGGCGCCGGGAGAGGTTCCCGGTACGGGTAGCGGCCGGGAGATTGTGCGGGCACGTTCGGATCCCGGTTACCGGTGATGGCGTCGGGCACCGTCAGGTGTGGCTCACCACCCTGCCCGGTCCGGGGATACGGTATCGGCAGCGCCGGGGTCCCCGGCTGACCCGTTTGGGGATCGGTGAGCTGCGAGGGCAGGAGCACCGACGGGTCCAGTCCCAGATCGGAGAATGCCGCATCGATGAACGGCTGAACGAACTGGCCCGGCAGCAGGTTCACGACGTAAGCCTTGAAGAACGGGCCGGACGAGATGGACTCGCCGAGCGACATCGCGTAGGTGTTCAGACCTTTGATGGCCAGTTGTACCCGCTCCTTACGGTCGTCGAGGATCGTCAAGGCACCGTTGAGTTTGTCCAGGGCCGGCCGTAGTTCGGCCCTGTTGTCCTCGATGAAACCCTTCAGCTCGCGGGCCGCAGCCGAGATGCTGTTCCAGATCTGATCCAACGCGGCGCTCTGCGTACGTAATTCGGCCAGCAGCGCATTCGAGTCCTTGATCAGGCTCACCACCTGGTCGGTGCGCTTGGCCAACACGCCGGTGGCCTTCGCCGCGTTCTCGAGCAACTCGCGGAGACCGGCGTCCCGTTCATTGAGCGTCTGCGCGATGCGCGCCACTCCCTGTACCGCGTCACGCAACTGC
Source organism: uncultured Mycolicibacterium sp. (assembly GCA_964000695.1). Lineage (GTDB taxonomy): Bacteria > Actinomycetota > Actinomycetes > Mycobacteriales > Mycobacteriaceae > Mycobacterium. The sequence continues at coordinate 35,168 of CAXEZH010000353.1, read as the reverse complement.
TCTGGTGTTTCGGCAAACGTGGTGGCCAACGTGGACAGTGACTCGGACAGCTGTGCGGTATCGAGCCCTCCGACCGTGGTGGCCAGATCCCCGAGCGCATCGGGCAACTGGTACGGCGAGGTCGTGCGGTCGAGTGGAATGGTCGCCTCGAGAGGGTGCTCGCCGCGCGGGAACACTTCGAGCACCTTTGTCCCCAGGAGGCTTTTCGCTCGTATCCGGGCTTCGGATCGGTCACCGACGTGGATGTCCCGGTCGACCCAGAACTCGACCAACACCTGGTTGCCGTCGAGATCGATGCTGGAGACCTTCCCGGCGGGATATCCGGAGACCTCCACGGCAGCGCCGGTGAACAGCCCACCGGAATCACCGAACTCAGCGGAGTAGTACGTGCCTTGGTTGAAGCCGGGTAGCTTCTGATAGTTCAATGCGGCAAGCGTGATGGCCGCCACCGCCGTGACGCCGACGATGCCGATCACCACGGGATTGCGCTCGGCGAATGATCTCATCGAGGAGCGCACCGTCCCGTGGCCTGACCCGCCACCTTGATGTACACCGGTTGCCCGCCCTTTCCGTTGAGTTTGAGCACCGCATCGCAGAGGTAGAAACTGAAGAAGTCGCCGTACATCGCCTGGCGGTTCAACGCTCGGTACTTGTCCGGTAGCTCGTCGAGGAATCTCTCGAGGTATTCGTGGTCGGCGACGGCGATGCCCGCGGTGCGGTCCAGTTCTCGTACTACTTTCTGGAATGGGGCGCGAGCCTGTGAAAGGAGATCGGCGAACGAGCCGGCACCGGCATCGATGTGGGCGACCGCGGTTGACAGGTCGGACCTGCGTGCAGCCAACCCTCCCACCAACTCCGACAGTGAGGTCACCGCCTTGTCGAATCTCTCGTTCTGACCCCCAAGTGAGCGGAGAACCACGTTGAGGTTGTCGATCGTCTGACCGATCAGAACGTCACGATCAGCCAGGGTGTTCGTCACCGCGGCTGCCTGGGTCAAGAACGAGCCGATGGTGGGTCCCTGCCCCTGGAATGCGTCGATCAGTTGCGCGGTCAGCTCGTTGACCTGGTCGGGGTCGAGCGCCCGGAACAGCGGCTGGAAGCCGCCGATGACGGCGTCCAAGTCGAGTGCCGGCCGCGTCCGATCGGTCGGAATGGTGTCACCCGGATCGAGCCTCCGGGTACTCCCGGCGCCTTCCAACAAGGCCAGAAACCGGTTGCCGATCAGGTCGTCGTACCGGATCTCGGCACGTGAGCCTTCGGTGAGGACCACTGTGTCGTCGGCGGAGAATGCGACCCGCACCGTCGAGTCACGGTTGACGGTGATGCTCTGGACCTTCCCGACTTCGACCCCGGCGATCCGAACGATATCGCCATCACGCAGTCCCGAGACGTTCAGGAACTCGGCGCCATAGGTCTTGCTCGGCCCGAACCGCAGCTGCGCGAACACCGAGAGCAGCACGAACGCCCCGACCGCGCAGACCGTCAGGAACAACCCCAACCGCCATGCGGCGCTTCTCAAAGCGGCCACCAGTGCACCTCCTGAGTCGTGGCTCCGCCAAGCCTCATGGCGGTGTCTGCCCGTTCATGTGAGGTTGTGCAGGGCCCGGGACGGGCGGACCCGGAGGGAGGCCCGGCCACAGCGGGATTCCGCCGGGGCCATACATCGCCGCACCGTAGGGCGGCGCGCCGGGGTACGGTACCGGACCGATCGCCGGACCGGGCAGGCAATTCCGGACGCTCGGCCGCTCCGGCACCGCCCGCGTCGAGGGCAGCCAGTTCGCGTAACAGGGGAAACCGATGCCGGGATTTGGACGCACATCCAGCCCTCTGCCCCATCCGGTGTTGGTGATCAGTTGGCGCACCGGAAAGTTCTTCGCCACGTCGGGCAGGGAGCCGCAACCTGGAGCCCCGCCGGGTCCGCCCTGTGCTGCGACGAGGGGCAGGTGATCCGGGTAGCGGTAGGGGTCGTTGCCGAGAAGCAGCGCGACATCGAAATGGAGTGTGCGGCCGTCGGTTCCCCCAAACACGTCGTAACCCCCGTTCTCGAGGTTGAAATGCGCGCCCTGCAGGAAGCAGGTGTAGGTGGGGCTGTACTCCAGCAGCAGATTCGTGGTGGGTTCGAGCACGTCAGCAGCAGCGACGAGGTCGTCTTTGCTCGCGGCGAGCACATCGATTCCGGAGTCACCGAAACCGACGATGTTGAGCAGCAGGTTGTCCAGCGAACTGGAATGATCCGCGACGGTGCGGCTCGTGGTGCCGACGGCATCGAGGACAACGAGAATGTCCTGTGCGGCAGCGGCATAGGTGTCGGTGGCGTTCTTGAACGAACGCCAGTCTTCCCGGATGAGGTCACTGCGGTCGTTGAGTGCGGTCAGCACCTGGTTGAGATCAGTGGTGGCCTGGCCCATCCGCTCGCCCTGTCCCCGCACTGCGTCGGCGACCGCGCTCAGTACCGCGTTCAGTTTCGCCGGGTCGATCATGTCGACCAGATCGACGACGTTCTCGAACACGGTGTTGACCTCGGTGCTGACATTGCTCGAGCGCACCACTGCGCCCGCGGTGAGGTGTTCGGAGCTGGGGTTCTCCGGATAGACCAGGTCGACGAACTTCGCGCCGAAGGCCGTCGTGGCGTTGATCTGCGCCTCGACATTGGCCGGAATGTGTTGGATCTGGGCGGGATCGAGCTCGAGCTGAAGCTCGGCACTGCCATCGGAAGCGCCGACGTGGCCGACCCGGCCGACCTCCACGCCGCGCATCTTGACCTTGGCGTTGGTCTCCATGATGAGACCTGAACGCTCCGATTTGAGGGTCACCGGCACAGATGAACGAAAAGATCCAGCAAAGATGGCTGAGGTGACGACGACGAAAACGACTGTCAGTACGACCAGTATCAGTGCCCACCACTCCGGGCGGATGCGGCGGTCGCCGGGCCTGGGTTCCATCGCTCAGCCCGCCAGATCGAAGTTTCCGGACTGCCCGTACACGGCCAGTGAGATGAACACGATCTCGACGGCGGCGATGACCATGGAGGTGCGGACGGCACGTCCGACGGCCTCACCCACCCCGGCCGGCCCACCGCTGGCGGTGAATCCGTAGTAGGTGTGCACGAGCATGATGACAACCGTGATCGCGACCACCTGGAAGAACGACCAGATCAGGTCGGTGGGGTTGAGGAAGGTGTTGAAGTAGTGGTCGTAGACGCCCGAGCCCTGGCCGTAGATCACCGTCGTGCCAAGCCTTGCCGCCAGGAACGCCATCATCACAGCCACGCAGTAGAGCGGAATGACGACGATGGTCCCGGCGATGACCCTGGTCGACGTGAGGTAGGTGATACTTCGGATGCCGATCACCTCGAGGGCGTCGATCTCTTCGTTGATCCGCATGGCTCCGATCTGGGCGGTCGCCCCGGCGCCGACCGTCGCCGACAGCGCCACCGACGTGGTGCCCGGCACGATCAGCCGCACGTTGAAGAACGCAGACGCGAAGCCGGTCAGTGCTTCGAAACCGACTGAGGCCAGTTGGTTGTAGCCCTGCACAGCCACCAGCGCTCCCGTGGTGACCGTGAGAAACCCGACGATCGCGACGGTTCCACCCACTACCGCAAGCGCACCGGCTCCCAGGCCCATCTGGGCGATCAGCCGCCACACTTCGGTCCGGTAGTTGACCAACGCGTCCGGAATCGACATCAGCGTCTTGCCGTAGAACTCCGCCTGGGTACCGATGCGTCGCCATGCGGTCAGAGCCCGGGCCGCCGTCCGGCGCACCCGTTGGAATTGCTTGCTGGGGACGGCGAGAGTCATCGGTCGCGCCTCACTGCACCGTGAACTGGATACCGACGGCGGTCACGATCACGTTGATCGCGAACAACACCATGAAGGTGAACACCACGGTCTCGTTGACGGCGTTACCGACGCCGGCCGGCCCGCCCCCTACCGAGATTCCCTTGTAGCAGGCGATCAATCCGGCCGCCATCCCGAAAAGCGTTGCCTTGACGAGGGAAACGATGACGTCCCCGGGGCCGGTGAGTAACGTGAGCCCGGCCACGAAGGCACCGGGTGAGACGTGCTGGACATAGACCGTGAAGAAGAAGGCCCCCGTGAGGCCGACCAGGATGACCGTGGCCGACAGCGCGAGCGCCACCGTGGTCGCCGCCAACACCCGCGGAACGACCAGAGCCTGGATGGGGTTGATTCCCATCACACGAAGAGCGTCGATTTCGTCCCGGATGGTGCGGGCACCCAGGTCGGCACACATCGCGGTGGCGCCCGCCCCGGACACCACCAGAACCGTGACGATGGGCCCGATCTGATTGACCGTGCCCACCGCGGCGCCCGTGCCCGAGAAGTCGGCTGCGCCGAACTCGGTGAGCAGGATGTTGAACGTGAAGACGAGCAGCACCGAGTACGGCATCGTCAACATCAGAGCGGGCACCACCGACACCCGTGCGACGAACCACGACTGCAGCACGTATTCGCGCCACGCGAAGGGTGGTTTGACCATCGCGACGAAGGTATCCAGCGACATCGCGAAGAAGGCCCCGAGTGCAGACCACGGCTTGGCAGCGAAATTGGTCTTTGTCACGATGTCGCAACCCGCCAGGCATCGACGCCCAACTGCCGGGTGGAACCATTCAATGCTCGGCCCTCCCGACAGTCGAAGTGACGGATGACGTTGGGAAGAGTACGCGCCGCAACGCAATGATGTCTATATCCGATACGCCTTATTGTGTTCACGACTCGCAGCAAAACCCAGTAAGATAGACTTATAGACCCAAGGAAGTATCTATGGAATACGTCGATTATCGACTTCGCCGATGCCCGGACGATCGACGTCGGGGGCGCGTGTCACCGCCCAGCAGCATTGCGGCCCGGATTCCGCGACGGTGGCGTTCGTCATGCCCACAAGCCTGTGTCAGCCGCCGCAGCAAATCGACCTCCCGTTCGGGAGGACTAGCTCCCCCTAAAGAGAGGAATCCGCCGGTGAGGGCCGGTAGCAACTCGATGACAACCACCGGACGGACCGCGGCACCACCACTTCGGCGGTCAATTCCGTCCACGGTCGAGGTACCGACCCCTCGGCGGGCACCGCACCTTGCCCCGACCGGCGCTCTCCCGCCATCCATCCTCGCTGATGTCAACTGGCAGTACGATCCCGCGCCGGCACCGGAGGTGCCGAAGTGCCTCCCAGGATCGATGCCGCGTACGATCATGTATATGACTGGTATGTCTTGATTTTCACTGAGGAAGGGGATCCCGAGCTCAATGGCTCCCGTATCCACCGTCAAGAGACGCCCTAAAGACCGTAAGCAGCAGATCCTCGAGCAGGCCGTCCGCCTCTTCATCGATCGCGGCTTCCACGCAGTGAAACTCGAGGATATCGCGGAGGCCTCCGGGGTCACCGCTCGAGCGCTGTACCGCCACTTCGACAACAAACAAGCCCTCTTGGCTGCAGCCATCCGCGGAGGGCAAGAGCAGTACCAAAGCGCCCGCCTTTCGGCCGGGGCTGACAACGGATCGCCGCGCCGGCCCTTGAGTGCCGAACTGCCCGATCTCATCACCGCGGCCGTCGCGTCCCGATCACTGACAGTGCTGTGGCAACGCGAGGCGCGCTACCTCGACGATGCCGAGCGAACCGAGGTGCGGCGGCGCATCCACGCCATCGTCAACGGCATCGAGAACAGTCTCTGCCTCGAGGTGCCGGACCTGCCCCCCAGGCACGCGGAGCTCCGCGCGTGGGCGGTGTCCAGCGTGATCACCAGCCTGGGGCGGCACAGTCTCACGCTGCCCAAGGACGAGCTGCACCGGCTGCTGTTCGGCGCATGCATGGCGGCGGCAAACACTCGCCCCGTGCGCCCGCTGGAGCCTGACGTTGCACCTCGGAACAACGACAGCGCCCTTTTCTCCCGACACGAAACCCTGTTGGCCGCGGGTGCGCGATTGTTCCGTGCGCAGGGTTTCCCGGCCGTGAGTACCAGTGAGATCGGGAAAGGGGTGGGAATCGCGGGCCCCGGTGTCTACCGCTCGTTTTCATCCAAACAGGCGATCCTGGACGCCCTGATCATTCGTCTGGACGAGTGGTGGAGCCTCGGCTGCATTCGTGTTCTCCGTGCGGATGGCGAAGACGCGGAACGTCTTCGCGCAATGGTCGCGGAGCGGGTCCAGATCAGCCTGGACGATCCCGATCTGGTGTCCATGTCGGTCACCGAGCTCTCGTTCGCTTCCAACGAGGTCCGGGACCGGTACCTGAGAAATCAGGTCGACCGTGATGCGGTGTGGATCGAGCTCATCGGCAAGCTGGTCCCGCAGACCGCCCCCGCCGAGGCAAGGCTGCTGGCGGCCGCCGCGAACAGTTTTGTCGACGACGCCGTGCGAACCTGGCATCTCACCCGCTATGCCGGGGTAGCCGATGAAATCACCGCCATCGCAATGTCGATCCTCACCAGCAGGCCATAGCGCGCCGGTTGGGATAACCGCTCACGCCATGTCCCCCGGCCTCCTTGTGCTGCTGACGGATTCGGCATCAGGTCCGCTACCGTGACAGCAAGCTAAGTATTCTCACCACAGCGCCGCGGCCGTCCCACCGTCGGCGAGTTGGGCGGTGCCGTTGATCATCGAGGCCGCGTCGGACAGCAGGAATGCGACCACACCCGCCATCTCCGCCGGGCCGGCCATCCGCCCCTGCAGGCGACCGATCATCGTTGCGGCGCCTCCGTCACCGAGTGCCTCGTCGAACATTGTCATCGCAGTCTGCTGCATCGGGGTGTCCACGAACGCCGGTAGCAGCGCATTGGACCGTATATTGGCGGAACGCATCTCCGCGGCGGTGATTCGGCTGAGATGGATGATCCCGGCCTTGGACATGCCATATGCGGCGGTGCCGGCGGCAGCGACCAGACCACCGAGCGAGGACATGTTGACGATGGCACCACCACCGCGTTCGGCCATCCGGGGAGCCGCGTGCTTGGTGCACAGCCACGCGCCCCGCAGGTTGATCGCGACAACGCGGTCGAAATCCTCGACGGTCGTGTCGGTGAGCGGCGCGAAGTGCACCACACCGGCATTGGCGACAAGTTTGTCGACCCCGCCGAAGGCCGCGACGCAGGCCTGGACCATTCCCACGACTTGCGGCTCGTCGCTCACGTCCACAGCATGACCGACGGCGCCACACCCGACAGCCTCCGCGGCCGCCGCCGCCGCGACGCCGTCGATGTCCGCACAGACCAGGTTGCAGCCCTCGGCAGCGAGGCGTTCGGCGATCGCGAGCCCGATTCCGGCGCCCGCCCCCGTCACGATCACGGCCTTACCGGCCAGGTCTGGATACGTCATGCCTCATCCTCGTATTACGGTGCACCCTGGAGCTTCTCACGCTGCGGTGCAGTTCTTGCGGAGGGCGCCGAACATCACGAGGCCGTATCCCGGCGCATCGTCGGCGAGCCTGAGGGAGTACACGCCGAGATCCCGGAGGATCCATGCCACGGTGTCCGACACCAGATCCGGACGAGGCAGGTGATCGGGCCCGGACAGACCGCAGGCGCGCAGCGACCCGGGGGGACGTAGGTAGACGATCACCCCGCCGCCCTGGGCACTCATCGTGGCGACGGCGTTGTCGAGCTCAGCTCCGCAGTGGCAGACCGTCGAGCCGAACACGTCGCCGGTGAGACATTCGACGTGCACGTGCAGCGGAACCGGGTGGCCGGACCCGACCGAGCCGATGACGAGGACGAGATGCTCGGCACCCCCGTGGACATCCCGAAACCCGATGACCTGGTGCGCGCCGCGGCCGGTCGGCAGGACGGTTTCGGCGAGCCGGACGACCTGGCGCTCGGTACGACGGCGGTACGCCACCAGCTCGCCGACCGAGACGGTCGCCAAACCGTGCTCGAGTGCGAACCCCACCGATTCTGCACCGCAGGCGATTTCGGCAGGATGATTCCTCGACACGATCTCGCACAGTCCGGCCGCCGGGCGCCGCCCCGCCAGACGTGCCAGATCCACCGCTGCTTCGACCGCTCCGGGGCTGGCCAGCACTCCATCGACTTCGGCATGCACGGGGATCACGTGCCCAGGGCGACGGAAGTCACCCGGTTGGGCATGCTCGGATGCCAGCGCCGCCATCGTCCGGGCACGGTCGGTCGCCGAGATCCCGGTGCCGGTGCCGCCGACATCCACGGCCACCCGCTGGGCCGCAGCGTGTGAGCCGCCGGGATCGGCTGCGCACATCGGCGGCAGGTCGAGCCGCTCACACTCGGAAAGCGGCAACGCGACGCGGACCAGGCCCGAGGTGTGTCGCACGGTGAACGCGAGGATGTTCGGGGTGGCGGCGTCGGCGGCGAAGGCCAGATAGCCGGCGCCATCGCGCTCGGTATCGGTCACCACTACCGGCCTGCCTTCCGCGACCGCATGGATCGCGCGCGCTACCCGCAGGTCAGAGGTCCTCATTGCGCTCCTCCATGACCATCGCCAGACGGCGGAACCGGCTGCCGTGGAACACCAGCGGCGGTGTGTTCGGCGCGGCACCCAGAGCACAGATCTCCAGCAGCACGATGGTGTGGTCGCCAGCCTCCACCTCCGCGTAAACCCGGCAGTCCCACCACGCGCTCGCGCCGTCGACGAACACCCCCCCGTTGGGCAACTCGGCCCACGACACGCCGGCGAACCGGTCACCGACTTTGCGGGACAGACTGATCGCGGCGTCGGTGTGATCCTCGGCCAGCACGCTCAGCCCGAGGCGGGGCTGGTTGCGCAACCGCGGCCATGTCGTCGAGCTCTTCTGCACGCAGATCGATGCGAGCGGCGGGTCGATCGAGACCGAGGTGAACGAACTCGCCGCCATCCCCACCGGCTCACCGTCGATGATCGCGCAGACGGCGGTGACCCCGGACGGGAAGCAGCCGAACGCGCGCCGCAGTTCCGTCCCGTCGACGGGGCAGTCTCGGAGTTCCATCGACACAACCGCCCCCTAGCCCAGCCCACGCAGAAAGTCGACAAGCAGCCGGTTGGTTTCCTCGGGGGCCTCCTGCTGAATCCAATGCCCCACATCAGGCACCATGTGCGTCCCGCAGTAGTTCGGCATCACCTCGGGTGCACGTGCGAGGGCCTCGGCTCCCCACGTGGTACCGACGTCGTACTGTCCGCCGATGAACACCGCCGGCGGGGTGAGCGGGGTGCCGGCCTGCTCGGCGAGGTCGTGCCAGTCGTTGTCGATGTTGTGGTAAAAGCTCAGCGGTCCGCCGAACCCGGACCGCTCGAATTCGCCGGTGTAGAAATCGAGATCGTCCTCGGTGAACCAGTCCGGCATCGTCTCGGGGTAGCTGAAGGCGTCCTTGAGCCTGGCGCCCTCGGCCATACACAGCGGGCCGGCCCGGATGACGTCGATCGGATCCATCGACTGCAGGTCGACGCCGGCGGCGACGGCGGCCTTGGTCGCCGCGATCATCCCGTCACCCGACACCGTGTAGGTCAGGCCCCACAACCATCCGCGCAGATCCTCCTCGATCTCGGCGATGACGCCGTCCTGCGCGGAGAAGTAGTCCTGGTACCAGACGCGCCCGGGGCCGGCCAGCTCCAGGTGGTAGTCATTCGGGCGGTGCTCCCCGAACGGACTGCCCGGCAGCCCGATCACGCCGCGGCCGGCGAAGGGAACGCTGATGCCGGCGACGCCCGCGCACCGCTGCGGGTGCAGCCAGGCGAAGGTCCAGGCAACCGGAGCACCCCAGTCGTGGCCGACCACCACCGCTTGCTCGACGCCGTAGGAGTCGATGACGCCGACGATGTCGCCCACCAACTCCTTGATCCGATAGGCCCTCTGCACGCGGTACTTCGAGGAACGTCCATAACCGCGCTGGTCGATCGCCACCACGCGATAGCCGGCCGCGGCGAGTGCCGGAATCTGGTGGCGCCAGGAGTACCAGGATTCCGGGAACCCGTGGATCAACACCACGAGCGGCCCGTCCCCCTCCTCGACGGCGTGGATCCGGGTGCCATGGCAGTTCAGCATCCGATGGATCTGCGGCATCTTCGGCATCTCAGCCTCTTCTCTAGGGGGTGCGCGTTCCGACGAGACCGACGGACGGTTGGTCGGTTCGCACCAGGTGGCCGACGGGTGGGATGGTGCGGTTCTCGTAGTTACGGGCGATCAGCGTCTTCTGGCCCGACAGCCTGGTCCTGGCCCATTTGCCCAGTACTTTCCCGGCGACCTTGGGCGTCATCAGTGCCGCCGGCGGCCTGACCAGGTGAACGACGGCCAGGAACTCGCCGTAGGTGTCGGGGTCGTCGTGAACCAGCTCCATGACGCGGTCCATGTACCAAGTGAGCACCCGGAAGTAGAAGGGGCGCTTCTTGTCCACATCTTTGACCCAGTCGAAGCGCAGGTTCTGCTCTCGGATCACGAACCACGCGGTGTCGGCCATCTTGGCGATCTCCCGAAAGTAGCGGCGCGGTAGTTCCGGGTGGCCGGGACCGTACTTCGCGAGCAGGAGCGCCATCTCGCGGACTTCCTTGAGTGCCAGCGTCATCCCCAGCCCCGAAACCGGGTCGGCGCTGGTGTAGGCGTCGCCGACGACAAGCAGTGCGCGCGGCAGGTTCCGCTTCTTCTCGTAGTGCAACCGGACCATGTTCGGGTACCGGAAGTTGTAGATCGGCGAGGCCGGCTCCAAGCCGTCGATGTTCTCCCCGACCACGGGCGAGGGCATCAGGTCGGCGAACGCGCGAAACTCGCGTGCGGTCCGCGGCGGTGAATAGCAGTTGTAGGCGACCAGGGTGGTGGAAAGGATGGTGCGGGTGCTGTCCGTGTAGTACTGCGCGGCGTAGGTGTCCTCGTACGGCCGGTAGGCATAACAGATCATCATCACCTTGTCGTCCCAGCGCCGTTCCGGTGGCACATGGTGGTACATGGTGGAGTAGAAGCAGTTGATGATGTCCTGCTCGACCTCGGGCGCTCCGACCCCGACGCGGTCGAGGAACTCCGGGACGTGCGTGTTCTTACCCGAGGCATCGACGACGAACTCAGCTGGGATGAGGTCGAGTTCAACGCCACCGTGGTCGACCGCTACGCCGACGACGGTGTTGTGGTCGCGGTCGTAGACCAGGTCGGCCACCTCGGACTCGTAACGGAAGCTGACCCGCGGTTCATCGTCCAGACGCCGACGCACACACCACTCGAGCAGTGGACGACCGGCACAGACGATCTGGATGTCGCCGGTACCCGGCTTCTTCCAGCTGCCACCGAGTCGAATCCGGTACTGGGCTGCCATGTCGACGTCGAAGGCACCCTCTCGCACCATGTCGTCGACGATGCCGGGGAACAGACGCTCCAACTCGATGCGGCCCGCGGTGAGAAGGTGGTGCAGATGCCAGCCCTGCGCGGCACCCGACCTACCTTCACGACGACGGTGCGGTTCGTCCTTCTCGAGAACGATGACCCGTTCGAAGGACTCGCTGAGCACCTTGGCCGCGGCGATGCCCGCGATGCTGCCGCCGACGACAACCGCGGTCCCGCGGCCGCGCCGGCGCACGTCGGCCAGATCGAGCGTCGCGTAGTCCAGGCGTGGCCGGCTGCGCCGGGGCCCGGCCCCGCTCGCGACGAACTTCTCGTAATACAGACCCACTCCGTGGATTCCGTGTTCTTCCAGCCAGTTACGAGTGGCCTCGATCATGGGCCCCGGCCCGCACAGATAGACGTCGGCGTCCCCGCCGAGCATGGCGGGGTCGAGCAGATCGGTCACCAGCCCCACCGCGCCCGCCCATGTCGGATCTGGCCTGGCGACGATGACGTGCACCTGCAGACCGGGGATGCGGCGCTCGAGTTCGGTGAGTTCGTTCTGCTTGCAGAGGTCCTCGACGCCGGTCACCCCGTACAACAGGTGGATCGGCTGCTCGAGGGCGGTATCGAGGCTTTGAGCGATCGCCAGGATCGCCGAGAGGCCGGTGCCGCCTGCCACCAGGACCGCCGGACGCACGAGCGGGCGCAGATGGAAGCCGCCCTTGCTGCACCGCAGCGCGATGCGGTCACCCGGTTTCGCCCTGTCCCGCAGGTAGTTCGACATCGCCCCGTCGGGAAGCAACCGGATGATGAACTCGAGTTCCGTGCGTCCGTCGGCGGGATGGGCGTAGGAATAGTTGCGCCACACGTCGGTACCGGGAACCTGCAGCTGCGCGAACTGGCCCGGCATGAAGTCGATCGCACCCAGCTCCGAGATGTCGATCCGCAGCAGCGCGGTCGATGACGACACCCGGTCGATCGCGGTCACCGTTCCGTGTCCGGTGACCAGTCGCGCCGCGTTGTCGTCGGCGGGATACTGCAACTCGATACGGCAGTCGGTTCGCACAAACGTCTGGCAGGTCAGTACCTTGCGCGCGTCCCGTTCGACATCGGAAAGCCCTTCGGTGCGTCCCATCTCGTAGTCACCCGACGAGCAGGTGGCCACGCAGGTGCCACAGATCCCGCTCTGGCATTCGTTGACGATCGCGATGCCGTGTTCCTCGGCTGCCTCCAGAATCGTCTGCTCCTGTTTCACCGGCATCGCCGCGTGCGTGCCGTCGGAGTATCCAACGGTGACCTGACGAACCACCACGGGCTCAGCTCCTTCGTGTGGGTGCGGGGGCTAGACGAGCGCGATGCGCGGTTTCTTGGCGATGCGCGCGTTGAGTCGGGGGATGACCTCCTCGGCCAGCAGCCGCATCGATTCCTTCCATGGCCCCGGGTCGTCGCGGTAGTCGTAGCTGAGGATCAGCAGGTGACCGAAGCCGCCGACCTGGTCATAGGTGGCTTCGAGCTTGTCCACCACCGTTGCGACCGAACCGACCACGAAGGTGTTCTCGGCGAGATATTCCGGAGTCACGTCGTCGTCGGGCACCGACGGGTTGTGCTTGTAGAACTTCGTCATGCCGAACATCCGGAACGTCGGCAGCACGTACTCACGCATGAAGCGTCCCACCATGCCGTCGACGGCGTACCGGAACGCCTGTTCGTCGGTTTCGGCGACGACGACCTGGCGCACCAGGCGCCAATCGCGGCGATCCGGCGTGCGGCCGCTGCGGGCCGCGCCTTCGAGTACGGCATCCCAGTGGGACGCGATGTATTCGGCGTTGAGGTCGAGGCTCATCGGCAGGTAGCCGCGTTCCCCGGCGAGTTTGAGCGTCTCCGATCCCGCGCTGAACCCGGTCACCCCGATCGGCGGGTGCGGCGTCTGGAACGGCTTGATGTGCCGATTCATCAGGCCCTCGAACATCGGCGCAATACCGTTGGCGTTCCAGTACTTTCCGCGAAACTCCCACGGTTCGTCCTCGGTCCAGACCTTGAGCATGATCTCGAGCGATTCTCGGGTCATGTCGCGGTGCTCGCCGTTCTGTCCGTCGACATCGAACAGTGCCCAGTCCCCCGGGATGCCACTGGCACCCACGCCCAGCATGAATCGACCCTGGGCCAGGTGATCGAAGTAGGCGACGCGGTGGGCCAACTCCACCGGGTGGTGGTAGGGCAGCAGATGAGCACCCGGGGCGAGTTTGATGTTCTTGGTGCGCAGCAACGCCTGCGCCAGTAACAGGTCGGGAGCGCAGATCGGCTCCCACGGAACCGTGAAGTGCTCACCGACCCACGCCTCCACGTAGCCCAATTCATCGGCGAGCTCGATGATTTCGAGGTCCCACTGCGTCGCGTCGTACAGGCTCCGCTCCGGCGGGTGCGCCGGCATGAGAAATATCCCGATCTCCATCTTCAACCTTTCTCGGTCTTGACCTTGAGCCGAACACCGCGGTGACGATCCGGCGTCTCTGGCGTCCTACAATGCGACGTACAACACAGTACTAACAAGATACATCGTCAAGCGCAAGATGCGATTTTCTTGGTAATTTATCTAGCAAGGGCGTTCTATTCCGCGTATCGGTTATGGACATTTGTCCCCAAGACCACGTAGCCTCCTGAAGGTCGGGCACCCCGTGAGCAAGCACGGGTCGGTCACGGCCCGTCGGATCGCCCGAGGGACACCGCCTCCGTGGCGGTCGGATCGCTTTCTCATCCCCTGAAGGGAGTACTGCAGTGCAGGACTTCGACAACCTGTTCACGTACCTGCGTTACGAGCTCGTCGAGCAGGGCCGGGTCGCGGTCATCACGCTCGATCGCCCGAAACAGCGCAATGCGCAGAACCGCGGGATTCTCGTCGAGCTGGGGTCGGCGTTCGAGCTCGCCGAGGCCGACGACACAGTCCGCGTAGTGATCCTGCGGGGTGCGGGTCCGTCATTCTCTGCAGGACACGACCTCGGCTCCTCTGATGACGTCCGCGAGCGCGCGCCGGGCCCGGGCCAACACCCCACGTACCAGTGCAACGGTGGGACGTTGGGTGGCGTGGAGTCCCGGCACCGGCAGGAATGGCACTACTTCTTCGAGAACACCAGACGATGGCGCGATCTGCGCAAGATCACCATCGCCGAGGTGCACGGAATGGTGCTCTCCGCCGGCCTGATGCTGGCGTGGTGTTGCGACCTCATCGTCGCGGCCGAAGACACCGTGTTCGCCGACGTCGTGGGAACCCGACTCGGCATGTGCGGTGTCGAGTACTTCGGGCATCCGTGGGAGTTCGGCCCCCGCAAGGCCAAAGAGCTGCTTCTCACCGGCGACGCCCTCGGCGCCGACGACGCCCATGCCATCGGGATGGTGAGCAAGGTCTTCGGCAACGACGAGCTCTCGGACCGTGCGGTCGAGTTCGCAGGCCGGATCGCCCGACTTCCGACGGCCACCGCTCTGTTCATCAAGGAGTCGGTGAACCAGTCCGTCGATGCCATGGGTTTCTCCAGTGCACTCGATGCGTGCTTCTCGATCCATCAGCTCAACCACGCGTACTGGGCCGAGATCAGCGGCAACCCGCTGGGCATCGGAACCGTCGAAGACGGCCTCGAGGACTGGCAGATCGCGCCGGAAATACTGCCCGCCAACAAGAACCGTCCCTGAGCCGAAGGGAGACACAGCCGTGGACGTCGACTATCCGCCGCAAGCCGAGGCGTTCCGCGACCGGATCCGCGCGTTCCTCGCCGAACACCTGCCACCGGACTGGTCCGGCGGCGGCGCACTCGCACCCGAGGAGCGCGCGGCAGTCGCGCGGCGCTGGCGCCAGTCCCTTGCCGACGCGGGTCTCGTTGCGATCTCCTGGCCGAAAACGTACGGAGGAGGTGGGCTTTCGGTGATCGAGCAGGTGGTGTTGGACGAGGAGTTCGCCCGGGCCGGCGCACCCGAACGCACCGAGAACGACCTGCTGGGAATCCAGCTGCTCGGCAACACACTCATCGCCCTTGGCACCGAAGAACAGAAAAGGCACTTCCTGCCACGCATCCTGTCCGCCGAGGACCGCTGGTGCCAGGGCTTCTCCGAGCCCGAAGCAGGCTCGGACCTGGCGTCCGTGCGAACCAGGGCTGTGCTCGATGATGACGAGTGGGTGATCAACGGCCAGAAGATATGGACCTCGGCCGGACCAACCGCGAACTGGATCTTCGCGCTGGCCCGCACCGACACCGAGGCCCCCAAGCACAAGGGCCTTTCCCTGTTCCTGGTGCCGATCGATCAGCCGGGCGTCGTCGTCCGTCCCATCGTCAACGCGGCCGGGCATGCCTCGTTCAGCGAGGTGTTCTTCACCGACGCGCGCACCCCGGCGGCGAACGTAGTCGGCCGGGTCGGCGACGGGTGGCCCGCCGCGATGACGGTGCTCGGCTTCGAGCGCGGCTCCCAGGTCACCACGGCGGCGATCAACTTCGGTCGCGAGCTCGACCGGCTGCACGAGTTGGCGCGTGACCGGGGACTGCACACCGATGCGCGCATCCGCGACAAGTTGACATGGTGTTATTCGCGGGTCCAGATCATGCGCTTCCAGGGGTACCGAGGGCTGACAGCGTTGTTGGCCGGGCAGCGGCCCGGTCGGGAGGCGGCCATCAGCAAGGTCATCTGGAGCGAGTTCTTCCGCCGCTACACCGAGCTCGCAGTCGAGATCCTCGGGCTGGAGGCGCTCAGCCCCGCCGGTCCGGGCAACGGCGAGGCGCTGATCGTCCCGGAGCCGGGCACCCCGAACACGGCAGCCTGCTGGATGGACGAGCTGCTCTACGCCCGGGCCTCAACCATCTACGCGGGGAGTTCGCAGATCCAGCGCAACGTGATCGGCGAACAACTGCTCGGGCTACCCAGAGAACCCCGGGTACCCACCCGCCGCATCCCCGAGCCGGCCGGACACGGGAGCAACTGACATGGACTTCCGCTACCACACCGAGCACGACGACCTGCGCGCCTCGCTGCGCGGGTTTCTGCACCAGACCGCTCCGGCCGCACGGGTTCGAGAGGTGGCCGCCGGCGACGGCTGCGACATCAGCCTCTGGCGCCGGCTGTGCACCGAGTTGGAGCTGCCCGGGCTGCACCTGCCCGAGCAGTACGCCGGCGCCGGAGGCAGCTTGGTCGAGGCGGCGATCGTATTCGAAGAACTCGGGCGGGCGCTGACCCCGGTGCCGATGGCCGCCACGGTGTTCGCGATCGAGGCCGTGCTTCGACTGGGTGACGAACGGCAACGCGCCGCAATATTGCCCGCCTTGCTGTCCGGCGAGCGGGTCGCGACGCTCGCCGCGGCCGGGCCCGACGCCCTCGACCCCGCACGGGTGACCGTGCGGGCCGACCGGCACGGGGACGGCCGAGCCGACCTCAGCGGAGAGATTGCTCCCGTACTGCACGGCCACGTCGCCGGCCTGTTCGTGGTGCCGGCCATGGCCGGCACCCAAGTCGCCCTCTACCTCGTGGCCGACAATGATCCCGGCGTCACGGTAGATCGCCTGCCCTCCTTCGACACCACCCGACCTGTCGCAAGGTTGCGGATGGCGCACGCACCAGCCGAGCAGCTTGCCGCCGGCCCGCCCGACGCGATCGAGCGGGTGCTCGACACCGCGCGCGTGCTCTTGTCGGCCGAGATGCTCGGAGGCGCCGAAGCATGTCTGGCAATGGCAGTCGAATACGCCTGCAGCCGAGAACAGTTCGACCGGCCGATCGGCTCGTTCCAGGCGGTCAAACACAGCTGCGCCGACATGATGATCGAGATCGACGCCACCCGCGCGGCGGTGATGTTCGCCGCCATGAGTGCGGGGGATCCCGACGAACTACGGATCACCGCACCGCTGGTCAAGGCGCAGGCCGCCGACACCTTCACGTTGTGCGCGGGTGCGGCGTTCCAGGTGCACGGCGGGATCGCCTTCACCTGGGAACACGATATGCACCTTTACTTCCGCAGGGCCAAGACGACCGAGGCGTTGTTCGGCAGCAGCGCACACCACCGCAACCTGCTCGCCGACCGCGTGGGCCTCTGATCCGCACCCGAGAGGAGCCACGATGAACACGGGGATCACCCTCAGCGATGCCCTCACCCGGCACGCCGTGGTCAGACCACACAAGTGGGCTATCGCCGACCCGCGACGACGCACCACATTCGGTGAACTCGACGAACGCGTGACCCGACTGGCGGCTGCGCTTACGGTGCGTGGGGTTCAATGCGGCGATCGGGTCGCCGTGCTCGGGCTCAACAGCATCGAACTCGTCGAATCCTGGCTGGCCGCACAGCGGCTGGGCGCCATCGCGGTGCCGGTGAACTTTCGGCTGGCCGCCGGCGAAGTCGGCTACGTGCTCTCCGACAGTGCCGCCACCGCCATCGTCGTGGATGTGGCGCTGGAATCCATGGTGGCCGAAATCCGTCACGGGCTGCCGGCACTGCACACCGTCGTGACCATCGGCGGGGACCTGGAGCAGACCATCGCTGCGGCCGACCCCGACCTACCCCGGCGCTCCGTCGCAGACGACACACCGGCCTTCATCATGTACACCTCGGGAACCACCGGCTTCCCGAAGGGCGCGGTGCTCACCCACCGCAACCTCTACCTGCATGCGTTCAGTTCGATCGCCACCCTCGGTCACCGCTCCGACGACGACTGCTGGATGGCGGTAGCACCGCTGTTCCACACCGCCGGCGTGTCCGGCATGCTGCCGATGTTCCTGACCGGCGGCAAGACCGTCATCCCACCGTCTGGCGGCTTCGATCCAGACGCCACGCTCGCCACCGTCGTCGACGAGCAGGTCACGTCGTGCTGGATGACCCCGGCCCAGTGGCAGGCCGTCTGTGCGCTGCCTGACCTCTCCGCGTACGACCTGTCCCGGCTGCGCCGGGTGTGGTGGGGAGCCGCCCCGGCGTCGACGACGCTGCTGCGCACCATGATCGACGTTTTCGCAGGCGCCGAGGTCATCGCCGCATTCGGGCAGACCGAGTGCAGCCCGATCACCTGCCTGCTGCGCGGCGACGATGCGATCGCCAAGATCGGTTCGGTGGGGACGCCGATGCTCAACGTCGAGGTCCGCGTGGTGGACGACGAGATGAACGACGTCGATCCGGGCGAGGTCGGCGAGATCGTGTACCTGGGGCCGCTGGTCATGAAGGAGTACTGGAACAAGGCCACCGAGACCGCTGAGGCGTTCCGCGGCGGCTGGTTCCATTCCGGTGATCTCGTCCGGCGAGACGCCGATGGCTACCTCTACGTCGTCGATCGGAAGAAGGACATGATCATCTCGGGCGGAGAGAACATCTACAGCGCCGAGGTGGAGAGCGTCGTCGCGACGCATCCGAAGGTCACCGAGGTGGCGGTCATCGGGGTGCCACACCCGAGATGGGGTGAGACCCCGGTCGCGGTGATCGTGTCCGCCGATCCCGCGGATCCCCCGACCGACGCCGACATCGAGGCGCACTGCCGTGCGCAGCTCGCGTCGTACAAGTGCCCGAAGTACCTCACGCTGGTCGACGCGTTGCCCCGCAACGCCGCCGGCAAGATCCTCAAGGGTCGACTGCGGGACGAACACGCCACGCTGCTTTCCTACACTGCGGGCCCGACCGACGTCGCTCTACTGGACGAGACGATCGGTACGAACCTCGAGCGCACCGCGTCGAGATATCCCGACATCGAGGCGCTCGTCGACGTCCCGAGTGGGCGGCGGTGGACATATGCCGAACTCAATGCCGAAATCGACTCACTGGCACGCGCTTTGATGTCCTTCGGTATCGAGAAGGGGGACCGCGTCGGAGTCTGGGCACCCAACTGCCCAGAGTGGACGATGCTGCAGTACGCCACCGCAAAGATCGGGGCGATACTGGTCACGATCAACCCGGCCTACCGCACACACGAGCTGGCCTACGTGCTCCGGCATTCCGCAGTCCGGCTCCTGGTGTCGGCGACCGAGTTCAAGAACTCCGACTACCGCGCCATGGTCGCAGAGGTACGGCCGGAACTGCCCGACCTGGCAGAAGTGGTGTTCCTGGATACCGAGGACTGGAAACGGGTCGGCAAAAGGGCGGCCCTGGTGCCCGCCGCCGAACTGCGTCGCCGGGCAGAGAGTCTGACCCCCGGCGACGCGATCAACATTCAATACACCTCGGGCACCACGGGTGCACCCAAGGGTGCAACACTGTCCCACCGCAACATCCTCAACAACGGCTATTTCGTGACCGATCTGATCGCTTTCGGCCCCGGGGACCGGCTCTGCATACCGGTGCCCTTCTACCACTGCTTCGGCATGGTCATGGGCAACCTCGGCTGTACGACACACGGCGCCACCATGGTGATTCCGGCAGCCGGCTTCGACCCGGCGGCGACCTTGGCAGCCGTGGAAACCGAACGCTGCACGGCGCTCTACGGCGTACCGACGATGTTCATCGCGATGCTGGGGCACCCCGATCTTGCCGAGCGGGATGTCTCCACACTGCGGGCGGGGATCATGGCCGGATCAACCTGCCCGGTGGAAGTGATGAAGCGCTGTGTCACCGAACTGAACATGTCAGAGGTCGGCATCGCCTACGGAATGACGGAGACATCACCGGTGTCCTGCCAGACCCGGATCGAGGACGATCTCGAGCGCCGAACATCGACGGTCGGCCGCGCGCACCCGCACGTGGAGATCCAGATCGTCGATCCCGTCACCGGCAGAATCGTCGAACGCGGCGGAGTCGGCGAATTCTGCACCCGAGGGTACTCAGTGATGTCGGGCTACTGGGGCGATGACGAAAAGACCCGCGAGGTGATCGACCGCGAGGGATGGATGCACACCGGCGACCTGGCTGTGATGCGTGACGACGGGTACTGCCAGATTGTCGGCCGCATCAAGGACATGGTCATTCGCGGTGGCGAGAATGTCTACCCGCGCGAGGTCGAGGAGTTTCTACACACTCATCCCGATATCGACGACGTTCAGGTGATCGGCGTCCCCGATGAGAGATACGGCGAAGAGGTCTGCGCGTGGATCAAGCTGCGTCCGGGAGCAGCCCCGCTCGACGCCACTGCTGTGCACCAGTTCGCCACAGGCAAGCTCGCGCACTTCAAGATTCCCCGCTACGTCCACATCACCGAGAACTTCCCGATGACGGTGACCGGCAAGGTCCGCAAGGTCGACATGCGGACTGAAATGGTTCGGATGCTCGATCTCTGATCGACCGAGCTGCGCGCTACAGGCGGCGAGAGCTGGCACGGCGCTCATGCCAACGCAACCGCAGCAGCAACAGACCACGGTGCGCGCGCCATCCAGCCGACAGCGGGTCACGCCAGGCCGGGAGGTAGGCCCGTGCGTCGAGATCCCTGTCCATGCCCTCCATTGTGCCGAGGTATCGGCCCGAGGGCTCTCCGACGCGACAAGCGTCACCATGTCGAGACCGTGAACGTCTCATGTCACCGCCGACACGAAGACGTTGCCGAGGCTGTCCCTGGGCGCCGAACTGGAGTTCCCGGCTGCAGTGAAGCCCAAGATCACAACCGGGAATCTCAGTTCGGCAAAACTCAGTCCTTGCCGCTGCGCAACTCGTGCGACAGAGCTTCGAGCTCGTCCCCGCCGGCCATCTCCTGGGTGAGATGCTCGAGGGTGATGTCGTCGTAGGTGCAGTCCAGCTTCTGCCGGCCCCGGTTGAGCAGCACGAAGTGGTCGCCGACCAGGTGTGCGTGATGCGGGTTGTGGGTGATGAACACCACGCCGAAGCCGGCCTCCTTGGCCGCGGTGATGTACTTGAGCACCACCCCGGACTGTTTGACGCCCAACGCCGCGGTCGGCTCGTCGAGGATCAGCACCCGCGCGCCGAAGAAGACGGCCCGGGCGATGGCGACGCACTGTTTCTGACCGCCCGACAGCGAGCCGATCGGGACGTCGACGTCGGGGAGGTCGATGCCCATCTTGGACAGCTCCGAGAGCGTCGTGGCACGCATCGCGTTGGCGTCCAGCGAGAAGGGGAACGTCTTCTTGCGCAGCTCCTGGCCGAGGAAGAAGTTGCGCCACACCGGCATCAGCGGCACGACGGCCAGGTTCTGGTATACCGTCGCGATGCCCTTGCCGAGCGCTTCGGCCGGCGAGCTGAACGTGGTGGGCTTGCCGTCGACGAACAGCTCCCCCTCGCTCTGTTGGTGCAGGCCGGCGATGATCTTGATCAGCGTCGATTTCCCGGCGCCGTTGTCGCCGAGGATCCCGGTCACCTCGCCGGCGTGCACCCGCAGGCAGATGTCTTTCAGCGCGGTGATGTTGCCGTAGGACTTGCCGATGTTCTTGAGCTCGACGAGCGGGACCTTGCCGCCGGATTGCGCGTCGCTGCTGGGCTTTTCGACTGAGATGGTCATCGGATCACTTCTTTGCGGCGTAGTTGCGGAAGGCGTTGTTGGCGATCACCGCGAACAGCAGCATCGCGCCGAGGAAGAACTTGAACCAGTCGGGGTCCCACCCGGCGTAGACGATGCCCTGGTTGGTCATGCCGAAGATGAACGCGCCGATGGCCGCACCGATGGCGGTGCCGTAGCCACCGGTCAGCAGGCAGCCGCCGATGACGGCGGCGATGATGTAGAAGAACTCGTTGCCCACGCCCTGACCGGACTGCACGGTGTTGAACGCGAACAGCAGGTGCATGCCGACGAACCAGGCACAGAACCCGACGAACATGAACAGCCCGATCTTGACCTTGGTGACGGGCACGCCGACCGCTCGGGCTGCTTCGGCGTCGCCACCGACGGCGAATATCCAGTTGCCGATCTTGGTCTTGAACAGCACGTAGGTCGCGATCGCGGTGAACACCAGCCACCACACCACGGTGATGCGGATGCTGACGTTGCCGATGGTGAACGAGGACGCGAACACCTTCTGCGCCGAATCCCAGCCCTGCATGTCGCTGACGCTCTGGGTGGCGACCTGCCCGGCGACCAGCTTCGTGACCGCGAGGTTGATGCCGGCGAGCATGAAGAACGTACTCAACGTGATCAGGAAGCTGGGGATTCTGGTCTTCATCACCAGGAACCCGTTGAAGAATCCCACCCCGAGGGCGAGCACCAGTGCCAGTGCCGCCCCGGCCCACAGGTTCAGGTGCAGGTTGTAGGCGAGCATCGAGGCGGCCAGCGAACTGAAGGTCACCGCGACACCGGTGGACAGGTCGAACTCCCCGCCGATCATCAGCATTGCCACGCCGCAGGCCATGATGCCGATGGTGGAACTCGCGTAGAGCACGGTGGCCAGCGAGGAGGCCTCGCGGAACGGCTCGGCGACGACGAGGAACAGGACGAAGATCAGGATGGCGCCGATCGCGGCGCCCACCTCGGGGCGAATCATCAACCGCTGCAGACGGTTGCGCTCCTTGACCCGTTCGTCTCGGACGACCGTGTGGGTCGACGCGTCCGGGTTGGCTTGCGTAGTCATGTCTGTCTTTCCTTACCGGCGGGCCGTCTCAGCGGGTGCCGCCGCGGGCGTACTCGGCGACCGCGTCGATGTTGGAGGCGTCGATGAAGGCCGGACCCGTCAACACCGGCGCGCCACCGCCCATGACGTTCCCGTTCGTCAGGTACAGCCACAGCGAGTCCACCGCCAGATAACCCTGCAGGTAGGGCTGCTGGTCGACCGCCCATTGCACATCGCCGCCTTCGATCGCATCGACGAGCGCGGCGTTGGTGTCGAAGGTGCCGATCTTGGCGGTGCTGCCGGCGTTCTGCGCCGACTGCACCGCGGTCAGCGCGAACGGGGCGCCGAGCGCGACGATGTAGTCGATGCTGGGATCCTGTTGCAATTTGGCGGTGATGGTGGCTTCCACCGACGGCATGTCCTTGCCGTTGACGTTCAGGATCTCGGCGGCCGGGAAGGCGTCGCGCACACCGGCGCAGCGCGCCTCGAGATCGACGTGGCCCTGCTCGTGGATCACGCACAGCGCCTTGGCCGACCCCTCGGACTGCAACCGCTCACCGACGCCCTGCCCGGCGATGAAACCGTCCTGCCCGAAGTACTCCTTGACGCCCATGGCCTCCCACGAGTCCATGCCGGCGTTGAACGCGACCACCGGGATACCCGCCGCGTTCGCCCGCTCCACCGCCGCGCGCATGGCGTCCGGCTTGGCCAGGGTGACGGCGATGCCGTCGACCCCGCTGTCGATCGCGGACTGCACCAGGTTGGCCTGGTTGGGCGCTTCGGGGTCATTCGAGTACCGCAGCTCGATGTTGTCCTTCTGAGCGGCCGCCTCGGCGCCTTTGCGGACCAGGTCCCAGAACGAGTCACCGGGAACCTCGTGGGTGATCATCGCGACGGTCTTGCGAGGAGTGTCGACGGTGCCGCCGCCCGAACCGCCCTCGGAGCCCTCGGGTGCGCCGCCGGTGCTCGAGCATGCCGCCATCCCCAGTGCCAGCACACCCGCTCCTGCGAGCGCCGCAAGCCGCTTGAACGTCATCGCTTCTCCTTGTCCTCGAATCTCCGCGGTGCCCCGGTAGAACCCCAGCGGGTCGGTGTCGGGCGGCACGCCTCGGGATTGATGTAATACGGCTCACACCGGAAAGTCAATACTTTGTCCTGACATTAGGACCGCAAGTCATATGGGCCGCAACATAGCTGCTGCTCAACGCTTCGGCGGCGCGGTCGTCTGCCGCGGAATGAGCTTCGGCTCGCGCACGAGGTCCACTGCGCGTTCGTCGCGACCGCCGGCAGGACCTTCGAGACGCCCGACCAACCGCTGCACCGCACTCGCAGAGAGTCCGGCCGCATCCTGGCGAAGCGTACTCAAGTTGATGTGGACCAATCCCGCCAGCGCGCTGTCGTCGTACCCGAGCACCGAAACATCCTGTGGCACAGATATCCCCGATCTGATGAATACATCCATCACCCCGATCGCGCAAAGATCGTTGAAGGCGAAGACGGCGTCGGGCAATCCCCCCGACGCGACCATCTCCGATGCCGCGGCGGCACCCTCGCGTTCGGTCAGTCCACCGGGCCGTATCCATTCGGGCTGCCCCGCACGCTGCATGGCGCGCCGATACCCACGTAGCCGCTCCGCGCCACCGGGCGCACCGCCGCCGTCCAGGAACAGGATCCGGCGGTGTCCCAGACCCAGCAGGTGCTCCACTCCCAGCCGCGCACCGGCGACGTCATCGCTGCGCACCGCATCGACGCCGCGAACCCGGCGGGCCAGCACCACCAGCGGCACCCGGTCGGCCAACTCGGCGAGCTGACCGGCCCGCTGAGCGGGGCCGATGAGGAGCAGGCCCTCGCATCGGTCGTCGACCAGAGTTCGCACGGCGCGGACTTCCTCGCGGTGTGCGGTCACGGCGCTGAGCACGACGTCATAGCCGAGCGCTTCGGCGGCGACGTAGACGCCGTCGACGAGGTCCGCATGGAACTCCTGTCCAGCCGCGAAGGTCAGGCCGATCAGGTTCGTACGGTGCTGACGCAGCCGCCGCGCACGCGGATCAGGCCGGTAGCCGATGTCGTCGGCGGCGCGCTTGACCCGCTCACGCGTCTGCTCACTCGCGCCGGCGGCCTCGCGCATCACAATCGAGACCAGCGCCCGCGAAACGCCGGCGCGCTCGGCCACGTCCGCCAGGGTGGGTCGCCGCTGCACCGCCACAGCCTAGAAGGTTCCAGTCGGATCATTGACGAAACGCGCCGCAGCGTTCTACGTTACTAGAACGTTCTAGTCGGATCGGAGCTCAGCATGACCGCACCGTTGCCCGTCGGGCTCGTCGGCGCAGGCTGGATCGGCAGCTTTCACGCCGAGACCCTGGCTCGCCGCCTGCCCGGAACCCGGCTGGTGGCCGTCGCCGACCCGGTCGCCGAAGCTGCCGAAAGACTCGGCGCTGCTGGAACTCTCAGCGCAACAACGATCTATCGCGATCCGCGCGAGCTGATCGCCGATCCGTCGGTCGAGGCTGTCGCTATCTGCTCGCCGGCGGCCACCCATGCCGATCTCGTCGTCGCTGCCGCTCGAGCGGGCAAGCACGTGTTCTGCGAGAAGCCGATGGCCTCGACGCTGGCCGAGGCCGACCGCGCCGTGGAAGCCGCCCGG
The DNA here is from genome assembly GCA_964000695.1 of uncultured Mycolicibacterium sp. GTDB lineage: Bacteria > Actinomycetota > Actinomycetes > Mycobacteriales > Mycobacteriaceae > Mycobacterium. The sequence continues at coordinate 9,835 of CAXEZH010000353.1, read as the reverse complement.
GCGGCCGACATCGCTCTCCAGGTCGGCTTCAATCGCCGCTTCGCCGCCGACTTCGCCGACATTCAGGCGCGGATCGCCGCCGGAGAGATCGGCACCCCGCAGGTGCTGCGCTCGCTGACCCGCGATCCCGGAATCTCGGCCGCGGACGCCGCACACGTCAAGCCGTGGGCGGTCTTCACCGAGACCCTGATCCACGATTTCGACACCGTGCGCTTTCTGAACCCGGGCGCTCAGGTGACCGAGGTCTATGCGCAGGCCGATGCGTTGGTCCATCCCCAACTCGCCGGGCAAGGCTTCCTGGACACCGCGGTCGTGCAGATCCGTTTCGACAACGGGGCGTTCGCCGTGGCCGAGGCCAGTTTTCAAGCGGTGTACGGATATGACGTACGTGGTGAGGTCTTCGGGTCCCGCGGTGTGCTGCAGGCCGGACGCGAACCGGACCACGCGGCTGGGGCCAACATCGAACTGTTCCATGACGCCTACATCGCGCAGTTCGCTCACTTCGCCGAGTGCGTGCGAGGAGGTGTGACGCCGTCAGTGACCGGCACCGACGCGCGCGCCGCCCTCCAGATCGCCCTCGCCGCACGTGAATCGGTCGAGACCAAAGCGCCCGTCACGCTCAACGGAGCGCGGCGGTGACGTTCCAGCTGGCCGTCTGCGCGGAGATGGCGTTCACCGACCTCCCGATCGTCGAACGCGCCAAGCGGATCCACGACCTCGGGTTCGCCGCCGAGATCTGGAGCTGGCACGACAAAGACCTCGCGGCGCTGGCCGGCACCGGTGCGACGTTCACGTCGATGACCGGCTACCTGCACGGCGATCTCGTCGATCCGGACACCTGCGACGAGGTGATCCGGACCGCCGAGCTCAGCATCGCAGCCGCCGAGACCCTCGGGGTCAGCCGACTCAACCTGCACACCGCAGAACTCGTCGACGGGCGGGCGGCAAGGCCACGGCAGCGCGCCACCGGACAGATGTGGCTCACCGCCGCCCGCACGCTCGCACGGCTGGGGGACCTCGGCGCGTCGGCCGGCGTGACGTTCTGCCTGGAGAACCTCAACACGATCGTCGACCATCCCGGTGTGCCGCTGGCCCGCGCCAAGGACACCCTCGCGCTGGTCGAGGGGGTCGGACATCCGAACGTGATGATGATGCTCGACCTCTACCACGCGCAGATCGGCGAAGGGAACCTCATCGATCTGGTCCGCCGCTGCGGCGACGCGATCGGTGAGATCCAGGTCGCCGACGTGCCCGGTCGATGCGAACCCGGCACCGGCGAGGTCTTCTATCCGGCCGTCGCTGGCGCACTACGCGACATCGGCTACCGCGGGACGATCGGCATGGAGGCGTGGTCACGCGGCGACAGCACCGCGGCACTGAACGCCTTCCGGGCGGCGTTCACCTGACCGGCCTAGCGGTCGACCAGGGTGGTGTCGAAGTAGTACCGCGATGCCCGATAACCGTGGTCGCCGAATTCCACCGCCGCGCCCGAGTCGTCGAATGCGGTGCGCGACATCGTCAGCAGCGGCGCGTTGGGCTTCTCGTCGAGCAGCTGCGCCTCCTGCCGGGTCGCGCTGCGCGCCCCGATGCGTTGGCGGGCCAGCCGGATGTGCACGCCGCGCGCACGCAGCGACTGGTAGAGCCCGTTGCGCTCCAACTCCTCGGGGTCCGGCGCGATATCGGCGGGCAGGTAGTTCGTCATCAGCGCCAGGGGCTCGCCGTTGGCGCAGCGCAGCCGCTTGATGACGGCCACCTCCCGGTCTGGGGCGAGGTTCAGCTCACGCGCCACCTCTTCGTCGGGCGGACCGACGTGGTACTCCAGCAGCCGTGTCGAGGGCTCCTGCCCCGCTCGGGCGAGATCGTCGAACAAACTGGTCAGCTCGACGCGGCGGTGCACCGGGTTCTGCACGACCTGCGTGCCGACACCCCGCTTCCGAACCAGCAGTCCCTTGTCCACGAGTTCCTGGATCGCCCGCCGCGTGGTCGGCCGCGACAGCGTCAGCCGCTTCGCAAGGGCCAGCTCGTTCTCGAAACGGTCGCCCGGGGCGAGTTCGCCATCTCTGATGGCCGCCTCGATCGCCTGAGCGAGCTGATAGTAGAGAGGGACAGGGCTTGACCTGTCGAGCTCCACCGTCAGGGGCACGTCGGCTCCGATCTCGCGTAGGACCAGTCGAACAGTAGCTGCATCCTAACATCGGACGTGCAAAAGATAGAATGTCAGGACAAAGTCTTGACATCGGGGCGTGACCGCGGGCACAGTCTTACCAAGCCACCCACACCTATCCGTCGGAGTGACTCTTGATGACCCATCAGCCATACGACGTCCTCGCCATCGGGCGGTGCGGCGTCGACGTGTACCCGCTACAGGTCGGCGTCGGGCTCGAGGATGTGGAGACGTTCGGAAAGTTCCTCGGCGGCAGTGCCGCCAACGTCTCCGTCGCCGCTTCCCGACTCGGGCAGCGCTCCGGGTTGATCTCCGGTGTGGGCGACGACCCGTTCGGCCGCTACGTGCGCGCCGAGCTGGCGCGCCTGGGCGTGGACAACCGTTTCGTGGCCACCCACGCCATGTTCCCCACCCCGGTGACGTTCTGCGAAATCTTTCCCCCCGACGACTTTCCGCTCTACTTCTACCGCAAGCCGAGTGCGCCGGACCTGCAGATCACCGTCGACGACATCGACACCGAGGCGGTTCGCACCGCCCGGCTGTTCTGGGCGACGGTCACCGGTCTGTCCGAAGAACCGAGCCGCAGTGCACATTTCGCGGCCTGGACGACGCGACAGCGAAAGCCGCTGACGGTCCTCGACCTCGACTATCGGCCGATGTTCTGGGCGTCACCCGCGGCCGCAACCGAGCAGGTCCAGCGAGCCCTGGCTCATGTCACCGTGGCGGTCGGCAACCGCGAGGAATGTGAGATCGCCGTCGGCGAGACCAACCCGCACAAGGCGGCCGACGCGCTGCTGGATCTCGGTGTCGAACTCGCCATCGTCAAGCAGGGTCCGCGCGGGGTGCTCGGCAAGAACCGCCGATCTTCGGTCACGGTGCCGCCCAACGCGGTTGACGTCGTCAACGGGCTCGGGGCCGGCGACGCCTTCGGCGGCAGCCTGTGCCACGGCCTGCTCAACGACTGGCCGCTGGAGAAGACCCTGCGCTACGCCAACGCCGCCGGCGCCATCGTGGCGAGCCGTCTGGAATGCTCGACCGCCATGCCGACCGCAGCCGAGGTCGCCGCCCTCGCCGAACAGACCGCCGCGGAGGCCGTGAATGTCTGACACCTCCCAGTGCCGGGATTACGCGGCAGTCACCAAGGTCCGTGCCACCGATCCGGCGGCGATCGCCCGGGCGTGGGCGCACCGCACCACCCGGCCGACGTTGCGCGGCAACGGCAGACTGATGATCGTCGCCGCCGATCACCCCGCCCGCGGCGCCCTGGCGGTCGGCTCCCGGCCGACCGCCATGAACAGCCGCACCGACCTGCTGGACCGGTTGCGCGCCGCGCTGGCCGATCCCGGGGTCGACGGTGTGTTGGCCACCGCCGACATCCTCGACGACCTGGTGCTGCTCGGCGCCCTGGAGGACAAGGTGGTGTTCTCGTCGTTCAACCGCGGCGGCCTGGCCGGCGCGTCGTTCGAGCTCGACGACCGGATGACCGGCGCCACCGCCGCGTCCACCGCGGCAGCGAAGATGAACGGCGGGAAGATGTTGTGCCGCATCGACCTCGACGATCCCGGTACCGTCTCCACGCTGGCGGCGTGCGCCACCGCCGTCGACGAACTGGCCGAACTGGGGCTGATCGCCATGCTGGAACCGTTCATGTCGACCCGGGTCAACGGCAAGGTGACAAACGACCTCTCCCCCGACGCGGTCATCAAGTCGGTGCACATCGGTCAGGGCCTGGGGTCGACCTCGGCCTACACCTGGATGAAGCTGCCGGTCGTCCCGGAGATGGACAGAGTGATGGAGTCGACGACCATGCCGACGCTGCTGCTCGGCGGCGACCCGACCGACCCCGATGAGGCGTTCGCCAGCTGGGAGAAAGCGCTGGGCCTACCGGCTGTGCGCGGCCTGATCGTCGGCCGCACCCTGTTGTACCCACCCGACGACGACGTGAGCTCGGCGGTCGCCACCGCTGTGGCGATGGTGAGGTGAACCGTGCATTCCAAGCTGTACATCCCCGCCGGCAGTGCACCCGCCCCGTACACCGTGGCGATCACCCCCGAGGACGCCGGGTGGGCCGAATCATCGTTACACGTCGTCGATCTCGGTGAGCACAGCGAGTTGTCCCTGCACACCGCTGACACCGAGGTGATGATCCTGCCGTTGGCCGGCGCGGGCAACGTCACCTGTGGTGACGACAGCTTCACGCTGTCGCCGCGCGGGTCGGTGTTCGACGGTCCCGCCGACATGGTGTACGTCGGCGTCGACCAGACCTACACCCTGGTGGGCCGCGGCCGCATCGCCATCTGCGGTGCCCGCGCCACGAGGTCCGGGCGGCGGTTCCCGAACCGCCGGGTGGCGGCCGCCGACGTCGCCGTCGAGCTGCGCGGAGCGGGCAACTGCAGTCGCCAGGTCCACAACTTCGGCACCGCGACCGCATTCGAGGCCGATTCGCTGATCGCGTGCGAAGTCCTCACCCCCGGCGGCAACTGGTCGAGCTACCCCGCGCACAAACACGACGAGAACACCGACGTCGAAACCCAGCTCGAGGAGATCTACTACTTCGAGATCGACGACAGCCCTGCGGGCACCACCGGATTCGGCTACCACCGGGTCTATGGCACCCCCGAACGGCCGATCGAGGTGCTCGAGGAGGTGCGCTCGGGGGACGTGGTGCTCGTGCCGCACGGCTACCACGGACCGTCCATCGCGGCACCGGGCCACCACATGTACTACCTCAACGTGATGGCGGGTTCGGGGCCGACCCGAGCCTGGATGATCTGCGACGATCCTGCCCACACCTGGCTGCGCGCCAGCTGGGAGCACCAGCAGGTCGATCCCCGGCTGCCGTTCCCGCAGCCCGCATCCGACACTCGATCGCCGGCCCCGCCGGCTGGATAGGAGACTGACCAGTGGTTTCCACCGCGCCGAAGTCGACCGAGAAACTCGCCGACACCGAACCGACCGTGCGGCTCACCGTGGCGCAGGCGACCGTCCGGTTCCTGGGCAGCCAGTACGTCGAGCGGGACGGCCAACGACAGAAGTTCTTCGCCGGATGCCTCGGGATCTTCGGCCACGGCAACGTCGCCGGGATCGGGCAGGCCCTGCTGCAGGACGAGGTCGAAGCGGCCGAGGCGGGCGTCGAGCCGGCACTGAAGTATGTGCTGGGCCGTAACGAGCAAGCCATGGTGCACACCGCGGTCGGGTACGCGCGCCAGCGCGACCGCCTGCAGACCTGGGCGGTCACCGCCAGTGTGGGTCCGGGTGCGACCAACATGCTCACCGGTGCCGCGCTGGCCACCATCAACCGGTTGCCGGTGTTGCTGCTGCCGTCGGACACCTTCGCGACCCGGGTCAGCGCCCCGGTGCTACAGGAGTTGGAGCTGCCGTCCAGCGGCGACGTCACGGTCAACGATGCGTTCAAGCCGCTGTCGCGGTATTTCGACCGGGTGTGGCGTCCCGAGCAGCTGCCCGCCGCCCTGCTGGGAGCGATGCGCGTGCTCACCGACCCCGTGGAGACGGGAACGGCGACCGTGGCTCTCCCCCAGGACGTTCAGGCCGAAGCGTTCGACTGGCCGGTGTCGCTGTTCGCCGAGCGCACCTGGCACATCGGCAGGCCGCTACCCGAGCGTGCCGTACTCGCCCGCGCCGCCGAGGTGATCCGCTCGGCCACCAAGCCGCTGATCGTCGCCGGCGGTGGGGTCATCTACTCCGGCGCCAACGATGCGCTCGCGCAGTTCGTCGCACAGACCGGCATCCCGGTCAGCGAAACTCAGGCCGGCAAAGGCGCCTTGCTGCACGAGGACCCACGTTCGGTGGGCGCGGTCGGATCGACGGGGACCACGGCGGCCAACGCCCTGGCCGCCGACGCCGACGTGGTCATCGGAATCGGCACCCGCTACAGCGATTTCACGTCGGCGTCGCGCACCGCGTTCAACAACCCGCAGGTGCTGTTCGTCAACATCAATGTGGCGTCGCTGGACTCGGTGAAGCAGGGCGGTATCAGCGTCGTCGCCGACGCCCGGGAGGCCCTGGAAGCGCTGAGCGAGCTGATGGCCGACTACACGGTCAGCGACCAGTACCGGGACAGGACAGCCGAGCTGACGGCGGAATGGAACCACACCGTCTCGTCGGTCTATCGCACCGAGGACGGCGTGCCGTTGAACCAGAATCAGGTGATCGGACTGGTCAACACGCTCTCGGACGCCCGCGACGTCGTCGTGTGCGCTGCCGGTTCCATGCCCGGTGACCTGCACAAGCTGTGGCGGATGCGCGATCGCAAGGGGTATCACGTCGAGTACGGCTATTCGTGCATGGGCTACGAGATCGCGGGCGGCATCGGGGTACGGATGGCCGCGCCGGACCGCGACGTGTTCGTCATGGTCGGCGACGGCTCGTACCTGATGATGGCCACCGAGCTCGCGACGGCCGTGCAGGAAGGCGTCAAGGTCATCCCCGTGCTGGTGCAGAACCACGGCTTCGCCTCGATCGGTGGACTGTCCGAATCGCTCGGCTCGCAACGGTTCGGCACCGCGTACCGCTACCGCGGTGCGGATGGGCGCCTCAACGGCGACATGCTGCCGGTCGATCTCGCCGCCAACGCCGCGAGCCTCGGCGCCGACGTCATCAAGGCCAGCACCGCCGCCGAGTTCGCCGACGCCGTCAAGACCGCGAAAGCCGCGCAGACCACCACCGTCATCTACGTCGAAACCGATCCGCTGGTCTACGCACCCGACAGCCACTCCTGGTGGGATGTGCCTGTTTCCGAGGTGTCGACGCTGGAGTCGACGCAGCGGGCCTATCAGCGGTACGCGGACTGGAAGAAGGTGCAGCGCCCCTTGGTCAACCCGTCGGATCGCTGATGGCTGATCTGCGTATCGCGGTGCTCGGCGTCGGCGTGATGGGCGCCGACCACGTCGCCCGCATCACCTCGACGATCTCCGGTGCCCGGGTGGCGGTGGTCAACGACTTCATCACCGAGAAGGCCGAGCAGATCGCCGCCGCCATCCCGGGCTGCCGGGCAGCCGCGGATCCGATCGACGCCATTGCCGCCGACGATGTCGACGCCGTGGTGCTGGCCACCCCGGGCACCACCCACGAGGCACAGCTGCTGGCTTGTCTCGCGCATCGCAAACCCGTTCTGTGCGAAAAGCCCTTGACCACGGATGTTTCCACGTCGCTCGACATCGTCCGGCGGGAAACCGATCTGGGCGTATCGCTGATCCAGGTCGGTTTCATGCGCCGCTTCGACGAGGAGTACATGCGGCTCAAGGCGCTCCTCGACGGCGGCGAGCTCGGCCGTCCGCTGCTGATGCACTGCGTGCACCGCAACGCCGGTGTGCCGTCGTACTTCGACAGCACACTGATCGTCAAGGACTCCTTCGTCCACGAGGTCGACGTGACGCGGTTCCTGTTCGACGAGGAGATCGCCAACGTCCAGATCATCACGCCGGTGTCGAATCCCGGTGCACCGCAGGGCGTCATCGATCCGCAGATCGCGATCATGCGGACGGCATCGGGCAAGCATGTCGATGTCGAGTTGTTCGTCACCACCGGTGTCGGATACGAGGTGCGCACCGAAGTGGTGGGTGAACGCGGCAGCGCCATCATCGGACTCGACGTCGGCATGATCCGCAAGTCAGCGGCGGGCACCTGGGGCGGACACCTCACGCCAGGATTCCGTGAACGATTCGGCCGCGCCTACGACATCGAGATCCAACGCTGGGTCGACGCGGTCCACGCAGGCCGAAACACCGGCAATTTCGTCGACGGACCCACCGCCTGGGACGGATACGCCGCGGCAGCGGTGTGCGCCGCGGGGGTCGAATCCCTGGCAACGGGCCTGCCCGTCGACGTGCAGCTCGCCGAGCATCCCTGACCCCACTTCGGGAGCGGCAGACCGTCGGGTGTCGAGATCGTGGCGCCGGCGTTCCAACCGATGCCGGCAGGCTTGGGCGGGGCGGCGGTGAAAGTCCGTAATGTTCTGTGAGGACTGCCACGACAGTCACCCGGGTATCCGTCCCGGCATGAAGAGACTGGGCGGAGCCGTCGCGATCGCAGTGCTGGTAGCCGGATGCGGTGGCGAGCCGGCCGAGCAGGCCGCGTCGTCACCGGATGCCGGCCCCAGCAGTACGCCCACCACTACCGGACTCGTACCCACGGGCGTGCCCACCGAAGGCACCCGTCCGCCCACCGAGACGCTCCCCCCGCCGGCCGAACCCCGGTCGGCGCCCGCGCCGGCGCAACCCCCACCCGGAAGTCAGGTCGCCGTCGGCGCGGCACCGGAAGGCATCGTCGTCGACGCTGTCACGCGCACTGTCGCCGTCGCCAAACGTGACCCCAACGAGCTCGTGCTGATCAACGCCGACACCGGCGAGATGACCGGACGCACCCCGCTGCCCGGACACGCGCGACACCTGCAGCTGGCCCAACCCGGCGGGCCGGTGCTGGTGCCGGTCGAAAGCGCCGACGCACTGGTGCGGGTCTCGCTTCCCGGCGGAGAAGCCCGTCAGCAGATCATCACCGGCACCTTCCCCCACGACGCGTCGCAGGCACCGAACGGCACCGTGTTCGTGGCCAACGAACTCGGCGGCACCGTCACCGCGCTGAGAGGCACCGACGAGCTCGAGGTCGTCAAGGTGTTCACCGACAGCGTGCAGCCGGCCGGCCTCGCGCCCGTCGGCGACCGGATGGGTCTGCTGGACGTCCGCAAGAACGACCTGACCATCTACGACGCCGCCGATCTGTCGATCGTCGGATCCACCCCGGCCGGCGCCGGACCGACCCACCTCGTCGCCGACAAGCACGGGCGGATGATCGCCGCCGACACCCGCGGGGACGCGGTGCGGGTGTTCAGCACCGAACCCCGGCAGCTTGCCGAGGTCGCCCAGCCCGGCGGCCCGTACGGCATCACCTACGACCCGACCCGCGACCGGCTCTGGGTGTCGTCATCGGGCACCAACGAGGTGATCGGATACGACATGGCCGAGCCGACACCGCGCGAGGTGTCCCGGGTTCCGACGGTGCAGAACCCCTACACCGTCGGCGTCGACGCGCAGACCGGGCGGCTGTTCATCGCCGGCGTCACCGACGGCGTGGTGCAGATCGTGGACCCGGACGCACCCTGACAAACCCGCGAGCGCGCACTGGTGCACACCAGATGCGGCGTGTCGACGTACCGACGCGCGCGCTCGCGGAGTGGGCCGGGCTCAGAGGATGTACAACAACCTCCTACCAGGCGTTTTGTAACGATGGATGCGAATGGCACATCCGGGCAATATTGCCCTGACCAGTACGTTCACATTCCAACCAACGATGGCCCCACGCAACCAACTGCGGCCCCACTGCGGCCCGGCTTGTTCCGCCGCCGCGCCCCCTTGAGGTAAGTCGCCGCCAAGCTGCGCCGCTCGGCGTGTCCCCCCATCTCGAACACACGTTCCCGTACTGTGGTGTTCAAAGTCCCCAAAAGCCAGGCGTGCACCAGAATGACCCTCATCCAGACATTCTTCAGTTACGAGCGAGTCATCCAGGTGGCAGATCGCCGACTCACCTGGAAGGACGGCACTGTCGCTGACGACGAGTACACGAAGCTCGTGTGTTGGAATCAAACGTTTGCGGCGGGCTTTACGGGGATTTCCAGGGTGGACCGGCGAGGACGAAAACCAACCTCAGAGTGGATTG
>CAXEZH010000352.1:0-16484 GCA_964000695.1 uncultured Mycolicibacterium sp. | reverse complement strand
TGGTCGCGGCTTTCTTGGCCGGAGCCTTCTTGGCCGGAGCCTTCTTCGCGGCCGTGGCCTTCTTGGCCGGAGCCTTCTTGGCCGCAGCCTTCTTGGCGGGCGCGGCTTTCTTGGCCGGAGCCTTCTTGGCCGCAGCCTTCTTGGCGGGCGCAGCCTTCTTGGCGGGCGCGGCCTTCTTGGCCGGAGCCTTCTTCGCGGCGGTCTTCTTCGCCGGAGCCTTCTTCGCAGCCTTCCGCGCAGTCGTGGCGGTCACGCCGCGCTTGACGGCCGGACCGTCTGCCGGAAGCTTCTGCGCGCCAGACACAACGGCCTTGAACTGAGCGCCGGGCCGGAACGCCGGAACGGATGTGGGCTTGACCTTCACCGTCTCACCGGTGCGCGGGTTGCGCGCCACGCGGGCGGCGCGACGGCGCTGCTCGAAAACACCGAAGCCGGTGATCGTCACGCTGTCACCCTTGTGTACCGCACGGACGATGGTGTCGACGACATTCTCCACCGCAGCGGTGGCCTGCCGACGATCCGAGCCCATTTTCTCCGTGAGTACGTCGATGAGCTCTGCTTTATTCATGCAAAACCTCCGAAACCAGTGGCCCTACTTGGGCCGACTAGTGGACACGGTAAACCCATTGCCTGCTGATTTCCAAGAGCCACGCGCAATTTCAGGCCAAGCCAGCGAACTTTTTTCAATCCGATTGCTGCGCTTGACCTCCTACCGAAGGTCTCAAAAGGGCCTTGCGGCGTCCGGAATTCGCCTCTGCGAAGGCCGCCGTCAGGCGGGCAGAGTGCGCGGTTTCCAGTCCGGACGGCTGCTTTCGTATTCCTCGATTTGATCGAGTTTCCGCAGCGTAAGGCCTATATCGTCGAGCCCTTCGAGCAGGCGCCAGGCGGTGTAGTCGTCAATGTTGAACGGCACCACGACCGTTCCTGCGGTCACCGTTCGATCTTGAAGATTTACACCGATTTCCAACCCGGGCTGTTGCTCGATCAGCTTCCACAACAATTCCACATCATCCTGGGCGACTTCAGCGGCCAGCAGCCCTGCCTTGCCGGCATTGCCGCGGAAGATGTCGGCGAATCGCGACGAGATGACGACCCGGAATCCGAAGTCCATGAGCGCCCACACCGCGTGTTCGCGGGAGGATCCGGTTCCGAAGTCCGGGCCTGCGACCAAAACCGAGCCGTTGTCGAAGGGGGCCTGATTCAAGATGAAGGACGGGTCGGTGCGCCAGGCGGCGAACAGGCCGTCCTCGAATCCCGTTCGGGTGACGCGCTTCAAGTACACCGCGGGGATGATCTGGTCGGTGTCGACGTTGGACCGCCGCAGCGGAACGCCGATGCCGGTGTGGGTGCGGAAAGCTTCCATCGGGGTCTCCTGAGGATTCTCGGGGCTCGGGGCTCGGGTGGCTCTGGGGTTCAGCGGGCCGGGGCCGCGGGCAGATCGGCAGGCGAGGACAGGGCGCCACGGACCGCGGTCGCGGCCGCGACCGCGGGCGAAACCAGGTGCGTGCGGCCGCCCTTGCCCTGCCGGCCTTCGAAGTTCCGGTTCGACGTGGACGCGCAGCGCTGGCCCGGCGAGAGCTGATCGGGGTTCATTCCCAAGCACATCGAGCACCCCGCCTGCCGCCACTCGGCCCCGGCCGCGGTGAACACCTCGCCCAGCCCTTCGGCTTCGGCTTGGGCGCGCACGCGCATCGATCCGGGCACCACCAGCATGCGAACCCCCTCGGCGACACGGCGGCCCCGCAGCACGTCGGCGACGACACGCAGATCCTCGATGCGTCCGTTGGTGCAGGACCCGACGAACACCGTGTCGACGGTGATGTCGCGCATCGCCATTCCCGGACGAAGGTCCATGTAGGCCAACGCCTTCTCGGCAGACTGTCGCTCTCCCTCGTCGAGCATCAGTTCCGGGTCGGGCACCGAACCCGCCAGCGGTACGCCCTGTCCGGGATTCGTTCCCCACGTCACGAAGGGACTCAGCGTCGACGCATCGAGGTAGACCTCGGTGTCGAATTCGGCGCCGTCGTCGGTGCGCAGCTGACTCCACGCTTCGACCGCGGTGTCCCAGGCGGCGCCCTGAGGCGCGTGGGGGCGACCCCGCAGGAACTCGAAGGTGGTCTCGTCGGGGGCGACCATGCCCGCCCGGGCGCCGGCTTCGATGCTCATGTTGCAGATCGTCATCCGGCCCTCCATCGACAGCGATTCGATGGCGGAGCCGCGGTATTCGATCACGTGGCCCTGCCCACCGCCGGTGCCGATCTTGGCGATGACCGCCAGGATGATGTCTTTGGCGCTGACGCCCGGCGGAAGCTGGCCGTCGACGTTGACCGCCATGGTCTTGAACGGCCGCAGCGGCAGCGTCTGGGTCGCGAGCACGTGCTCGACCTCGGATGTGCCGATGCCCATGGCCAGCGCACCGAAGGCGCCGTGGGTCGAGGTGTGGCTGTCACCACAAACCACCGTCATCCCGGGCTGGGTCAACCCGAGTTGCGGCCCGATGATGTGCACGATGCCCTGCTCGGCGTCGCCCATCGGGTGCAGCCGGATGCCGAACTCGTCGCAGTTGCGGCGCAGCGTCTCCACCTGCGTGCGGGAAACCGGATCCACGATCGGCTTGTCGATGTCGACGGTCGGCACATTGTGGTCTTCGGTCGCGATCGTCAGGTCCGGCCGGCGCACGGGACGACCGGCGAGCCGCAGGCCGTCGAAGGCCTGCGGACTGGTCACCTCGTGAACCAGATGCAGGTCGATGTAGATGAGGTCGGGTTGACGTGCCCCGCCCTCTCCGGTTCCGGAAACGACGACGTGGTCGTTCCACACCTTTTCGGCCATGGTGCGGGGCTGGTGCGCGAGGGCCATCTTGACTATCTCACAATCTGGGACGACAGTATCTCCTTGTGAGACAGGATAGCGGCATCGGCGTGCTGGACAAAGCGATGAGCGTTCTTCACGCGGTCGCCGACTCACCGTGCGGGCTTGCCGATCTGTGCGAGCGGACCGAGCTCCCCCGGGCTACTGCGCACCGCTTGGCCGTCGGCCTGGAAACCCACCGGCTGCTGGCCCGGAACGGCGACGGCCAGTGGCACATCGGGCCCGCGGTCACCGAACTGGCCCGCCACGTCAAGGATCCTCTGCTGGCCGCGGGCGCTTCGGTGTTGCCGCGCCTGCGGGAGCTGACCGGAGAGAGCGTGCAGTTGTACCGGCGCGAGGGCACCTCCCGGATCTGTGTGGCGGCGCTCGAACCACCGGCAGGGCTGCGCGACACCGTGCCCGTCGGAACCCGCCTGCCGATGACCGCCGGGTCCGGTGCCAAGGTGCTGCTCGCCTACGCCGACACCGCGACCCAGCACGCGGTGCTACCGGCCGCGAGCTTCAGCGATCGCACGCTGGCCGAGGTGCGCAAGCGCGGGTGGGCCCAGAGTGTGGCCGAACGAGAGCCGGGTGTGGCGAGCGTCTCAGCGCCGGTCCGCGACGCCCGCGGGGTGGTCATCGCGGCGGTGTCGGTGTCGGGCCCGATCGACCGGATCGGACGCCGGCCGGGGGCACGGTGGGCCGCGGACCTGGTGGCCGCCGCGGAAGCGCTCACCCGCCGTCTGTGACCTGGAAAAGCACGACGACCTCGCAATGGAGGGCCTGGAAAGCACAAAACTCCGGACCGTATGCGGTCCGGAGTCGGTGATTGGTACCCCCGATGGGATTCGAACCCACGCTACCGCCGTGAGAGGGCGGCGTCCTAGGCCGCTAGACGACGGGGGCTAGAACTCGTTTCGGACGGTCAGCATAACTCAGCCGAGAACGCTGACCTAATCTCGTTGTCTCGCTGGGGTACCAGGACTCGAACCTAGAATGGCTGAACCAGAATCAGCTGTGTTGCCAATTACACCATACCCCATTGGCTGCTTGTCACCGCTGGTCACAAGCTATTTTCGGCCTCGACGCGCCCCGGTGGATCCGTGGGGCGTCGCATTGGCGGCCGACGAGCAGACTACCAAAGATTCTGCGGTGGTTTTTCACGCCTCCGCCGGCGCCGACGCAGCGGCATGGTCCCGCCCGGCGCGCAGGCGCGCCAGGCTGCGATCGCGGCCCAGCAGCGCCAGCGATTCGAACAGCGGAGGGCTGACCGACGAGCCGGTCGCGGCGACCCTGACCGGTCCGAACGCCTTGCGCGGTTTGAGCTCCAAGCCGTCGATCAACGCCGTTTTGAGCGCCGCCTCGATCTCGGCGGTTTCCCAGCGCGGTACGTCCTCCAGTGCGCCCAGCGCAGCCGTCAGCACCGGCACCGCCGCGTCTTTGAGCTCCTTGCCCGCTGACTTCTCGTCGAGGCCGAACTCCGCGTCGCTGAGGAATTTCAGCAGATCCCAGGCGTCCGACAGCACGACGATGCGGGTCTGCACCAACTGCGCGGCCTCCGCGAACTGGGCCTCGTCGAGACCGGTGTCGTGGCCGTGAGCTGCGAAGTACTCGGCCAGCCGGCGTTCGAACTCGGCCGGGGCCAGCAGCCTGATGTGTTCAGCGTTGAGCGCGTCGGCCTTCTTCTGGTCGAAACGGGCCGGGTTGGAGTTGACGTCGGCGACATCGAAGGCGGCGACCATCTCCTCGAGGCTGAACACGTCCCGGTCGTCGGCGATCGACCAGCCCAGCAGAGCAAGGTAATTGAGCAGGCCCTCAGGGATGAACCCGCGCTCGCGGTGCAGGAACAGGTTGGACTGCGGGTCGCGCTTGGACAGCTTCTTGTTCCCGTCCCCCAGCACCGAAGGCAGGTGAGCGAACCGCGGGGTCGCCTCGGCCACGCCCAGGCGGGTCAGTGCCGCATACAGCGCCAGCTGCCGGGGCGTCGACGGCAGCAGGTCTTCACCACGCAGGACATGGGTGATCTTCATCAACGCGTCGTCCACCGGATTGACCAACGTGTACAACGGTTCTCCGTTGCCCCGGGTCAACGCGAAGTCGGGAATCGAGCCCGCGGGGAACGTGGTCTCCCCGCGGACCAGATCCTGCCACGTCATGTCCTCGTCGGGCATGCGCAGCCGCACCACCGGCCGGCGTCCCTCGGCCCGTAATGCCGCACGCTGCTCGTCGGTCAGCGTGCGGTCGTAGTTGTCGTAGCCCAGTTTGGGGCTGCGCCCCGCCGCCAGGTGCCGCGCCTCGACCTCCTCGGCGGTGGAGAACGCCTCGTACGCCTCACCGGTGTCGAGCAGCCGCTGGATCACATCGGTGTAGATGTCGCGGCGCTGCGACTGCCGGTAGGGGCCGTAGGGTCCGCCGACCTCGGGCCCCTCATCCCAGTCCAGCCCCAGCCAGCGCAACGCATCCAGCAGAGCCAGATAGCTGTCCTCGCTGTCCCGCTGAGAATCGGTGTCCTCGATCCGGAACACGAACGTCCCGCCGGTGTGTCGCGCGTATGCCCAGTTGAACAGGGCGGTGCGAATCAGCCCGACGTGCGGCGTACCGGTCGGTGAGGGGCAGAATCTGACTCTGGTAGTCACTTGTGTCCTTTGCGCACAACAGGATTGGAAAGGGTGCCGATGCCCTCGACGGTGATGCTGACGGTGTCGCCGTCCTCGATGGGGGCCACTCCCTCAGGAGTTCCGGTCAAGATCAGGTCGCCGGGTAGCAGCGTCATCACCCGCGAGACCCATTCGACGATGGCGCCGATGTCATGGATCATCAGCGAGGTCCTGGACCGCTGCTTGACCTCGCCGTTGACCTCGGTGCGCAGCTCGAGATCGGCCGGGTCGACATCGGTGACGATCCACGGCCCGACCGGGCAGAAGGTGTCGTGGCCTTTCGCGCGCATCCACTGACCGTCCTTTTTCTGCTGGTCGCGCGCCGAGACGTCGTTGGCGATCGTGTAGCCGAGGATGTTCTCGGCTGCGCGGGCGGCCGGCACGTCCTTGCACGGGCGGCCGATGACCGCGGCCAGTTCGCCTTCGAAATGCACCGGATGCGCGTCAGCCGGGAGTTGGATCGCGGTGTTGGGTCCGATGATCGACGTGTTGGGCTTGAGGAAGATGATCGGGTCCTCGAAGGTGCCGCCGCCCATCTCCTCGATGTGGGCGGCGTAGTTCTTGCCCATGCAGACGACCTTGCTGGCCAGGATCGGGGCTAGCAGCCGGGTGTCGGCGAGCGGCCACTGCCGCCCGGTGAAGGTGGGCGCACCGAACGGATGCTCGGCGATCTCGCGCGCGATCGCCTCGCCCGGCTGATCGGGGGGGCCTTCGATGCTGACGAAGGCGACCCCGTCGGGGCTGGCGATTCGGCCGAGACGCATGTCTTCAGCCTAGTGCCCTGCCGCACTGCCCGGGTCCGGTGGCCGGACAGCCAACAAAGTCTCATATTTTGAGACAGATATTCAAGTAGATGAGATAGCTGTGAGACGATGGCGCCGTGGCCGTCGACGCGATCAGCTCTCTGCGACGCTGGTCGATGCTGGTCATCGCCCTGGTGGCCACGCTGTGCGCCAATGTGTTCATCAACGGGGTGGCTTTCCTGATCCCGACGCTCCAGACGGAGCGCGGGCTGACCCTGGCGACCGCCGGGCTGCTGTCATCTCTGCCCAGCCTCGGCATGGTGGTCACGCTGATCGCGTGGGGTTATGCCGTGGACCGGTTCGGTGAGCGCCTGGTTCTCACCCTCGGATCCGTCTTGACCGCAGCCGCGGCGTTCGCTGCAGCCTCAGTGCAGTCCCTCGTTGCCGTGGGGGTCTTCCTGTTCCTGGGCGGCATGGCTGCGGCGAGCAGCAATTCGGCCAGCGGGCGGCTCGTCGTCGGCTGGTTCGACGCCCGCCGGCGCGGCCTGGTCATGGGTATCCGCCAGACCGCCCAACCGCTGGGAGTGGGGGTCGGCGCGCTGGTCATCCCCCGTCTGGCGGAGTCCCAAGGTATCTCGGCGGCGCTGCTGTTCCCTGGAATCGTTTGCGCGGTGTCGGCAGTGGTGTGTGTGGTGGCCGTCGTCGATCCGCCTAGGCCGCCGCGGTCACAGGCCGACCCGACCGAACTGGCCAACCCCTACCGGGGATCGTCGATGCTGTGGCGCATCCACCTCGCGTCGGTGCTGCTCGTCGTGCCCCAGGTGCTGGTGTGGACCTTCACCCTGGTGTGGCTGATCGATGCGCGCGGCTGGTCGCCTGGCTCGGCCGGCACGCTGGTGATGTTGGCCCAGCTGCTGGGAGCGGGCGGCCGGGTCGGCGCCGGTCGCTGGTCGGATGCGGTGCTGCGCCGCAGCGGTGACGTGGTGTCCGCACGCCTTCGCCCCATCCGGGTCATCGCCCTCGCCGCGGCCGGGTCGATGATGCTGCTCGCCGTGACCGATGCGCTCGACTCCCCCGTCAGCATCGCGCTGATGATGGTGGCGTCGGTGATCACGGTGTCGGACAACGGGTTGGCATTCACCGCCATCGCCGAGAACGCGGGCCCGTTCTGGAGCGGGCGGGCCCTGGGCACCCAGAACACCAGCCAGTTGCTGACCGCAGGCGTCGCGCCGCCGTTGTTCGGCGGCCTCATCGGGATCGCCGGGTTCCCGGTGGCTTTCGCAGTGTGCGCGATCTTTCCGCTCCTCGCGATCCCCGCGGTACCGGTGCCCGCCGGGAGCGTCAGCGACCGTCGGGGCTCTGCGCGCAGCGGTTGAGCGCCCCCACACCCCTGTACGCAGACGCCGAAACGCCCTCGGTCATCCCCGCTTTCCTGGTCACCAGGACGTCGCGTGAGGGTGGGCGGAGGGCCCCGCCGAGCGTCGGGGCAGCACGATCAGAGCTGCGACCAGGAAGCACAGCGCGCCGACGAATGTGCCCGCGGTCGCCAGCGTCTGGTCGGCGGTGACCCCGTTGCGGCTCACGTGCGCGGCCACCGCGGACACCCCGAACGCGAGGCACCCGACGACATTCACCACGGCAGCCGCCCACTCCCGCCGGCGCAGATCGACCGAGCCGACGGCTGCGGCCACGGCAGACAATCCGATCACCGCACTGACCAGGAAAGCCAGCGATCCCGCAGCGTCGGGCGCCCAGACGTATTTGCGCTCCGCCGACACTGCGTGCGTCCAGACCGCCGCGGCGGTACTGACGTTGAACAACACCGTTCCGATGAACTGCACAGCAGCCGAGGACCATTCGCCACGAGCAGTCTGGTCCGACAACTGCAGCTGCACCCATGCCGCGGCGGTGAAGAACCACGAGCCGACGAAACACAGTGCGTTGGCCGCGGCCGCCCCGGCCCATCCCCCGAAACCGGGCAGCGTGGCCACGGCGAACAGCGACGATCCGACGACGAACAGCCAGCACTGCCGGCTCAGCGTCGCGATCGTCGCTATCGCGCGCGCCTCAGAGCCGGTCCAGGATGCGCCGGCCGACCTCGGACGTGGTCATCCGGGTGTCTCCGCGGGTGGCCAGGTGGTCCTCCACGGCCCGGTCCACCCTCGCCGCCGCCTCCAGTTCGCCGACGTGCGCCAACAGCAACGCGACCGACATGACCGCCGCGGTCGGGTCGGCGACGCCCTGCCCGGCGATGTCCGGCGCGCTGCCGTGCACCGGTTCGAACATCGACGGATTGATGCGGGTGGCATCGATGTTGCCACTGGCCGCGAGACCGATACCGCCGCACACCGCGGCGGCGAGGTCGGTGATGATGTCGCCGAACAGGTTGTCGGTGACGATGACGTCGAACCGGCCCGGGTCGGTGACCAGGTGGATCGTGGCGGCATCGACGTGCTGGTAAGCCACCTCGACGTCGGGGTATTCCGCGGCCACCGCCTGCACGGTGCGCCACCACAGCGAGCCCGCGTACGTCAGCACGTTGTTCTTGTGCACCAGCGTCAGATGCTTGCGGCGCTGCTGGGCGCGACCGAATGCGTCCTGCACCACGCGCCGCACCCCGTAAGCGGTGTTGACACTGACCTCGGTGGCGATCTCGTGCGGGGTGCCGACCCGGATGGCCCCGCCGTTGCCGGTATAGGGACCTTCGGTGCCCTCCCGCACGACCACGAAATCGATCTCGGGGTCACCGGCCAGCGGACTGGCCACTCCCGGATAGAGCCGCCCGGGCCGCAGGTTGATGTGGTGGTCGAGCGCGAAGCGGATCCGCAGCAACAGCCCCCGCTCCAGCAGCCCGCTGGGCACCGACGGGTCACCGATCGCGCCCAGCAGGATGGCGTCCTGGCCCTTGATCTCGTCGAGCACCGAGTCGGGCAGCACCTCGCCGGTGCGGTGATACAGCCGCGCGCCCAGCTCGTACTCGGTCTTCTCCACTCCGGGGAACACGGCATCGAGGACCTTGAGCGCCTCGCCAACCACTTCCGGGCCGATGCCGTCGCCGGCGATCACACCCAGCCTCATCGCTGCGGTCATGACAGATCCACCACTTCCAGCGTCACCGCGGCCACGTCGCGACCGATCGCGGCGAGCACGTCGGCGGGCACCTGGCGATCCAGCCGCAGCATGACCGTGGCGCCCTCACCGTCGGCGTCCTGGCTCAACTGTGCGGCCAGGATGTTGGCGCCCGCGCCGCCGAGCAGCGTGCCGATCTTGCCCAGCGCACCCGGCTGGTCGTCGTAGTTGATGATCAGATTGACGCCCTCGGCGCGCAGGTCCAGGTTGCGTCCGTTGATCTGGACAACCTTCTCCACCATCTGCGGACCCGACAGCGCGCCGGCGACGTTGACCGTGACGCCGTCGGCGCCCACCGCCCGCACGTCGACCACGCTGCGGTGGTTGGGGCTTTCCGACTGGGTGGCGATCGAGGCCTCGACGCCCCGCTCGGCGGCCAACGCCGGCGCGTTGACGAACGTCACCGGGTCCTCGATCACCGCCGAGAACAGCCCACGCAGCGCAGACAGCCGCAGCACCTCGACTTCACCGGGTCCGCCCGCGGCCAACTCGCCGCAGACGTTGACCGCCAGCGACACGGGCAGTTCGGGCGAGAGCACTCCGGCCAGCAGACCCAGCTTGCGCACCAGGTCGAGCCACGGCGCGACCTCCTCGCCGACGGCGCCGCCCCCGACGTTGACCGCGTCGGGCACGAACTCCCCCGCCAGGGCCAGCTTGACGCTGGCGGCGACGTCGGTGCCGGCGCGGTCCTGCGCTTCGGCCGTCGATGCACCCAGGTGCGGCGTCACCACGACCTGCGGCAGTTCGAACAGCGGGCTGTCGGTGCACGGTTCGGTGGCGAAGACGTCCAGGCCGGCCCCGCGGACGTGTCCGCTCGTGATGGCCTCGGCCAGCGCCTGCTCGTCGATCAGTCCACCCCGGGCGGCGTTGACGATGATCACGCCGGGTTTGGTCTTACCCAGCGCCTCCTTGCCGATCAGGCCCGCCGTCTCCTTGGTCTTGGGCAGGTGCACCGAGATGAAGTCGGCCCGACCGAGCAGGTCGTCGAGCGTGAGCAACTCGATGCCCAGCTGCGCGGCGAGCGCGTGCGACACGTAGGGGTCGTAGGCGACGATGTGCGCCCCGAAGGCCGCCAACCGCTGGGCCACCAGCTGACCGATCCGGCCCAGGCCCACCACGCCGACCGTCTTGCCGAAGATCTCGGTACCCGAGAACGACGACCGCTTCCAGGTGTGTTCCCGCAAGGTGGCGTCGGCGGCGGGGATCTGCCGGGCGGCGGCCAGCATCAGCGCCACGGCGTGCTCGGCCGCGCTGTGGATGTTGGAGGTGGGGGCGTTGACGACCAGCACACCGCGCGCGGTCGCGGCGTCGACGTCGACGTTGTCGAGACCGACGCCGGCGCGGGCGACGATCTTCAGCCGCGGGGCAGCGGCCAACACCTCGGCGTCGACGGTGGTGGCCGACCGCACCAGCAGGGCGTCGGCGTCCACCACCGCGGCGAGGAGCTTCTCCCGGTCGGGGCCGTCGACCCAGCGGACATCCACCTGGTCACCCAGGGCTTCCACCGTCGAGGCGGCCAGCTTGTCGGCTATCAGTACCACAGGCAGACTCACGAGGCTTCAGCCTAACGGGCTGCTATAACCGGTTGGTGGGCGGGAATGATTCGAGCGTCGATGTCACCGTCGTCGGCAGCGGCCCGAACGGATTGGCCGCCGCGGTGATCTGTGCCAGGGCCGGCCTGTCGGTGCGCGTGATCGAGGCGCAGCCGACCGCCGGGGGCGGGGCCCGAACCCTGCCCGACCCGGAGTTCAGCGGGGTGAGCCACGACATCTGTTCGGCGGTGCATCCGCTGGCCCTCGCGTCGCCGTTCTTCTCGGCCTTCGATCTTCGCTCCCGCGGCGTCGCGCTGACCTCGCCGGAGGTGTCCTACGGCAATCCCCTGCCCGACCGGCCGGCGGCGATCGGCTACCGCGACATCGACCGCACCTGCGCCGAACTCGACGACGGCGGATCGTGGCGCAGGCTGCTCGGACCGCTCGCCGCCGACTGCGATGGCGTGGTGGGACTGCTGCTCGGGGACAAGCGCTCGATTCCCCCGAGCATCCCGGCAGCGGTGCGCGTCGCCCCGCGCCTGCTGGCCCAGGGCAGTCCCGCCTGGCGCAGCCTGCGTGGGGAGGACGCCCGCGCACTGTTCACCGGGGTTGCGGCCCACACGATCTCGCAGATGCCGTCGTTGGTGTCTGCCGGCGCGGGCTTGATGCTGGCCACGCTGGCGCACGCGGTCGGCTGGCCGATCCCGGTGGGCGGCTCGCAGGCGATCCCCGACGCCCTGCTCGCCGACCTCCGTGCGCACGGTGGCGAACTGGTCCTCGGCGAGGAGGTGACCAGTCCACCACCAGGGGTGGTGCTCTACGACCTCGCACCGACTGCGTTGCTGCGCATCTACGGAGATCGGTTGCCGCCGCGCTACGCCAGGACCTTGTTGCGCTACCGGTATGGCCCCGGTGTGGCCAAGGTCGATTTCGTGCTCTCCGGTGAGATCCCTTGGCGCGATCCACGTCTGGCCGACGCTCCGACGCTTCATCTGGGCGGCGACCGTGCCGCGATGGCGCTGGCCGAACGCGAGATCGCCGCAGGACGTCACGCCGAGTGGCCGATGGTGCTCGCCGCGCTGCCCCATCTGACCGATCCCGGCCGGATCGATGCGCAGGGACGGCGACCGCTGTGGGCCTACGCGCACGTCCCCGCCGGGTCGACGGTCGACATGGCCGACAGCGTCAGCAGCGTGTTCGAACGGTTCGCGCCCGGTTTCCGGGATCTGGTCGTCGGCGTGCGCAGCGTGCCTGCCGCTCGACTGTCCGACCACAACGCCAACCTGGTGGGCGGCGACATCGGGGTCGGCGGCAACAACATGCTCAGCGCGCTCACCGGACCCGCGGTGCGGTGGAATCCGTGGTCGACGCCGATCCCCGGGGCCTACCTGTGTTCGTCGGCAACGCCGCCGGGCGGCGGTGTGCACGGCATGGCGGGTTACTACGCCGCGCGCACCGCGCTGCGAAAGGAATTCGGCATCCGGGACCTGCCCTCGCTCGCTGGGTAGGGTCGCAGGCATGACCAAATTGGCAGTCCTCTACTACTCCGCGACCGGTCACGGCACCGCGATGGCCAACCGGGTGGCCGCGACCGCGGAGACTGCCGGGGCCGAGGTGCGGCTGCGCCACATCGCCGAGACCCGCGACCCGGAGTCGTTCGCGTCGAACTCTGCGTGGACAGCCAATTACGAAGCGACCAAGGACCTTCCTGCCGCCAGCGGTGACGACATCGTCTGGGCCGACGCGGTGATCTTCGGTACACCGACGCGGTTCGGCAACGCCGCCTCTCAGTTTCGGGCGTTCATCGACTCGTTGGGCGGCCTCTGGGCCAAGGGCCAGCTGGCCGACAAGGTGTACGCGGCGTTCACGTCGTCGCAAACCGCGCACGGCGGGCAGGAGACCACGCTGGTCACCCTCTACGTCTCGCTGATGCACTTCGGGGGCATCCTCGTACCGCCCGGCTACACCGACGGCGTGAAGTTCGCCGACGGAAACCCCTACGGCGTGGGCCATGTCACCGGACCGGAAAACCGTAACGAACTCGACGACGCCACGCTGGACGCGCTCGACCACCTGGCCCGCAGAGTGGTGACGATCGCCGAACGACTCTCCTAGGTTCCGTCGCCGGTGCGCGGCATGGCCCGCATCGCCGAGCGAATGACGAAATAGAGCACCGGCGACGTCACCAGCAGCACCGGCCAGCCCATGGCGATGCGCGCCACGGCGAGCATCCCCTCCTGGTCGGTGGTGTAGAGGTGGTACTGCACTGCGAACCGGGTGGCCGAGATGGCCGCCATGCCGAGCGTCACCAGATCGAAGGCCAACCGCACGCGCCGGACCCGACGCCAGCTGTCGTCTCGGCCGGTGATCCACGCCCACACCACACCGACCACGGGACGCCCCACCAGAACCGAGCCGGTGAACACCACGGCCAGGGCCAGATACATCCAGATCCCCGGAAGGTAGAAGTCCTTGGCTCGGCCGGTGACCAAGGCGAAGGCCGCCCCCACCGCGACGCCGGCGAAACCCAGCAGCGCCGGTCGGGCCGATTCGCGCTGCAGCAGTTGCCAAACCAGCACCACCGCCGCCGCGCCCAGCGCCGCGATCAGTGCGGGGCCCAGCCCGGCGAGCGCGTTGGCGGCGGCGAAAGTGACCACCGGAAGCGAGGTGTACACCAGCCCGCGGAATCCGCCCGCGCGGGCGAGCAGCCGCTCACCCGGCGTCTGTGCGCCCGTCATGTCCACCGAGAGTACCGACCGCGGCACCGTCACCGTGAAAGAGAAATCCCGGCCGGGATCCTCTTCGGATCGACGACCGGGAATTCTCGTCCGCGAAAGTCAGGCGGTTTCGGTGATGGGCCGGTCCACCCAGCTCATCAGGTCGCGCAGCTTCTTGCCGGTGACCTCGATCGGGTGCTCGGCGTTCTGCTTGCGCAAC
The DNA here is from genome assembly GCA_964000695.1 of uncultured Mycolicibacterium sp. Classification (GTDB taxonomy): domain Bacteria; phylum Actinomycetota; class Actinomycetes; order Mycobacteriales; family Mycobacteriaceae; genus Mycobacterium. Next base: position 2,636 of record CAXEZH010000352.1, on the reverse strand, counting down.
GCCTCGAGCTCCTTGTTGCCGCCCTCGACGTTGGCCACCAGACGCTTGACGAAGGTGCCGTCCTGGATGTCGGACAGTATCTGGCGCATCCGCTTCTTGGTGTCGGCGTCGATCACCCGGGGACCCGACAGGTAGCCGCCGAACTCCGCGGTGTCGGACACCGAGTAGTTCATCCGGGCGATGCCGCCCTCGTACATCAGGTCGACGATCAGCTTGAGCTCGTGCAACACCTCGAAGTAGGCGAGCTCAGGGGCGTAGCCCGCCTCGACCATGACCTCGAAGCCGGTCTTGACGAGTTCCTCGGTGCCGCCGCACAGCACGGCCTGCTCACCGAACAGGTCGGTCTCGGTTTCGTCCTTGAACGTCGTCTTGATGACACCGGCCCGCGCACCACCGATCGCCTTGGCATACGACAGCGCCAGCGCCAGACCCTCACCCTTGGGGTCCTGCTCGACGGCGACCAGACAGGGCACGCCCTTGCCGTCGACGAACTGACGGCGCACCAGGTGCCCGGGGCCCTTCGGGGCGACCATGCCGATGGTCACGTTCGCAGGCGGCTTGATCAGACCGAAGTGGATGTTCAGACCGTGGCCGAAGAACAGCGCGTTGCCGTCCTCGAGGTTGGGCTCGATGTCGCTGGAGAAGATCTCGGCCTGAGCGGTGTCGGGTGCCAGCAGCATGATCACGTCGGCCCACTTGGCGACCTCCGCCGGGGTGTCGACCTCCAGGCCCTGCTCGGTGACCTTCTCGCGAGACTTCGAGCCCTCTTTCAGGCCCACCTTCACCTGCACACCCGAGTCGCGCAGGCTCAGCGAGTGGGCGTGGCCCTGGCTGCCATAGCCGATGACGCCGACCTTGCGGCCCTGGATGATCGACAGGTCCGCGTCGTCGTCATAGAACATCTCAACTGCCATATTCGTGAATCTTCCTTCTTTTCTTGACTGTTGCGGGTCTTGGGTCTTGGTCCTATTTGGTGGAGATGCCGCGGGGGCCGCGCGCCAGCGAAACGACGCCGGACTGGACGATCTCGCGGATCCCGTAGGGCTCGAGCACGCGCAGCAACGCCTCGATCTTCTCCTGGGTACCGGTTGCCTCGACCGTCAATGACTCGTTGGAGACATCGACCACCTTGGCGCGGAACAGGTTCACCGCCTCGATCACCTGACCGCGGCTGGCGGCGTCGGCGCGGACCTTGATCAACGCAAGCTCACGGGACACCGAGTTGGCGTCCTCCTGCTCGACGATCTTGATGACGTTGACCAGTTTGTTGAGCTGCTTGGTGATCTGCTCGAGCGGAGAATCCTCCACGTCGACCACGATCGTCATGCGAGACAGGTCCTTCTGTTCGGTCGCTCCGACGGCCAGTGACTGGATGTTGTAGCCGCGCCGGGAGAACAACGACGCGACCCGGGCCAGGACACCGGGCTTGTCTTCGACAAGCACCGACAGCGTATGCGTGCGGCGTGCGGTGGTCGTCATGCGTGTCCCTCTTCCGGGTCGTCGAACAGTGGCCGGATGCCACGCGCCGCCTGAATCTCGTCGTTGCTGGTGCCCGCGGCCACCATCGGCCACACCTGGGCGTCCGCGCCGACGATGAAGTCGATCACCACCGGGCGGTCGGTGATCGCGCGGGCCTGGGCGATCACCTCGGCCACGTCCTCGGCGCGCTCGCAGCGCAGACCCACACAACCCAGGGCCTCGGCGAGCTTGACGAAATCGGGGATGCGCCGCGAATGCGTGGCCAGATCCGTTTGGCTGTACCGCTCTTCGTAGAACAGTGTCTGCCACTGCCGGACCATGCCCAGGTTGCCGTTGTTGATCAGGGCCACCTTGATCGGGACACCCTCGATCGCACAGGTGGCCAACTCCTGGTTGGTCATCTGGAAACAGCCGTCCCCGTCGATGGCCCACACCTCGGTGTCCGGGCAGCCCATCTTCGCCCCCATCGCCGCGGGCACCGCGTAACCCATGGTGCCCAGGCCGCCGGAGTTCAGCCACGTCTTCGGCTTCTCGTAGGAGATGAACTGGGCCGCCCACATCTGGTGCTGGCCCACCCCGGCGACGTACACCGCGTCAGGTCCGGCGATCTTGCCCAACGACTCGATGACGAACTCCGGTGACAAGCTGCCGTCGCTCTGCGGGCCGTAGCTCAACGGGTAGGTCGACTGCACGTTGCGCAGGTACTCCCACCAGTTGTCGGTCTTCAGGGTGCCCAGCGTGCCGTCGCGGCGCAACGCCTCGATCAGATCGGTGATGACGGCCTTGACGTCACCCACGATCGGCACATCGGCGTGCCGGTTCTTGCCGATCTCGGCGGGGTCGATGTCGGCGTGGATCACCTTCGCCTCCGGCGCGAACGAATCCAGCTTCCCGGTGACCCGGTCGTCGAACCGGGTGCCCAGCGCGATCAGCAGGTCGCTGCGCTGCAGGGCGGCCACCGCAGCCACGGTGCCGTGCATGCCGGGCATGCCCATGTGCTGGGGGTGGCTGTTGGGGAACGCGCCGCGCGCCATCAGCGTCGTCACCACCGGGATGCCCGTCAGTTCGGCCAGGTCCAGCAGTTGGTCGGTTGCCTCGCCGCGGATGACACCGCCGCCGACGTAGAGCACCGGCTTGCGCGCCTCGGCGATGAGCTT
>CAXEZH010000351.1:0-63511 GCA_964000695.1 uncultured Mycolicibacterium sp. | reverse complement strand
GTCGGGGGTCAGCCGCAGCGGCGACCGCAGGCACTGCTTGACCGCGGCGTCGCAGCCCACCCGGGAGAAGATGAACGTGATGGCCGGCAGCAGACCCGCCTCGTCGAGCACCCCGATCACCTCGGGACGACTCGGCACCCGGTACAGGCCGGGCCGCCCCGGTCGCCCACGTCCGCGGGGCTGCCAGTCGGCCAGCCGTTCGGCTTCACGCCGGTGGGCGATGTGGCGCAACAGCTCCGGGTCGACCAGCAGGTCACGCCCGCCCTTCGCCGCCGTGGCGGCGCGGTAGTCGAACAGGTCGAGCAAGCGTCGCCCGACCATCACGTGCTGCCACAACGGCACCGGGCGGTGCTCGTCGACGACGACGGTGGTGTCTCCGCGCACCGTCTGGATCCAGCCGCCGAACTCCTCGGCGTTGCTGACTGTCGCCGACAGGCTGACCAGGCGCACGTCGTCGGGCAGGTGCAGGATGACCTCCTCCCACACCGCGCCGCGCATGCGGTCGGCCAGGAAGTGCACCTCGTCCATCACCACGTGGGAAAGCCCTTGCAGCGCCGGGGAATCGGCGTAGAGCATGTTGCGCAGCACTTCGGTGGTCATCACCACGACGTCGGCGTCACCGTTGATGGCCTGATCTCCGGTGAGCAGGCCGATGCGCTGGGGGCCGTATCGGCGTACCAGATCGCTGTGCTTCTGGTTGCTCAGCGCCTTGATCGGTGTGGTGTAGAAGCATTTGCGCCCGGCGGCCAGCGCCAGATGCACCGCGAACTCTCCGACCACGGTCTTGCCTGCACCGGTCGGCGCGCACACCAACACCCCGTGGCCCTGAGCCAGCGCCTCACAGGCGCGCCGTTGAAACGGGTCCAGCGCGAACGGCAGCTGCGCGGTGAAGTCGGCGAGATCGGCAGGTCCCTCGCCGGTGTCAGGTCGCTTGATCATCGAAGTCATCGACCACGAGTCGCGACGGTGTGGACACGGCCGACGGTGCTTCGATCGTCTCCGCCGTGCCGATCGGAGCCGCTTCGTCGTCGGGTACCGCCTGCACCGCGGCGCGCTTCGCCTTGCGTCTGTCGCTGAAGCGCGCGACCTGGATCGCCACCTCCAGCAGCAGCGTCAGTGCCAGTGCCAGTGCGAGCATGGAGAACGGGTCCGAGCCGGGGGTGAAGAACGCGGCGAAGACGAACAGGCCCATGATCAGGCCGCGCCGCCACGCCTTGAGTCGCTCGTAGGGCAGCACCCCCACCAGGTTGAGCATGATGATCAGCAACGGGAACTCGAAGCTGAAGCCGAACACCAAGAGCAGGTTGATCAAGAAGCCGAAGTACTGGTCGCCCGACAACGCGGTCACCTGCACGTCGCTGCCGACGGTCAGCAGGAAGCCCAGCGCGGTGGCCAGCACCGTGTACGCCAGCACTGCGCCCGCCATGAACAGCGCGGCACCGACGGCGACGAAGACGACCGCGAACCGCCGCTCCTTGGCGTACAACCCCGGGGTGATGAACGCCCACAGCTGGTAGAGCCACACCGGACAGGCCAGCACGATGCCCGCCGTCAGACCGACCTTCAGCCGCAGCATGAACTGGTCGAACGGGGACGTGGCGAGCAGTCGGCAGGCGCCGTCGGAGGTGATGTCGGCACGCGCGGAGTCGGGCAGCTCGCAGTACGGGCCGCGTAGCCAGTCGCCGAGGCTCGGCATCCCGAAGACGCCGTGGCTGTACCAGAGGAAGCCGAGAATGGTCGTCACGACGACGGCGAACGCCGAGATCAGAAGTCGGCCGCGCAGCTCGGTGAGGTGCTCGACCAGCGACATGGTGCCGTCGGGGTTGACCCGGGACCGGCGCCGCCGCGGGTCGATCTTCTTGAAAACTCCAGGTATCTGCACGGCTGCCTAGATGATGCTCAGGCGCTCCGCACGAGACGCGAACTCACCCCGCGGGCACATTGGCCGCGGGGTGAGAGTCGACCCGTCAGGCTGAGCGCTTGTCCGACGACGACTCGGTGGACGCCTGCGTGGCGCCGCCGGACATGTCGCCGGCGTCCGAGACCCGCTCCGACGTGATCTGTGTCGGCTGATCCGACTTGGCCGCCTGGGAATCCGACTGCATCTCCTTGATCTCGGATTTGAAGATGCGCATCGACTTACCCAGCGACCGCGCCGCGTCCGGGAGCTTCTTGGCACCGAACAGCAACACGAACACGGCGATCACGATGACCCAGTGCCAGGGTTGCAAACCACCCAATTTGGTTACCTCCAGACGTCTGCGCCGAGTCTACTCGCCAGAGGCCGGCGCGCCGACCCGATAGGCGTCCAGAGCTGTCGAGGCCGCCTCCCGGACCCGTTCGGCCAGCTGCGGCGGGTCGAGCACCTGCACCGCTGAGCCGAAGCCGAGGACGAACCGCGCCATCCACTGGTCGGCGGCGTAGGTCATCGCGGCCTCGCAGGACCCGTCGTCGAATTCGCGCAGCACCCGCAGCGGGTAGTAGTCGAACATCCACGACGCCGACCGCTCCACGCGCAGCGTGGCGACGGGCAACGCCGGGTCGGCGGTGTCCGGGTCGAAAAGCGACGTGTCGGGGCCCTCCTGCACCGCGGGGGGTGGCGGAACGGACGGCTCGTCGAGCACCCGAGCGTCGACGATCCGGTCGAAGCGGAACAACCGGACACCCTCGGCCGAACGGCACCACGCCTCCAGGTAACTGTGGTCACCGACCAGCACCACCCGGATCGGGTCGACGACCCGGCTGGAGAGCATGTCGTGCGAGGCGGAGTAGTACTCGAGGGCCAGCGCCCGGTCGGTGCGCACCGCGGTACGCACCGCGGCGGCGGCGTCGCTCTCCACCGGTGCGGGCTCGTCGACGGCGGCCCCATCCTGCCCGTGGCCGGCGCGTCCGGCCGCGGATTCGATCTTGGCGATCGCGCTGCGCGCGGCCTCCGGGTCGACCATGCCGGGCACATCGACCAGCGCGCGCAGGGCCACCAGCACCCCGGTCGCCTCAGGTGAGGTCAGCCGCAGCGGATGGTCGATGCCTGCGGTGAAGGTGACCTCGATGGTGTCGCCGGAGAACTCGAAGTCGATCAGGTCGCCCGGTCCGTAACCGGGCAGCCCGCACATCCACAGCTGGTTGAGATCCTCGCGGAGCTGTTTGACACTGACCCCGAGGTCGGTGGCCGCCTCGGTGTAGGTGATCCGCGGGTTGGCCTGGAAGTAGGGCACCATGTTCAGCAGCCGCACCAGCCGCGCCGAGGTCGCCGTCATGCGCTGACCTCGCGATCGGTGTCGGCGTGCGCCCGCAGCCGGGCCAGCACGTCCTCACGGAGCGTCGCAGGCTCGAGCGCCACCGCGTCGGCACCGTAGCTGGCCACCTCGCGGGCCAACCGGTCGAACATCCCGATCTCGAGGGTGATCTCGTCACCGGCTCGTCCGCCCAGGGTTCTGGGCCCGATCACCGTGCCCTGTCTGCGTAGTGCTGTCGCGCGACCCTCGGCCACCCATACCCGTGCCTCCCCGGTGCTCGGCCAGTCCCCGACCACCCGTGCCACGAGTTCGCGCAGGTTCACGTCCGCGGGCGGGTGCACCGAGCCGGGTGCCCCGACCGCGGTGATCTCCGCGCCGATACGCGAGAGCCGGAAGGTACGCACCGCCTCGCGATCCCGGTCGTGTCCGACGAGGTACCACCGGCCCCGATGGGTGACCACACCCCACGGTTCGACGGTGCGGGTCACATAGGGCTCGCTGCGTGCGGCGCGGTGGGGAAACTGCACGGTCTGACCTGTGTCGACGGCGGCCAGCAGGATGCCCAGCACCTCCTCGGAGCCGCGCAGCCCGGGCAGCGCGGCCGTCGAGGTGATCGCGATGTCGTCCTCGACGGAGTCGATATCGGCGCCGGCGGCCCGTAGCTTCAACAACGCCCCCTGGGTCGCGGTGATCAGCTCCGGGGATTCCCACAGCCGGGTCGCCACCGCGACGGCGGCGGCCTCGTCGGCGGTCAGGTCTACTGCGGGCAGGGCGTACGCGTCGCGGTTGATCCGATAACCCTCCGTCGGGTCGGTCGAGGACACCCGCCCGGTCTCCAGCGGAATGCCCAGGTCACGCAGTTCGTTCTTGTCGCGTTCGAACATCCGCGAGAAGGCCTCGTCGCTTCCGTCGCCGGAGTAGCCGAGTACGGTCTCACGGATCCGGTCGGCGGTGATGAAGGTGCGCGCCGACAACAGCGCGATGACGAGATTCATCAACCGTTCGACTTTGGAGATCCCCACGCCCTAGAGCTTAAGGCGCGGCGGGGGTGCCGCCCGACGGCACGGCGGCGAGCCGCCCAAACGCTGAAGCGGCGAGCCGCCCAAACGCTACGGCGGCGAGCCGCCCAAACGCTGAAGCGGCGAGCCGCCCGTGATCCCGCGCGAAGAGCCTGACAGGATCGGCGCCATGGGAACCCGGTGGCAGAGCTCCGACGCCCCGCGCGGGCAGGACTACGACGCCCGCTGGGAACGGCTGGCCGCCAGCGGCGTCGGCGTGCACGGTGAAGCCGACCTGATCGAGTCGCTGCTGAGCGAGACAGGCGGCTCGGCCGTTCTCGACGCGGGATGCGGCACCGGGCGGGTCGCCATCGAACTGGCCGCCCGCGGATTCGCGGTGGTGGGACTCGACGCCGATCCGGCGATGCTGGCGGCCGCCCGGTCCAAGGCACCCGATCTGCGCTGGATCGAGGCCGACCTCCTCGACACCGGCGCTCACCTCAGCGAGGCGTTCGACCTGGTCGCGCTGCCCGGCAACGTGATGATCTTCCTCGACCGCGGCACCGAGCCGGACGTCGTCGGCCAGCTGGCGGCGCGCCTGCGGCCCGGAGGTCTACTGGTCGCCGGATTCCAGCTGCAGACCGGTCGGCTCACACTCGATCGCTACGACGAGATCACCGCTGCGGCGGGCCTGCAGCTGGTCGACCGATGGGCAACGTGGGACCGGGAGCCGTTTCACGGCGGTGACTACGCCGTTTCGGTGCACCGCCGCCCGGCATGATCACATGCTGGCGATGAGGCGTTTGACGCGCTCGTCGACCGACCGGAACGGGTCCTTGCACAACACCGTTCGCTGCGCCTGATCATTGAGCTTGAGGTGCACCCAGTCGACGGTGAAGTCACGACCGGCTTCCTGGGCGGCGCTGATGAACTCACCACGCAGCTTGGCGCGGGTGGTCTGCGGCGGGGTGTCCACCGCGGCCTCGATCTCCTCGTCGGTGGTGATGCGCGCTGCCAATCCTTTGCGCTGCAACAGGTCGAACACCCCGCGCCCACGCTTGATGTCGTGGTAGGCCAAATCGAGCTGGCTGATCTTGGGGTCGGACAGCTCCATGTTGTAGCGGTCCTGGTAGCGCTGGAACAGCTTGCGCTTGATGACCCAGTCGATCTCGGTGTCGACCTTGGCGAAGTCCTGACTCTCGACTGCGTCGAGCTGGCGACCCCACAGGTCGACGACCTGGTTGATCTGCGCATTGGGTTCACGGGTCTGCAGATACTCGACGGCGCGGGCGTAGTACTCGCGCTGGATGTCCAACGCGCTGGCCTGCCGGCCGCCGGCCAGCCGCACCGGGCGCCGACCGGTCAGATCGTGGCTGACCTCGCGGATCGCCCGGATCGGGTTGTCCAGTGAGAAGTCTCGGAACGCCACGCCGGCCTCGATCATCTCCAGCACCAACGATGCCGAACCCACCTTGAGCATGGTGGTCGACTCGCTCATGTTGGAGTCGCCGACGATGACGTGCAGCCTGCGGTACTTCTCGGCGTCGGCGTGCGGCTCGTCGCGGGTGTTGATGATGGGGCGCGAGCGGGTGGTGGCGCTCGACACACCCTCCCAGATGTGCTCGGCCCGTTGGGACAGACAGAACGTCGCGGCCTTGGGGGTCTGCAGCACCTTGCCTGCGCCGCAGATCAACTGGCGGGTCACCAGGAACGGCAGCAAGACGTCGGAGATCCGGGAGAACTCGCCCGCCCGGACGATCAGGTAGTTCTCGTGGCAGCCGTAGGAGTTGCCCGCGGAGTCGGTGTTGTTCTTGAACAGGTAGATGTCGCCGCCGATGCCTTCGTCGGCCAAGCGCTGTTCGGCGTCGATCAACAGGTCTTCGAGCACCCGTTCCCCGGCCCGGTCATGGGTGACCAGCTGGCTGAGGTTGTCGCACTCGGCGGTGGCGTACTCGGGGTGGCTGCCCACATCGAGGTACAGGCGCGCACCGTTGCGGAGGAAGACGTTGCTGCTGCGTCCCCACGACACCACCCGCCGGAACAGGTAGCGGGCGACCTCGTCGGGACTCAGCCGGCGATGGCCGTGGAACGTGCAGGTGACACCGAACTCTGTCTCGATGCCCATGATTCGTCGCTGCACCTCATCGAGACTACTTGCTGCCCGACCGACGTGGTGGCCGGACCACGCCCAAGACCCTGTGGATAACCGGATCGGGGGCGCGCCGGGATCTGTCAGCATGAGCCATGGGGGAAATCGCCAGGGTCGATCTGGAGCGACTGCGCAGCCTTGCCGACCGCATCACTGCGGTGGCCGGTGACGTCACCGAGCTGCGACCAACCGCGCTGGGCGACGGATTGATCGGCTCCGCAGCGGCGGCCGCGGTGGCTGGACACTCGCTCGGCGACCGGGTCGGCGAAGTTGCGGCGGGACTGCGCGGCTGGGCGCAGGCGGCCCGGCAGTCAGCGGATGCACTCGAGCAGGCCGACCGCGCCCACACCGGTCGATTCCCTCTGCGGTGAGTCACCTGTCGGTCTCGCAGGCGCTGGCGTGGCGGCCGGCGGCATTGCTCGAGCTCGCTGAGGGATGGGACACGCTGGCCACCGTGCTGGCCGGGCATGCGGAGCGGTTCAGCGCTGATGTCGAGCGCAGCCGGGACTGGTGGCGCGGCGCAGCGGCCGACGCGGCCCGGGTGGACGCGCCACGCGTCATCTCGACGATCACCGCCCTGGCCCGCGCGTTGGTGTCGGCGGCGGTGGCTGCACGCGACGGCGCCGAGCAGCTGGAACTGGCACGCTCGGATGTTGTCACCGGAGTCGAGGAAGCCCGGGCCGAGGGATTCGCCGTGGCCGACGACGCCGCGGTGACCATCGCGGCGGATCCGGCTCCGCTGATGGTCCTACTCGCCGGCGGCGACGATGCCGTAGCGGCGACGCTGCTGGCGGCCCGCGCCGGGGAATGGGAACGTCGAATCACCGAGCGCCTCGAGCGACTCGGCGCCGCGGATGCCGACGCCGCCGCCGACATCGCCGACGCGTTCGCCGAGAACCCCGCTCCGGCTGCCACGGTGCCCGCCGCAGTCGGGCCCGGACCGGTGGCGGGCTGGCCCACCATGAGCCAGGACCGCATCGCCGAACAGATTGCCGAGATGAGCCCGCAACAGCGTGACCGGCTGATCACCGAATATCCGCGGCAGGTAGGTAACACCGACGGAGTGCCGTGGCCGATGAGAGCGGCGGCCAACCGGATCAACATCGCCTCGGCAGTGCTGACCGAGACCGGCGCCGACGACGATTCCCGGCGCCGGGTGGCGCTCTATCGCGCCCTGCTCGGCGAGATCGACGACCCGTCGGGACGGCGCGGCCGCATCGAGCGGCAAATCGTGGCCTTCGACCCGGCCCGCGCGTCGCTGGTCGAACTCAACGGCGACCTCGCAGCCGCCCGCAGCGTCGCGGTGCTCGTGCCCGGGGTGAACACCCGGATCGAGGATTCGGCGGCCAACACCGTCACCGCTCGCCGTTTCGTGACGGCCACCAGCGGAGACGCCGCCGTCATCACGTATCTGGGCGGCCCGTTCCCGCAGGTGCGCGACCCGGTCGACGTGGTCACGGAAGCCGCCGACCCGCGCTATGCGCTGGACATGGCGCCACGGCTGGTGGCCTTCAGCGAGGATGTGGACCGGGTGGTCGGCGACGGCGTACTGGTCACCGTGATCGGCCATTCCTACGGCGGTTCCATCGTCGGCACCGCCGAGACGCAGGGCTTGACGTCGGATCGCACCCTGTTTCTGGCCGCCGCCGGCGCCGGGGTGGGCGTCGACGATCCCGGAGACTGGCACAACCGCAATCCCACGGTGCTGCGGTTCTCGATGACCGCGCCGGGGGACTTCATCGAGGCGGTCCAGGGCATCCCGGGCGGTCCGCACGGCGCCGATCCCGACGAGATGCCGACGGTGGTGCGGTTGACCACCGGCACCTATGACGACGGTGGTCGCGTGGCAGGTTGGCCGGCGCACAGTGGCATGCTGAATCGGCCCTCGGATGCGTGGCGCACGATCCTGGCTGTCATCACCGGCGATGCGCCCGCGCTGCACCGGGCCGCTGCCGTGAGCTGACCGTTCAGTCGCGCGAAATCCACCCCAGCCGGCGGCTGATCTCGTCCGCCGCCGCGATCGTCAACTTCGCAACCTCTTCGAAGCGGTCCACGCCGAGACGGTAGGTGGGTCCCGAAACGCTCAGCGCCGCAACGACTTGGGAGTGGACATCGCGGACGGGGGCTGCGACGGCGTTGAGACCTACTTCCAGTTCCTCGGTGACACTCGCCCAACCACGATCCCGGACGGAGGCGAGTTCATTGTGCAACTGCGAGAGGCTGGTGACGGTCGTGTCGGTGAATGCCTCGAGACCGCCGCCGAGCCTGGTCCGTACCTCAGCGGCGTCGAGCCCGGACAGCAGAGCCTTGCCGCTGGATGTCGCATACGCCGGGCAGCTCTGCCCCACCCAGGTGCGCAGGGTGATCTCGGCGGGTCCGATCGCCTCGACGATGTTGACGATGCGATTCTCGTCGAGGATCGCCAGGTTGGCGGTTTCACCGACGTCCACGCTCAGGCCGTCACAGATGTCCTGGCTCACCTTCACCAGGTTCAGGTGCGCACCGCTGGCGGCAGCCAGCCGGGTGATGGCAAATCCGATGCGGTACTTGCCGCGTTCGGAGACCTGCTCGACGAAGCCCCGCGCTTCGAGCACCGCGACGAGCCGCGACACGGTGGATTTGTGCACACCGAGCTCGGCCGCGATCTCGGTGACTCCGGCGTTACCCAGCTCAGCCAGGATGTCGAGAACCTGGAGAGCGCGGTCGACGGACTGCACAGCGGCGGGAGGGTCGCTCTGGCGTTGGTTGTCCTGACGCTTCGGCATCGCCCACGAAGCCTATACGCCCACCGGGTCCGACGTGCGGACCTGCTCTACGCCGAACCCGCGAGCCGCGCGAGCACCCAGTGGTGGAACTCGGCGATGTGATGCTCCGCGGGAACCAGCACTCCGCCCTGCCGATAGGCCTTCGACGACATGGCCGGCTGAGTGCGTTCGCATGCGTCGAAGTCCTGCACGTTGACCCGGTGGAACAGTTCCACCGAGCGCGACACGTCGTGACCGGAGTCGAGCACCTCGGGAGCGTAGAGCCAGTCACATTCGACGACGGTCCGGTCGGCGGCCAGAGGGTACATCCGGTGGAAGATGATGTGGTCGGGTACGAGGTTGACGAACACCGTCGGCCGGATCGTGACCGCGTAGTAACGCCGGTCCTGATCAGGCGTCAGCCCTGGCAGCATCGCGAACCCCACCGACCCGTCGACGGTGAAACCGTTGATGTCCGGGCCGAATTCGGCGCCACGACCGACATAGGACTGGGCAGCCATGCCCCGGGCGAATTCGGGAAGCACATCGACGAGTTCGGGGTGGATTGCCGAACAGTGGTAGCACTCCATGAAGTTCTCGACGATCAGCTTCCAGTTGGCCGCGACGTCGTACCTCACCCGGCGGCCCAGTGCCAGCTCCCCGATGCCGTAACGGTCGATGGCACCGCGGTCGCCGAGCCGGTGGGTGACATCGCCGACGACGTCGTCGGCGAACGGCGGCGGCTCGTCGGCCAGACACACCCAGGCATAACCCAGCCATTCGGTCAGCGCCACCGGCGTCAGGCCGTAGCGGTAACGGTCGATCGGGGCGCCCGTATCGTCAGTCAGCGCACCGAGATTGGGCGCGGCGACGAGTTTGCCGTCCAGACCGTAGGTCCACGCGTGGTAGGGGCAACGCAGGGTGCGTTTGACCTGCCCGGCGTCCTCGGTGCACAGCTGAGCACCGCGGTGCCGGCACACGTTCAGAAACGCCCTCAGCACACCGTCGCGGCCGCGGACCACGAGGACACTCTCCCGCCCGACCTGCACCTTGCGGAAGTGGCCGGGCTGAGCGAGCTCGGCGGTGCGAACGGTACACACCCACATTGCCTCGAAGATGCGGGTCTGCTCGTCGGCGAACACTGCCTCACTCGTGTAGTAGGTACCCCCGAGAGTGGTCAGCAGCGCCGACTGTGGTGGTGTCTCGTCAGCGATCGTCATGTCGTCACCAGCCTGCTCGGATCGAACAACGAGATCGAGTGGTCGGTGGCGCCGTCGATGGCCAGATCCGCGAGGATCTCCCCCACCACGGGTACGAACTTGAAACCGTGGCCGGAGAAGCCACATGCCACGATCACCTGCGCGCACTCGGGGTGGCGGGCGATCACGAAATGCTGGTCGGGCGTGTTGGAGTACATGCACGTCGCCGAATGCAGGCAAGGCCCGTTCAGCGCGGGCAGCAGTTGCCCGACACGCTCGCGCATCTCCCGGACCTCGTGCGGGTGGACCCTGCGGTCGATGGTCTCCGGTGTGCACTCGACACCTTTGCGGAAGAAGGCGACTTTCACCCCTCCGCGCGGGCCGTCGATCGCGGGGAAGCCGTAGATCTGCATCCCGGAGGCGTTTTCGTCGATGAAGATCGGGTGGTCGGTATAGGCAGCTGTCCCTCCCACCGGATCGAGCCAGTAGAGCACCTGACGCTCGATGGTGATCGGTACCCCGAATTCAGTGAGCAGCTGCGGCGCCCACGCGCCCGGGCAGATCACCAGCCGCCCGGCTGTGTAGGTGCCGCGGGCCGTACGCACAGCTACACCCCCGGCGGATTCCGCCCACTCGAGCACCTGCTCGCCGAATTGCAGTGTGGCACCCGCATTCTCCGCCAGCGCGAGGTGCGCCTGCACGGTGAGCTCGGGGCGGGCGAAGCCGGCCTTGGCCTCGTAGAGCGCGATGTCGCCGACACTCGGGGTGAAGTTGGGGAATCGTGAACGGATCTCGCGGGCGTCCAGAACCTCATGAGCCAGCCCCCACTGCCGGCTGGCCCGCAGGCTGCCCGCGACCGTGAGACACGCGGGCGGTCCGAGAAACAGCCCGCCGGTCATCCGATAGACGTCACGGCCGCTGTCATGGGCGAGCTTCTCCCACAGCTCGTACGAACGCAGCAGCAGCGGGACGTACGCCGGATCCTCGAAGTACGACTGCCTGATGATGCGGGATCCGCCGTGGCTCGACCCCTTGTCGTGGGCGGGGGTGAACCGCTCCAGGCCGAGCACGCGCTGGCCGCGCGCCGCGAGATGATAGGCCGCGGCGCTTCCCATGCCACCCAGCCCGACAACGATGACGTCGTAGGCCCAGTTGTGTTCATTCATCAGCGGTCACCTCTTGATCCGGGCCATCGTGGGGTCAACCACCGGCTCGGCGGCCACCACAGCGGTGTAGGTGGTGCCGCGGTAGTCGACGGTGACGACGTCGCCGGTCCCGACGGCTGCGGGCAGCCAGGCGTAGGCGATGGTGCGTCCGAGCATCGGCGAGTGCCCGGCGCTGGTCACGTAGCCGGCGCAGGCGCCGGCGACGAACACCGGCTCTGAGCCCAGCACGGCGGCGTCGGGATCGTCGAACACGATGCTGCGCAACATCGATGTGGGCTGCTGCGTCGCGCTGAGTGCAGATTTTCCGACGAAGTCGACTGTCTTGTCCATTCGGACGGCGAAATCCAGACCGGCGGCGGACGGCGTGTGCTCGACGGTCATGTCAGAGCCCCAGCTCCGGTAGCCCTTTTCGATGCGCAGACTGTTGAAGGCGATCCGACCGGCGGGGATGATTCCGTGGTCCTGGCCCGCGGCGGCCAGCAGATCCCAGAGTGCCGCGCCGTACTCAGCGCCGGCGTAGATCTCCCAACCGAGTTCGCCGACGTAGGACACCCGCATCATCGTGACCGGAATGGCCTCGAGGTGGGTACGCATGGCACGGAAGTAGCGGAACGCTCTGTCGGAGAGGTCGTCCGGGCACAGTGGCGCCACCACGTCACGCGCGGCCGGACCCCACACGCCGACACAGCAGGTGCCGCCGGTGATGTCGCGCAGCAGCACATCGGCGGGCTGGTGACGGGTCAGCCAGTCGAAGTCCAGCGGCGAGTTCGCCCCGACCTGGAAGACGTCGCGGGCCAGCCGCGCGACGGTGAGATCGCTTCGGATTCCGCCTCGTTCGTCCAGGAGCAGGGTGTAGGTCACCGAGCCGATGCTCTTGTCCACGTTGTTGGTGGTCAGCTGCTGTAGGAAGGTCAGTGCACCCGGTCCGGTGACCTCGTAGCGGGTCAGCGGCGTCATGTCGTACATCGCAACATGGGTACGGGTCCGGTGCGCCTCGGCGACCGAGATCGGTGACCAGAATCGCGCGGCCCATTCGTCACGGTCGGGAAGATGGAGCCCTTCGTCGGCAAGCCGTTGCATCAGTGCGGCATTCACGTCGTACCAGGCCGGGCGCTCCCAACCGCCGCCCTCGTAGAAGAACGCTCCCGACTGCACCTGGCGGGCGTGGAACGGACTGGTGCGCAGTCCGCGCAACGCACTGCGATGCTGGTGCGGGTGGATGATGTCGTAGACCTCGACGAAGGCCTGCGAACTGGTCTGCGCAATGAACTTCGGGCTGCGGGCGACGTCCTCGAACCGGTAGAGGTCACACTCGTGGACGTCGATCGACGGCGTTCCGTTGACGATCCATTCCGCGGCCGCCTTCGCCACCCCGGCGGAGTGGGTGACCCACACCGCCTCGGCGACCCAGAAACCGCTCAGCTCGCGGTGCTCACCCATGATCGAATGACCGTCGGGAGTGAAGGAGAAGACACCGTTGAAGGCCTCCTCGATCTTCGAATCACTCAGTGTTGGAAGGAGTTCGACCGCGGACTTCCAGGCCGGCGCGAAGTCTTCCTCGGTGAAGGGCAGCATCGACGGCATGGCCTCGTCGGCGGTGTCGGCCAGCAAGGTGGACATGTCGACCGGCATCGGCTTGTGGCTGTAGGAGCCGATGCCGAGGCGGTCGACATGCTCGCGGAAATAGAGATCCTGATCCTGATGCCGCAGAATCGGCAGCCCGGCCTCGGCGTACTCGGAGTTCCGCCCCACCAAGTCGGCGACCTGTCCGGTGCGGGCGTACTGATGGGCCATCGGCACCAGCGGTAGCACCAGCCCCACCTGGCGGGCGAGTTGCGCTCCCCAGAACCCGGCCGCGCACACCACGATGTCGGCGTCGATCACGCCGTCGACGACGCGGACGCCGATGACCCGTCCCCCGCGTTCCACGACCTCGAGCACCTCGGTGTGCGGGCGCAGCGTCGCGCCCCTGGCCTCCGCCCGCCGCGCTTGCGCCTCGGCGGCACGCAGTGCCTTGGCCAACCCGTCATGCGGGGTGTGGAACCCGCCGAGGATGCGATCACGGTCGATCAACGGGTGCAGTGCGACACATTCTGCGGGGTCGAGCAGTCGCCCTTCGATGCCCCAGGACTGCGCCCAGCCAGCCTTGCGGTGCAGGTCAGCCCAGCGCTCCGGCGTCGTGGCGACCTCGAGCCCACCAACCTGGTTGAACGTCCAGCCGCCCGGGTGCTCGAGGCTGTTGAACTTCTCGACGGTGTAGCGCGCGAATGCGGTCATGGTCTTCGACGCATTGGTCTGGAACACGAGGCCGGGCGCATGGGAGGTAGATCCCCCTGTCGCGAACATCGGTCCACGGTCCACGACCGTGACGTCGGTGTAGCCACGCGCGGTGAGCTCATCGGCCAGCGAGGTGCCCACGATGCCGGCACCAATCACGACGATCTTGGGGATCTTGGGGATCTTGGGGATTTTGGGCATGGGGCACCCGCTCCGGTTCACCAGTGAATGTTCAGAATGTTGCGTATAACGCAACGTGATGCGTTATGCGCAACATCATCCACCCTGGACTCGGTGCACGCAAGACGGACACGCCTGGAGAAATGCTGTGAGCGTTACCGCGCGACCTGACATCGGATCGGTCGACGATCACCGACAGCGCAAGCCCTGCTGGGCAGTGGTCACATCGAGTGGAGTGGTCAAGTCGCGCGACGCAAGGAATCGCAAGGGCGCCGCAGGTGAAGCGGTGCCCTCGACGAGACTGCCAGCTCGCTACGACTACGTCTTGGCCATCCGCGGAACCCGAGGGCTGTCCTGGGGACAGATCTGCCGCGTCGTCGAGATCACTGACCAGCACCTGCACCCCGGCTGCGGCAGGGTGCGGCGCACTTAGCTCTCGGCGCCGTCAGTCTCCGGAACGGCTTCGGGCAGAAGCGCTTCCAGAGCCGAGCCGGTGATGCGACGAAACGCGCGCCGCGGGCGGTTCACGTCGAGGATCGCCACTTCCAGGGTGGACGGGCCCAAAGTGCGCGGCTCGCTGCCGTTTCCACCGGCGGTCAGCGCATTGACCGCGATGCCCATCGCGTCACCCAGCGACGCGTTCTCGGTGTAGGTCTCGTTGAGCGCGGTGGAGATCGGTTCGGTGGTACCACCCATGACGACGAAATGGGGCTCGTCGGCGATCGATCCGTCGTAGGTGATGCGGTACAGCTCCGGCGGTTTCGTCTCACCGAAGTGCGCAACCTCGGCAACACACAGCTCCACCTCGTACGGCTTGGCCTGCTCGGTGAATATCGTGCCCAGCGTCTGGGCGTACACGTTGGCCAACTGGCGGCCCGTGACGTCGCGCCGCGAGTACGCGTAGCCCTGCGTGTCGGCGAACCGGATTCCGCCGCTACGCAGGTTGTTGAACTCGTTGAACCGGCCCACGGCGGCGAATCCGACGCGGTCGTAGAGTTCGCTGACCTTCTGCAGCGAGCGGGACGGATTCTCCGCGACGAACAACACGCCGTCGGCGTAGGCCAGGGCGATCACGCTGCGGCCGCGGGCGATGCCTTTGCGTGCGAGCTCGGAACGCTCGCGCATCGCCTGTTCGGGCGATATGAAGTACGGGAAGCTCACGAATCTCCTCGCGCGTCTGGGGCACGGTGAGCGTCAGGGCCGAACGTGTCGGCCCGCGAACGACTGTCGATGATGTTCTGGCACACAGCGGCGATCTGCTGCTCGTCGACAACGGAAGCACCCTCGGCGCCCACGAGTACCGCGGTCGGGAAGATGCCGCGCACCAGGTCGGGGCCGCCGGTTGCCGAGTCGTCGTCGGCGGCGTCGTAGAGCGCCTCGATCGCTACTCGCAGGGCCGAGTCGGCACCGTCGACCTGCGAGTACAGCTTCTTCATCGAGGACTTCGCGAAGATCGACCCCGATCCGACGGACTGGTAGCCCTCCTCCTCGAAGTTCCACCCGCCGGCGGCATCGAAGGACACGATGCGTCCCGCACCCTCCGGGTTGGGGTCGTCGACGTCGTATCCGGCCAGCAACGGCAGCGCGATAAAGCCCTGCAGGGCGGCGCCGAGGTTGCCGCGGACCATGGTGGCCAGCCGGTTCACCTTGCCCGGGAATGTCAGCGCGACGCCTTCGAGCTTCTCGTAGTGCTCGAGCTCCACGGCGTACAGACGGGCGAACTCCACCGCGATGGCTGCCGTGCCGGCGATACCCGTCACCGTGTAGTCGTCGGTGATGTACACCTTCTGCACGTCCCGACTGGCGATCATGTGGCCCTGGGTGGCTCGGCGGTCACCGGCCATCACCACACCACCGGGGTACTTCAGCGCGACGATCGTGGTGCCGTGCGGCGCGATGTCGGTGGGCACACCTGCGGACGCGGGGTTGCCCGACGGCAGCAGGTGGGGGGCTTGGGCGCGCAGGAAATCAGAGAACGACGACAGGTTCACGCCGCCGTGTGAAAGACCCTGCGGTAGGGCATTCCCGATTCCCGATCCAGCTCCGGATAGTGGGGACAGAGGGGCCGATTGTTCACGATTCGGCCAGGTCACTGTCCACCCTTCTGGACGTATGCACGCACAAAGTCCTCAGCATTCTCCTCCAGGACGTCATCGATCTCGTCCAGCAGGTCGTCGGTGTCCTCGGCCAGCTTCTCACGGCGCTCCTGCCCGGCGCCCGTGCTGCCGGAGAGGTCGTCGTCGTCGCCGCCTCCACCGCCACGCTTGGTCTGCTCCTGAGCCATCGCTGCCTCCTGCTGTGTCTACCTGCCCGGTGCGGGCGTCCGGCCATCGTCCTGCCGGTCACCCCACACTACCGGTCGCCACCGTCATTGCCGGGGATAGCTCGATCAGGTCGTCAACTGCTCCACGAGTTCGACTGCGCTGTTGACGGACTCCAACAGAGCCCCGACGTGGGCCTTGCTGCCCCGCAGCGGCTCCAGCGTCGGGATACGGACCAGCGAGTCCCCGCCCAGGTCGAAGATCACCGAGTCCCAGCTGGCTGCGGCGATGTCGGCGCCGAAGCGGCGCAGGCACTCTCCGCGGAAGTAGGCGCGCGTGTCGGTCGGCGGGTTGTCCACCGCGTCGAGGACCTGCTGTTCGGTGACCAGTCGCTGCATCGAACCGCGCGCGACAAGCCTGTTGTACAGGCCCTTGTCCAGCCGCACGTCCGAGTACTGCAGATCGACCAGGTGGAGCCGGGGCGCGGACCACCCGAGGTTCTCCCGCTGCCGGAAACCCTCGAGAAGGCGCAGCTTGGCCGGCCAGTCGAGCAGGTCGGCGCACTCCATCGGGTCCCGCTCGAGCAGATCCAGCACGTGTGCCCACGTTTCCAGCACGTGGTTGGCCCGCGGGTCGGGGTCGCGGCTGTCGACCATTTTGGCGACCCGGTCCAGGTAGATCCGTTGCAGCGCCAGACCGGTCAGTTCCCGGCCGTCGGCCAGCGCCACCGTGGCGCGCAGCGACGGGTCGCGCGAGAGCACATGCACGGCATGCACCGGGCGAGCCAGCGCCAGATCGGACAGGTCTGCCCCGATCGACGGCCCCTCCTCGATCAGGTCGAGAACCAGTGAGGTGGTGCCGAGCTTCAGGTAGGTCGAGGTCTCCGACAGGTTCGCGTCACCGATGATGACGTGCAGCCGCCGGTACTTGTCGGCATCCGCGTGCGGTTCGTCGCGGGTGTTGATGATGCCGCGTTTGAGCGTGGTCTCCAGGCCGACCTCGACCTCGATGTAGTCGGCACGCTGGGAGAGCTGGAAGCCCGGTTCGTCCCCCGACGGCCCGATCCCCACCCGACCCGAGCCGGTCACCACCTGCCGGGACACCAGGAACGGCGTCAGCCCGGCGATCACTGCCGAGAACGGGGTCTGGCGGCTCATCAGGTAGTTCTCGTGCGACCCGTAGGAGGCGCCCTTGTTGTCGATGTTGTTCTTGTAGAGCTGCAGCTTCGCAGCCCCGGGGACGCTGGCGACATGACGTGCGGCCGCCTCCATCACCCGCTCCCCCGCTTTGTCCCAGATCACCGCATCCATCGGATCGGTGCATTCGGGCGCGGAGTACTCGGGATGCGCATGGTCGACGTAGAGCCGGGCACCGTTGGTCAGGATCATGTTGGCGGCGCCGACCTCGTCGGCGTCGACCACCGGCGGCGGTCCCGAGGAGCGGCTGAGGTCGAACCCGCGAGCGTCGCGCAGCGGCGATTCGACCTCGTAGTCCCACCGGGTCCGCTTGGCCCGCTGGAGCCCGGCCGCCGCCGCATAGGCGAGGACAGCCTGGGTGGACGTCAGGATCGGATTCGCGGTCGGGTCGGACGGCGAGGAGATGCCGTACTCGACCTCCGTTCCGATGATCCGTTGCATACCAACCAGGGTAGACATGGGCCCTGACGGAGTAGCAGGTGGCCACTGTGCTCACGCCGGTCAATACCGCCATTGCCCCGGATCCCGTGATGAGATTGACCCACCATGACCACCACCGATCAGCGCGAGTCGGCCGAACGCTGGTTCCTCGAGCGCGGTCTCCCGTACGTGCTGCGTCCGGGCGCGCTGGTCCGGCGGGTCTGGCTGCGCTCCGCGCCGGCTCTGGCTGCGTTCGGCGTGATGATGTTGTTCTCGATCATCGTGGTCGCGGTCACCGGCAAGCACACCATCGACATCGACGGCAGCCCCACCCGCGCCGAGTGGTTCGCGCTCGCCGTCGTGATCGTCGTCGTGCCGGTGGCCTCGGTGGCCGGTTGGCTGGTGTCCCGCACCTCCGACGCCAGGTTGCGGGCCGCGACAGTGGTGGTGTCGCTCGTACTGGCGGTGCTGGGAGCGATCTTCGGCGGGCCCAGCCCCCGTTTCCTCGTAGATGCCATCGCCGAGGCGGTCGTCATCGCGGCGATCCTGCTGTGCACCGCGACCGGAATCGGCGCGGTGTCGGGGTGGGCGGTGCGCATCATGCTGACGAACCTCGCCTCGATCGGCGACCTGTTCGTGCGGGCGCTGCCGGTCCTGCTGCTGACCATGCTCGTCTTCTTCAATGGGCCGGCCTGGAAGATGGCGGCCACAGTGACCCGCGGCCGGCTGTGGCTGGCCCTGCTGTTCCTCGTGCTGATCGCCGCATCGTTCCTGCTGTCGGGGATGCTGGGTCAGGTCAGGCCCATCCTCGCCCCGGAGGCCAAACGACCCGAGCATGCGCAGATGCTGGTGGGCACGCCGTTCGAGCATCTGCCGGACCGGCCGCGGCGTAAACCGCTGTCGAAGGCCGAACGGATCAACGTCGTGTTCGTGCTGGCACTGTCACAGTTCGTGCGAGTGCTCACCGTCGCGCTGTCGACCGGGCTGATCTTCCTGGTGTTCGGGCTGATCCTGATCAGCCCCGACCTGCTGATCGAACTGACCGGGCAGGGTCGCTTCGACGGCGAGATCCTGACCATGACGCTGCCGATCCCGCAGGCCCTGATCCAGATGGTGATGTTCCTGACCGCTCTGACGTTCATGTACCTGGCTGCCCGGGCGGTCGGCGACAAGGAGTACCGCGCGCAGTATCTCGATCCGCTCGTCGAGGAGTTGCTGCTGACGCTGGTGGCGCGGGACCGCTACCGGACCGCGACCGCGACATGATCGAATCGGCGCCGAACACCGCAGCGGTGCACGAGTGGTTCCTGCACCGAGGACTGCCGTTGGTGCTCACCCGCCGGGTCCGGTCGCGGCAGTTGATCGCCCGTTCGGCGCCGGTAGTGGCCGGCGTCGGAGCGCTGGTGGTCGTGACCATGCTGCTCGCTGACTGGACCAGCGCCGAACCGGATGTCGACTATCTGGTGCGCTCGGCAGTCATCGCGGCGGTGCTGGCCGCCGCCCCCCTCAGGGCTGCACGCGCTGCACCAGCGCGGTACCGCCGCCTCCGAAGCCGGCAGACGCACCGGCGCGCTGCTGGTGATGGGCATGTTCGTGCTGGTGGTGCCCATCGTGTCGGAGGGCTGGTCGGCAGACGCGCTGGCCGAAGTACCGGTTTTCCTGGCGGTGTCGCTGGTGGCGGTCTGGCTCACCTACGTCGGCTTCGGTTCGATCGCGTTGTGGGCGTTTCGGTTCGCGTGGGTTCAACTGGGCGCCCTGGGCACTCTGATGAGCCGGGCGCTACCTCTGCTGATGCTGACCGTCGTCGTGTACTTCACCGGCGAGCTCTGGCAGTTGTCAGCCCGAATGAGCCGCGAAAGACTCTGGCAGACAATCGGTTTCCTGAGCATTGTGGCCCTGCTGTTCATGATCGCCACGATTCGCGACGAAGTCGCCGAGCTGCGCAGGGACAGGTCCGAACAGACCGACCCGGCCGCACTGCTGGTCGGCACACCGTTACAGAGTTCCCGTGCGACACCACCGGCGCGGACCGCGTTGTCGCCGGGTGAGCAGTTCAACGTCGTCGCGGTCATGGTCGTCGCCCAGGCGATCCAGGTCGTGCTGTTCACCGCGGGCTTGTTCGCGTTCTTCCTCGCGCTCGGCATGATCGCGATCCCCGACGAAGTCACCGTGCTGTGGTCATCGGAAACCTCCTGCGCTGTCGGCGAACCGCCCTGTGCCGGAACGTGGTTCGGGATCAACATCCCGATCCCCCAGACAGTCGTGCACACATCGCTGTTCGTCGCGGTGCTGTCGGGTCTGTACTTCACCGTCAGTACCAGCGTCGACCCGCTGTACCGTCAGCGCTTCTTCGACCCGCTGATTGCCGACGTCGCGGTGAGCTTGGCGGGCAGGGATGCCTATCTTGCGCTGGAGCGCAACTGATCCGCTCGTCCGTCGCGCAACAGCATGTGCCGCGCGGCCTCGGTACGCGACGACACACCGAGCTTGGGATAGGCGCGATAGAGGTGGTTGGCCACGGTCTTCGCGCTCAGGTGCAACCGCTTCGCGATCTGCTGGTTGGTCAAGCCCTGCGCGACCTCGTCGAGGATCCGGCGTTCGGCGTCGGTGAGTTCGTCGAGCGGCGCGCGGTCGTCGGCCGTCACCCGCGCGGCCCACGGCGACGCACCGATACGCCGGAACCCGTACAGCGCCTCGGTACGGCTACGGTCGCGGGCCGCCGGGTCGGCGCAGACGCGCGCCTTGTCCATCAGCGCGCGCGAGCGGTCGAAGGCGTCGATCTCGGGATCGAAAATCGACACCGCCTCGTCGAGCAGGCACCCGGCCCGCTCCGGTTCGCTGTCCGCGCACAGCAGGGCGCGGGCGCGCCGGGCAGTCGCGCGGGTCCAGCGGCTCGCGCCGGAGGCGGCGGCGACGGTCTCCAGGTGCTCGACGAGGGGAACGGCGTCGTCGCGGCGCCCCCGCCGGGAGTAGACCTCGACCAGGTCCACGTGCCACCTGGCCACCTGCGGTGCCAGTAATCCGCCGGCCTGTTCGAACGCCCAGCACTCCCCCAGCGTGGCGATCACGTCGTCGTCGCGGCGTTCGGTCAACGCGGCCAGACCCGCGTTGGCGAGCAGGAAGTAGCGCGCGCCGAACGTCGACTGCCGATCCGAGATCGTGAACCCGAGATCGAGATCGGCCTGCGCGGCCTGGTCGTCACCCCGGACCGCCGCGACGCGAGCGCGCAACCCGAGCCAGAACGGCGCGAACGCCCGCTGCCCGGTTCCCATGCACAACGCCACCGCTTCGTCCAGGCACACCAACGCGTCGTCGAACCGGGATGCCCGAATGTGGTTCTCCCCCAAAGCCCCATAGGCCATCGCGAGCGAGGCACGCGCCCCCTCGGCCCGCAGGGTCCCGATCAATCGGGTCAGAGCTGTGGTCGCCTCGGCGTAGCGCTCGGCGATGGCCATCGCGCGTCCGACATGCAAACCGACCAGGGGGTCGTGGCGGATGGCGGCGACCAGATCGAGCGGCTCGAGCGAGTCGACGAACTCATCGGCGCGGCCCTCGTCCCTGGCGCTGGCGGCGTGCGCGAGAACGACGCGCGCAACATCGGCCTCGACCGAGCCGGGCCGGGTGTGCGCGACCGCCGCCTCGGCGGATTCGATGATCTGCTGCACCATTCCGAGCATCCCCAGCGGGATGGCCATGCGGGCCTCGACCACGCCGACCTGATCCGGCGCCGCCACCGCGACGCACTCCATGAGTCGCTGCTGGGCGGCCGCGGGAGCACCGTCGACGGCTTCCAGCGTGGCCAGGGTGAGCGTGGCGGCGACATGGAGATCGGCCCAGCGCTCCTCGGCCAGAACGGCTTCGAGCCGGTACCGGGCGGCCTGGGCGTCACCGGCGGCACCGAGCAACTCGGCGGCCTCGAGCAGCAGCCGACCTCGGCGGGCGTCACTTCCAGTCATCTGCACCGCATGGTCGAGCATGCGGGCGGCCGATTCGATTCCTCGACCAGCGCGCATCCGGGACGCTGCGTGCACCAGCGATTCGGCCAGATCCTCGTCCGGCCCGACCGTCCCTTGAGCACGATGCGCCAGTTTCACCTCGGCCGAAAGAGCCGCAGAGTCGGCGAATTCGAGGTGTAGCTGCCGTCGTCGATGCTCGGTCATGCTCCCGATCACGGCGCTTCGCAACAGCGGGTGGTGCAGCGTGAGCCGACCGTTCGACAGCTCAGCCAGGCCGAGGTTCTCGAGCTCTTCGAGCGCCGTCTCCGGGTCGACCAGTGCGGACGACTCGATGCCCGACCAAGAGTCGTCGGAGGACAGGGCGATACGGTCCAGCAGCTCGCGCGCGCGGCCGCCCGGTGGGGGAAGACAGCGGGTGAACGCTGCGGCGAGGTCACCGAGGAGCGGGATTTCGTCGGGAAGCGGCTGCCTGCCGGCGAGTTGTTCGCGCGACAGCGCGTGGGGCAGCTGCGACAACGCCAGCGGGTTCCCGGCGGCCAGGTCGATCAGCCGCGCAGCCACCACCGGCGCGATCGGTTCGACACCGGCCGCTTCGAGGACCGACGCCGCATCGGCGGGATCGAGGCCGCCGAGTTCCTCGACCGCGAAGCCCTCGGCGAACGCGTGCACCGACGGAACCCGGCGTCCCGTGACCACCACCAGCACCCCGCTCATGACCGCGCGGCGGAGAGCCAGGTTCAATGCGGTGCGACTGGCGGGGTCAGCCGCGTGGACGTCGTCGACCAACAGGGCGGCGCCGTGCGCCGACTCGAAACCCTCGCACAACACGTCAGCGGCGTGCATGGTGTCGAGGTCAACGGCCCTCATCCGCGCCCGGATCGGCTGCGGCAAGCCGGTCGCGACGTCGATGGCGGTGGACAGCGCGGGCGCGGCGTCACCACCCCGACAGGTCACCGTGCGGGCTGCAGTACCGATGTGCTCGGCGAGCCAGGAAAGCATGGTCGTCTTTCCCATGCCGGGATCACCGACCACGACGACGACCTGTCCGCCGCCCTGCTGAGCCCGGCACCACGCGTGCACGAGCCGCTCGCCGAGCTCACGCCGCCATGTCAAACCCGCCATTGGCAGGCACGCTATCCCAGATCGGCAGCGACAGCGGCCCGTCGCGGCTTACTCGATGACCTCCCACTGGTCGTTCTCGTCGGGTCCCCCGGCGGTCACCACGACCGGACGGGTGTCGCCGCTACGGTCAGCAGCCTCGCATTCGAAGGTGCTGCCCACCTCGACGATCTTGATGCCGTCACCGCACTCGACGCTGACGTCGAACCCGTACTCGGCCGAGATGTCGTCGGCGAGGCCGTCGGCGGTGTCACCCAGGTCGTACACGGTGTCGATGGTGGCGAAGTCCACGTCGTAGTCGTCGCTGGTGAACGTCGCTTCGACGCGCACGTCACTGCCGTCGAGATCGGCCACGCACGTGATGCTGTCACCGGTCTTGGGAGTCTCGTCGGGGCGTGGACAGCGCACTCCGGAGACTCGTTGAGAGATCGCCTCGTACTGGGTGTTCAGCTCGTCGGCCATCGTCGTTTCCAGCTTCTCGTAGTCCGGGCCCCCGGCCGAGAAGGAGAACTGGCAGCCGGCGAGGACGGGAATCGTCAGGGTCAGCGCCACCAATACGGGTCGCGAGATCGTCACGCTCTCGACGTTAGTGAGCCCTGATCAACCTCGATATGGGAACAATTTCCCATTCTGGACATACCTTTCGAGGCGAGATGGGCCGTCGGCGGCTACATTTCCGACCGTGCAGGATTTCTGGCGAAAGCGCTATGGCGAGGTGCTGCTCGTGCGGGTCGGCGACAACGGCCCGGAAGCCACCGTCTACAACACGTTCCCCCTCAACGACTGTCCCGCCGAGTTGTGGTCCCGGCTGGATGCCGAGGCCATCGCGAGAGAGCACGGCGCGGCCGCCGCCCTGCTCAACGGTCCCCGGTACTGGCTGATGGACACCGTGGAGAAGGACATGACGGGCCGGCGCGAGGTCGTCACGTTCGGCGGCATCGACATGATGCGCCAGGCCACCGTGGCGTTGACGTCGATGAACCCCGGGCCGTATCTGCCCAACACCGTCAACCGCCATGCGGTATTCGTCTACCGCCCCGGCCGGACGGTCTTCGAGCTGCTCGACGCCGAGGGTGGGCGCTGGGTCATGCAGACCTACAGCCAGGTCGTCGATCCGACGCTGAGTTTCGACGACCTGGCCGGCCTCGGTGATCGGCTGCGGCTGCCCGACGGTTGGTCGTACCGGGCCCGCGTCCTCGACGACGAGCTGCGCATCGACACCAGCACAGAGGCCGCCCAGGTGTTGCAGGACGACCTGACCAACAGCTACTCGTTGGTGCGCTGAGGCTCAGCAGGCGCCCGGACGCATGACCTCGAGCTCCGGCGGCGACTCCGCCGAGATCTCGTCCCGCTCGTCGGGCGACTGCGAGCACACTTCCCAGTTCGTGAGGTTGAACTGCTCGAAGGGCGGACCCTCGGCAGTCGCGGTTTCGGGCACCACCGCACCGTCGGTCGTCGAGACGACCTTGTCCCACGCATCCTGCAGGACCTCGCCCTCGACATCGGGCATCTCCCAGCTCGGCTGCGCCGCCGCGGGGGCGGCGACGGCGAGGGCTGTGGCGACAAGCACCGTCGCCACTCCGACAACACTTGTGACCTGCATTGTTCACTCCCTGACTCGGACCGATAGGCGCAATGAATGTGCGCCTGATCGGCGACCGGCGGGGGGCGGGGAGATGAACTCGATGCGTCGTCGACGCGACAACATGACGACGCGCCGGCCGGATGTCACCACCCGACCGGCACGCGCACGTCCCTACAGGTACTGCCCCAGGTTGCTCTCGGTGTCGATGGCCCGGTTGGCGCTGCTGCTCTTGCCGGTCACCAGGGTGCGGATGTAGACGATCCGCTCACCCTTCTTGCCCGAGATGCGTGCCCAGTCATCCGGGTTGGTGGTGTTGGGCAGGTCCTCGTTCTCGGCGAACTCGTCGACGATCGAGTCGAGCAGGTGCTGGATGCGCAGGCCGGGCTGACCGGTTTCCAGCACCGACTTGATCGCGTACTTCTTGGCCCGGTCCACGACGTTCTGGATCATGGCGCCGGAGTTGAAGTCCTTGAAGTACATGACCTCTTTGTCGCCGTTGGCGTAGGTCACCTCGAGGAACCGGTTGTCGTCGATCTCCGCGTACATCCGGTCGACGACCTTCTCGATCATCGCCTTGATCGTGGATCCGCGATCGCCGGAGAACTCGGAGAGGTCGTCGGCGTGCACCGGCAGATCCTCGGTGAGGTACTTGCTGAAGATGTCCTGGGCCGCCTCCGCGTCCGGCCGTTCGATCTTGATCTTGACGTCCAGTCGGCCGGGCCGCAGGATCGCCGGGTCAATCATGTCCTCACGGTTTGAGGCGCCGATGACGATGACGTTCTCCAGCCCCTCCACGCCGTCGATCTCACTGAGGAGCTGCGGCACGACGGTCGTTTCGACGTCCGAGCTGACCCCGGTGCCGCGGGTGCGGAAGATCGAGTCCATCTCGTCGAAGAACACGATGACAGGTGTGCCCTCGGAGGCCTTCTCGCGTGCCCGCTGGAAGATCAGCCGGATGTGGCGCTCCGTCTCGCCGACGAACTTGTTCAGCAGTTCGGGGCCTTTGATGTTGAGGAAGTAGGACTTCGCCTCGCGCGCGTCGTCCCCCCGGACCTCGGCCATCTTCTTCGCCAGCGAGTTGGCGACCGCCTTGGCGATGAGCGTCTTGCCGCACCCGGGTGGGCCGTAGAGCAGCACGCCCTTGGGCGGGCGCAGCGAGTACTCGCGGTAGAGCTCCTTGTGCAGGAACGGCAGCTCGACCGCGTCGCGGATCTGCTCGATCTGCCGCGTGAGGCCACCGATGTCGTGGTAGCTGACGTCGGGGACCTCCTCGAGCACGAGATCCTCGACCTCGGCCTTCGGGATCCGCTCGAACGCGTAGCCGGCCTTGGTGTCCACGAGCAGCGAGTCGCCGGGACGCAGCCTGCGCGGACGATCGTCGGTCAGATCGTCACCGTCGTCGGCGGCGTCCTCGGGCAGGTCCTCGGCGGCCACCAGCGGCTCGGCCAGCCACACGATGCGTTCTTCGTCGGCGTGGCCGACGACCAGCGCGCGGTGCCCGTCCGACAGGATCTCGCGCAGTGTGCTGATCTCGCCCACCGATTCGAAGTGGCCGGCCTCGACCACAGTCAACGCCTCGTTGAGGCGAACCGTCTGACCCTTCTTGAGTTCCTTGGCATCGATGTTCGGCGAGCAGGTCAGGCGCATCTTGCGCCCGGAGGTGAACACGTCGACGGTGTCGTCGTCCTGCACGGACAGCAGCACGCCGTAGCCGCTGGGCGGCTGGCCGAGCCGGTCGACCTCCTCGCGCAGGGCCAGCAATTGCTGGCGGGCTTCCTTGAGCGTGTCCATCAGCTTGGCGTTGCGGGCGGCGAGCGAGTCGATCCGGGCCTCGAGCTGATGCACGTCACGCGCACTGCGCAACCCGCTCGCAGGACCTACCGCACTTTCCAGCTGTTCGCGCAGAATCGCCGCTTCCCGGCGAAGTTCTTCCAGTTCTGCAGCGTCTTCGCTGGACAGACGGCTATCGGAGGGTGTCCCAAAGACTTCAGAGGCTTCAGAACGCTCGGACTCACTCATATTGCGCTCCTCCCCCGCACCGTAAGTTGGTGCGGTAACAACTTCAACGCTACCGGCGATTCAGACTTTGTGTGTGGTCTAGGAATTCGACACACCAGCAACACTGTTAACCTCTGATGATCGAACGTCCGAACGGAAGGACAACCGTGACCCTGAAAAGCCTCGTGAACAGCCTGACCGCAGGGGCTGCAGCTACCGTGCTGGCGGGTGCCGCGGCGGTGGGTGTGACCTCAATTGCAGTGGGGTCGGGAATCGCGTCGGCCAGCCCGGCTGCCATCGATGCCCCGATGCCCGCGGCGCCGGCTCCCGAGTTGCAGGGTCCGTTGATGTCGACGCTGAGCGCGCTGGCCGGCCCCGGATCGTTCTCGGGCGCCAAGTCCAGCTACGTCCAGGGTGGCCTGGGGCGGATCGAGGCCAGGGTGGCCGACAGCGGCTACAACAACGCCGCGGCCAAGGGCTACTTCCCGTTGACCTTCACGATCGCCGACATCGATCAGAACGGCCCGGTCGCCACCGCCTTCGTGACCGCGGCCTCCCCGGCCGGTCAGGTCGCCAGCCAGCCGCTGACGTTCATCGCCGGACCCAGCCCGACCGGCTGGCAACTGTCCAAGTCGTCGGCGATGGCGCTCATCTCCGCCGTGGGCTGATCTTTACTTCTGTCACTTCTTAACGAAGCATGACGCTGTGCGTCATACCGTCGCGATCCTGAGCGCCGCCGCAACTGCGGCGGCGCTCGGTCTCGGTGGGTGCGCGCAGTCCGGTGATCCCGAGTCCGCTGGGACGACGGCGACGGTCGAAACGTCGCCCGCCCCGTCGGTCGGGCTCGCCCCACCGGGCCCGCCCGCGCGGGGCGGGCCGCCACTCCCGGCTCCGGCGGCGCTGACCGAGGTGATGGGCCGGCTGGCCGACCCGGCCCTGCCCGGCGATCAGAAGATCGTGCTCATCGAGAACGGCACCGCCGACGAAGCCGCCGGACTCGACCGCTTCGCCACTGCGCTACGCGACAACGGTGCGTTACCCCTGACCTTCGAGGTCCGCGACATGGCCTGGTCTCAGGCCGACCCCGGCAACGTCGTGGCCACGGTCGTGGTTCGAACCAGCAATCCCCAGACCGGCGAGTTCACCTTCCCGATGGAGTTCGCGCCGGCTGACGAGTCGTGGCAGCTGACCCGACGGACCGCCGACTTGCTACTGGAACTCGACGGCGAGCCGGGGGCACCGCCGCCCGCCCCACCGCCGGAACCCGGTCCGCCGGCTCCGAACCCGGAACCCGGTCCGCCGGCACCGCCGGCGCCGGCCCCACCGTCCCCGACCCCGACCCCGACGCCCTGACCGATGTGGATCGGCTGGCTGGAATTCGACCTGCTGCTCGGAGACGTGCGCTCGCTCAAGGAGAAGCGCTCGGTGGTGCGCCCACTCGTCGCCGAACTCACGCGCCGCTTCACGGTGTCCGCCGCCGAGACGGGTGCCCAGGACCTGTACCGGCGTGCCGGGGTCGGATTGGCCGTTGTCTCCGGCGAGCGTGCCCACGTGGTCGAGGTGCTCGATGCCGCCGAGCGCCTGGTCGCGGCACGTCCCGAGGTCGAACTGCTCTCGGTGCGCCGCGGCCTGCGCCGTCCGGATGACGACTGAGCCGCGCGGCGGACCGTCAGATCGAAGGGCGCTTCTTGCGGGTGGGAACCGGCGCCACCGCGCCGGGCGCCAGCCTGCGGGCACTGATCAGGAATGCCGTGTGCCCCCGCATCGAGTGCTCCGGGCGCACCGCGAGTCCGACCACGTGCCAGCCGCGCTGCATGCTCTCCCAGGCCCGCGGCTCGGTCCAGCACTGTTGTTCGCGCAGCGCTTCCACGGTCTTCGACAGCTGGGTCACCGTGGCCACGTACACCATCAACACGCCTCCGGCGACGAGCGCGTCGGCGACGGTCCCGAGCACCTCCCACGGTGCCAGCATGTCCAGCACCACGCGATCGACCTCGCCGCCGGAGTAGTCGGCGAGGTCGGCGGTGACCAGTTCCCAGTTGGGCGGCTGCTCGCCGAAGAAGGTCGTGACGTTGCGGACTGCGTGCTCGGCGTGGTCGTCGCGGACCTCGTAGGACGTCACCTGGCCGCCGGATCCGACGGCGCGCAGCAACGAGCACGTCAAGGCCCCGGATCCAGCACCCGCCTCGAGCACCCTGGCGCCCGGAAAGATGTCGCCTTCGTGGACGATCTGCGCGGCGTCTTTCGGATAGACGACCTGCGCGCCCCGCGGCATCGACATCACGTAGTCGACCAGCAGCGGACGCAGCACCAGGAACGGGTCGCCGTTCGTGGCCCGGATGACGCTGCCCTCGGGCAGCCCGATCACGTCGTCGAGAGCGATGATGCCGCGGTGCGTGTGGAACTCGCCGCCCGTCTTGAGCAGCATTGTGTAGCGCCGGCCCTTGGTGTCGGTGAGTTGCACGCGGTCACCGACGGCGAAAGGACCGGTTCTGCGCACAGCTGACCAGCCTGCCAGCCGCCTTCCCGACGGGTGCGGCCGGGTTACCCGGATCTGTCCGACCCCGGCTCTAGGGTGAATGCCATGACTGAGCCGACCGAACAGGAGGGCGCGTCGGGACCGGCGCCGCCGGTCCGCCGGCCGGCAGAGCCACCGCTACGCAGGCCCGCGTTGTCACCGTCGCGGGCCGCCGATTTCAAGCAGTGTCCGCTTCTGTACCGCTTCCGCGCGATCGACCGGCTGCCAGAACCGTCATCGACGGCGCAGGTGCGAGGCTCCGTCGTGCACGCCGCCCTGGAGCAGTTGTACGCGCTTCCCGCGGCGCAGCGGTTACCCGAGACTGCGGTGTCGCTGGTGACGCCGGCCTGGGAGCGGGTGGTCTCCGAACAGCCATCGCTGGCCGAGGACATCGACGCGGAGCTGCGCGCCGAGATGCTCGACCAAGCCCGCGCACTGGTATCGGGTTATTACCGGTTGGAGGACCCGACCCGCTTCGAACCGCAGAGTTGTGAACAACGGGTGGAGGTCGAACTCGCCGACGGGACGCTCTTGCGCGGCTTCATCGACCGCATCGACGTCGCGCCGACGGGCGAGCTGCGGGTCGTCGACTACAAAACCGGCAAGGCGCCGCCCGAGGCTCGGGCGCTGGCTGAGTTCAAGGCCATGTTCCAGATGAAGTTCTACGCGGTCGCGCTGTTGCGTGCGCACGGCGTGTTGGCCACCCGGTTGCGACTGTTGTATCTCGCCGACGGTCAGGTGCTCGACTACGCCCCCGACCTCGACGAGCTGCAGCGGTTCGAGAAGACGCTGATGGCGATCTGGCGGGCCATCCAGACCGCGGGTGCGAGCGGTGACTTCCGGCCGAGCCAGTCGCGGCTGTGCAACTGGTGCGCCCACCAGTCTCGCTGCCCGGCTTTCGGCGGCACTCCCCCGCCGTATCCGGGCTGGCCCGAAGCGCTCGACGACGGCGACCCCGACTCCGTGCTGCGCGCCGAGCCGGCGGCATGATCGACTGCCTGTTCCAACGTCAGGGCACCGAGGGCGAGTGGTCGATCTTCACCTCGACCGACGGGACACGCAGCAACTGGGATCCTCAGATTCAGCACGGTTCTCCGCCGCTGGCGCTGCTGACCAAAGCCATCGAGGAACTCGCGGCCGGCACCGATCTGCGCGTCGGGCGCCTGACCCTCGACATCCTCGGCGCGATCCCGGTGTCGACGGTGCGGGTCCGCGCCTGGGTGCAGCGCCCCGGCTCGCGGATCTCGTTGATGTGTGCGGAGATGTCGGCAGATCGGCCTGACGGCAGCCGCCGGACCGTGGCCCGCGTGACGGCCTGGTTGCTTGCTACGACTGACACCGCCGACATCACCACCGATCGCTATCCGCCGCTGGTCGAGGGTGAGGCGACCGAGGTCGCTCACGCGTGGGAGGGTGCCCCCGGCTATCTGGAGACCGTCAGCTGGCGCCGACAGGCGAACACTGGAACTACTACCCCGGAAGTCTGGCTGAGCCCACTCGTCCCACTCGTCGACGACGAACCCACCACAGCGCTGCAGCGGCTGGCGATGGTGGTCGATTCGGCCAACGGGATCGGTGCGGCGCTGGATCCCGCGCAGTTCATGTTCATGAACACCGACACCGTGGTGCACCTGCACCGATTGCCGGCGGGCCATGATTTCGCACTGCGCGCCCGCGGCTCGATCGGTCCAGACGGCATCGGTGTGACCACCGCGGAGATCTTCGACCGTGAGGGGTTCATCGGCACCTGTGCGCAGACTCTGCTGATCCAGCAGCGTGGCTGACCGGCTCAGCCGCCGTACCGTTCGACGAGAGTGCGTTTGTACAGCTTGCCGGCGTCGGTGCGTGGCAGACGCTTCTCGAAAGCTATGGCGCGTGGGCACTTCTGGCGTGACAGTCGCGCCCGCACCCATGTCAAGAGCTCCTGTGCCAATTCATCGGAGGCAGCGGAGGGGTCGACCAGTTCGACCACGGCCATCACCGACTGCCCGAGATCGTGGTCGGGTATGCCGAACACCGCTGCGTCGACAACCGCAGGATGCCCGATGAGCACGTGTTCGGCCTCTTGCGGGTAGATGTTGACACCGCCGGACAGGATCATGTTGTGTCGGCGGTCGGTGAGGAACAGATACCCCTCGTCGTCCAGGTAGCCGACATCGCCGACGGTGACCCAACCCTGGGGTGAGTGAGCGGCAGCGGTCTTCTCCGGATCGTTGAGGTAGTCGAAGTCGTAGCCACCTTCGAAGAACACGTCGCCGACTTCCCCGGCCGGAAGCTCGCGACCGTCGTCATCCAGGATGTGGGGCACACCGAGGATGGGCTTGCCCACAGACCCGGGACGCCGAAGCCAGTCTTCGGCCCGGATGAAAGAGATGCCCGCACCTTCCGATGAGCCGTAGTACTCGTCGATGATCGGGCCCCACCAAGCGATCATCTGCCTCTTGATGTCCACCGGGCACGGCGCGGCGGCGTGGATGACCCGCTTCAGCGAGGAGAGGTCGTAGCGGTGCTTCACGGCTTCGGGCAGCCGCAACATCCGGATGAACATCGTGGGTACGAATTGGGCATGGGTCACCCCGAATTGTTCGATGCACTTCAGCGCGCCTTCGGCGTCGAACCGCTCCATGATCACCGTGGTGGCTCCGGCGTCCTGGGCCGCCATCGTCCACATCGCAGGCGCGGTGTGATAAGTCGGGGCGGGGCTGAGGTATACCGAGTCAGGCCCGACCCCCAACTCACGGAACACCGGCGTGGACAGTGAAGACGGCGCGGCCGGCCTGAGCGGACGCCGGATGCCCTTCGGCTGCCCCGTGCTGCCAGCCGAGTACTGCAACAGCTGCCCCTCCCAGGTCTCGTCCAACGGCGCGCCGGATTCGTGTGCGATGCAATCCGGATAGCGTTGCCAGCCGTCGAGCTCGCCGTCGGCGAAGAGTGCGAGCGCCGGCAGACCGCGCGGCAGTTCGCGATCCAACTCTTGGCAGATGCCACGCTGTCCACGAGACGCCAGCACCGCTGTGGCCTCGCAGTCGTCGATGATGTAGGCGACCTCGGTCACGCTCAGGTGCGTGTTGACCAGTGTGTAGTAGACGCCGATCCGGCGTGCAGCCCATGCCGCGGCGTGGATGTGCCGGTTGTTCTCCATCAGGATCGCCACGGTGTCGCCGGGCCGGACTCCGTGGCCGCGCAGGAAGCGGGCCAGCTTGTTGGCAGCTGAGTCGAGTTCGGCGAAGCTCAGCCGGACGCCCGAAGGGTAAAGCGTCACGGCGGTTTTCGCCGATGATCCAGGGGTGGGTTCAGCGCGCCCCGCCGGCACCCCGGCCCGCTCCGATGACGGATCGACCATGGTGAGAACATTACCTGCCACCCCGCGAGAACATTTATTCTCTCATGGAGGAGCTTTGATTGAGGATGCCTGCACGACGCCGGTGGCCGCCAACGTCGACCGACCTGGGCCATCTGCTCAATCCGCGCGCAGGTCACGCGTCGTCTCCGCGGCAGCGCAGGAGGCAGCCGTTCACGGGTACCAGGGACTCAACATGCGCAATGTGGCCGAGGCCGCCGGAGTGTCCACCGCCACCATCTATCGCTATTTTCCTTCCAAACCCCATCTCGTGGTGGCGGTGCTCGGTCAGTGGCTGGAGGACTTCGATACGGCTCACACCGCTGAGCTGTTCGTCGTCGCGAGTCCTCACAAGCGACTGCAGCAACTCATGCGCACCCTGTTCGCCGAGCTGTACCGTCAAC
This sequence comes from uncultured Mycolicibacterium sp., assembly GCA_964000695.1. Taxonomy (GTDB): domain Bacteria; phylum Actinomycetota; class Actinomycetes; order Mycobacteriales; family Mycobacteriaceae; genus Mycobacterium. Next base: position 30,765 of record CAXEZH010000351.1, on the reverse strand, counting down.
CCCTGTTCGCCGATGCGGTCGCGCTGGCGTATGCGCTGGCCGACGAGTCGGCCGCCGGGGAGGTCGAAAGCGTTCGACTGCACGTGAGCGAGATATTCGCCGAAGCGCTCGGGCACGAGGATTTCACACCCGACGATGTGGCAGTCGGCGCGCTACTGTGCGACGTCTGGCTGGCCGGCATGGTGGGGATGTCACAGCGCAGGATCACCGCGGCCGACTTCCAACGCCGCCTGAACACCGCATTTCGCCTCGTGACAGCAAGGACGGGCAGTCGCATGCTGGGACGTTGACTACCAACTGCGCTCGGTAACCCCCATGCGTTAACATGGAAATGATCATTCTCGTTCAGGAGAACGAACGCCATCAACGAATGACGCCAGCCGTCCTGAAAAGGAGCGCAGCCTTGAGCACCGACATCTTGATCGTCTCCCCGGACGACCATCTCGTTGAACCCGCCGATCTGTGGACCAGTCGACTCCCCCAGCGCTATCGGGATGTCGGACCACGCATCGTGCGGCACCGGGGCCGGATGGATCCGACAGTCACCTCGGACGTGGCGTTCATCGACGACGACGCAGGCCGCGACGCGGACATCTGGCATTACGAAGACTCGATCATCCCGATTCCACTGATCAGTGCCGCGGCCGGGTACGAGATCGACGAGCTCACCACCGACCCGATCACCTACGACGAAATGCGTCCTGGTTGCTTTCGTCCCAAGGATCGTCTCGCGGACATGGACATCGCCGGCATCGAAGCCTCGGCGTGCTTCCCCAACACTCTGGTTCGGTTCTGCGGGCAGCGCTTTCTGCACGCCAAGGACAAAGACCTCGCGCTGCTCTGCGTTCAGGCCTACAACGATTTCCAGATCGACGAGTGGGGCGGCGACTCCAATGGTCGGCTGATCCCGCTCGGCATCATCCCGTTGTGGGACGTGGAACTGGCCGCCAAAGAGGTGGAACGGGTCGCCGCGAAGGGCATGCCGGCGGTGTGCTTCTCCGAATTGCCCGCCCGCCTGGATCTGCCCTCCATTCACAGCGGCTACTGGGACCCGTTCTTCGCCGCCTGCGAGCGAAACAACGTGGGCGTCATGTTGCACATCGGATCGAGTTCGTCGCTGACCAAATCCTCGCCCGACTCACCGCACGTCGTGACGAGCGCGCTGATGGCGGTCAACTGCACCATCGCCCTGGTCGACTGGCTGTTCTCTGCCAAACTCAAACAGTTCCCCAAACTGAAGCTCGCATTCGCCGAGGCGCAGGCAGGCTGGATTCCCTACTACCTTCAGCGGGTCGACGAGGTGTGGGAGGACCGCCGGGCCTGGGGAGGTATCCATCCGTTGTTGACCGAACCGCCGAGCACCCAGGTCCCCGGACGCGTGTGGTTCTCGACCTTCGGCGATCCCGTCGCGTTCCGGATCCTCGACCTGGTGGGCCCGGATCAGCTGATGTTCGAGACGGACTACCCGCACAACGACACCAACTGGCCGCACAGCACCGAGGTCGCCAACAAGGCCACCGAAGGACTCGACGAAGAAACCAAGCGGAAGGTGTTGTCCACCAACGCGAAGACCTTCTTCGGGCTGGTGTAGCGCTCGGGCGCGCCAGTTCCGCTCAGCGCGTGGCGGCCCGGAACGCCTCGACGAACTGTGTCAGGAACTGCACCGCCTCGTCGTGGCGCTCGGGAACTTCGAGCGGCATTCCGAGGTCTGTGACCCCGGCGGCGACCAGGACCTGCAGCCCGGCTGCGTCTCCGCCCGCTCGCGCACGGCGTCCTTCATCGCCGAGATCGCGGTGGGTAGATCAGCCAACGCCGATTCCCAGGGGATCCAGCCGGTGCCGAATCGTGCGAGCCTGCGTGTGACGGCCGTGTTGACGGTGCCGTGTTGAGTCGAATCCGGGTCGTCGATGCGGCGACCGCCGTGAGCACGGTGAGCGGTTCGAGCCATGCGCCGTCGGTCCGGTCGGCTGGATACCGCCGACTCGGGGGTCACCGTAGGCATCGGCGTTCTCTCCGAATACCACATGGTCGGAGACCGCGACTCGCTCGATACCTGCGACGTCCATCGCCCGCGCGAGCGCCAGCGTCGTGGGCCAGTCGTACGTCGGCTCCGTGCTGAACACGGGCAGGTACATCGACAGTTGTGGATAGGTCAGTCCATCGTCTGCCACGGTCGGTCCCACTGATCCACCGCGGTGGCATCCGGCAACGGCTTACGGCGAACCCGGTGATGCCGGCCCTTCGGCCACCCGACGGTCAACAACGTGGCGATCTTCCAGTCGTCGGGAATGCCGATCTTCTCCCGCAGTTCGGGTGCGCACGCGTCCTGCCACAGCGTGATGGCTGCGCCGAGACCCTGCGCGCGTGCGGCGAGCAGGAAGTTCTGTACGGCGGGAAAGATCGAGCCGGCCTGCTGTAGTTCGGTCGTGCCCCGTTGCGGCTGAACACAGAAGAGCACCAACCTCGGTGCGCCGCCGCCGACGTCCATGTGCTCGGCCATCGTCCGCAGCGTGCGGGATTTGGGGTCGTCGGCGCCGTCGGCGACCTCTGGCAGTTTGTAGAAATCCCGCATCACCTCCCAGGTCCGGTGCGCAGCGGAAGTGATCAGGGATCGGAGTTCGGTGGATTCGAGCACGACGAACCGCCAGGGCTGTCCGTTACCGCCTGACGGCGCCCACGAGGCGGCCAGCAGGCAGCGTTCCAGCACCTCGTCGGAGACATGTTCGGCACGGTATCGACGCACTGCCGTGGCGGTGCTCATCACGGTCCAGAGGTCGTCCGAGACCGTCGGCACGTCGTCGTTCACGCGCGCTCCGTTCGCGGCAGAACGCCCTGCCATCGCCCGCCCCGCATCGGGCCGGTGATGACCGGAAGGTCGAGGGTCGACAGCAGCCCCGGAGGCGCGGCGATCACGGCGGGGATCGCGTTGATCTCCCGCATCACGGTCGCATAGGTGAGTCCGCGGAGGTTGTTTCCGCGCCCGTGCATCTCGATGTCGACGGTGTAGGTCGGCATCCCGTCGACGATCACCCGGTACCCCCCGTGCGGCGACGGGTGGCGGGGCCAGTCTGGGGCCGAGCACTCCCCCATTCTGGTGAAGTGCTCGAGGATCACCCGCTCCTCGCCGTCGGCGACGCCCGCCAGCCGAAAGCGCATGGCGCCCATCGTTCCTGCTTCGATCCAGCCCGAGGCGACCTCGTACCGCTGCGTCGCGAGCCATGGTTCGATCTCGGTGTCCACCCGATCCAGCGGGAGCCCGAGCCCGTCGGCCACGATGTGGACGACGGGCGCCCACAGGTGCGCGAGTCGCGCCTGGTCGAGCAGCGGCGCCGGAAAGTCCGGGGGGTGCCCGAAGCCCATGAAGTCGAACATGATCTCGGGTTGGTTGATCCCGCCGTAGTCGAGGATCTCCTGAGTGGTCACGGTGTCCACCCGGCTGCTGAAGCCGGACATCACCAGGGGGATGACGTCGTTGGCCCAACCGGGGTCGACTCCACTGTTGAACAGGCTGGTGCCGCCGTCCCGGCAGGCCTGCTCCAGCAGCTCGACCGTCTCGCGGTCGGCAGCGGGTGGATAGCACAGCGGCACCAGCGATGTGCACACCACGTTCTTGCCGGCGCGCAGGCATCGAGCCACATCCTCGGCCGCTTCGCGGTACCGGTAGTCACCCGAGGCGAAGAACGCCACCACGTCCGCATCGAGGGCGAGCGCCGCATCGACATCCCTGGTGGCCGTCACGCCGGTTGGGGGCATCCCGCACAGATCGCCCGCGTCCCGTCCGTCCTTTGCCTCCGAGTACACGACGACGCCGACGAGTTCGAGACCAGGATGGGCGATGATCGCCCGAAGTGCCCCGACCCCGACCTGCCCCGGCCCCCACAAGATGACTCGGGGTGTGGGTTCACCGTCCACTGGGGACCGCCGAGAGCAGCTCACGGAGGTTGGCGCCCATGATGCGGTCGATAACCGGTTCGCTCAGCGCTGCGATCTCCGGCGTCAGCTCGGCCGGTTCGGCGAGACCTTCGGGGTGCGGATAGTCCGACCCGAACAACACCCGGTCAGCTCCGAGGAGATCGATCAGCCCCGTCATGTCTTCCTCATGGAACGGGTTGACCCACACGTGCCGTTTGAACTGCGCCACCGGGTGTTCGGTGAATTCCGCCGGCATCTTTCGATACACCCGGTCGAACAGTTCGAGCAGTCGGGGCACCCAGTTGCCGCCGTTCTCCACGACTCCGACCCGCACCCCGGGGTGGCGGATGAACACGCCGTGGGCCACCAACGCCGCGCAGGTGTCCAGGATCGAGCGGGCATCCTCGTAGATGATCGTCTTGAAGGCGTCCGGCTTGAACGGCAGGTATTCCGAGCCTGCGCCCTCCCAGTCCCTGCTGTAGCGGTCATAGCCGGAGTCGCAGGCGTGCATGAGAACAGGGATGCCGTGATGCTCGGCCCTCGCCCAGAAGGGGTCGAAGTAGCGTTGGCCCATCGACGTGGTGTGCCCGGACACCGTGGCCACCGGCCGCGGGTTGACCAGCACGGCCCGCGCACCCCGCTCGACGCACCAGTCGAGTTCGGCAACTGCCTTGTGCACGTCGGGCAACGTGATGACCGGGGTCGCGAAGATCCTTCCCCGATAGTCGAACGTCCATTCCTCGTAGAGCCATTCGTTGTAGGCGTGCACGACGGCATGGGCGAGCTCGATGTCATCGGTCATCCGCTCCTCCAGCATGCCGCCCGTGGTGGGGAACATGACACAGGCCTGGATGCGCTGGGCATCGAGCAACTCCATGCGTTCCTGCGCGCGCCGGAAGGAGTCCGGACAGGCAATCGGGTTGGCCAGCTCCCGAAGCGATTTACCATCCGGGTTGACGCCGCGGAAATAGTCCGCCCACGCTCCGGGCGATGCGACGACGTCGTAGGTGGGGTTGGGAATCGTGTCGGTCAGCTTGCCCTTGATCATGAGCTTCGTCTGACCGTCGACCTGTATCCATTTGATCGCGCTCTGGTACTTCTTCGGCAGGTGCCGGGTGTAGGCATCGGGCGGTTCATACAGGTGGTTGTCGGCGTCCCAGATCTCGCGGGGTTGGGCGTTCACGGTCGGGCACCCCTTCTAAGTGGCCATTATGAGAATATGTATTCTCAGTAAAAGAGAACACTATTGTTCGACTACGTCAAGGGAGCGGCACCGGTGAGCGATTACAGATTCCTCAAGTGGCAGAGTTTCGACGACGGCCGCATCGTGCGGATCTCGCTCAACCGTCCGGACCAGCGCAACGCACAGAACCGCGGAATGCTCGTCGAACTCGACGAGGCGTTCGGCGCCGCCGAGGCCGACGACAATGTCCGAGTGGTGATCCTCGCCGGCGAAGGCAAGATGTTCTCCTCTGGTCACGACATCGGTTCCAAACAGGCGATCAGCGAGTACCTGCCCGGACCCGACCAACATCCGAGCGCGTCGATCAACGGCGGAACCCGCGAGGGCGCCGAGAAGTGCATGCTGCAGGAGTGGCACTACTTCTTCCAGAACACCCTGCGGTGGCGCAACCTGCGCAAGATCACCATCGCCCAGGTGCACGGCGACGTGTTCTCGGCCGGCCTGATGCTGATGTGGGCCTGTGACCTCATCGTCGGCAGTGACGACGTGCGGTTCGCGGACGTCGTCGGCACGCGGCTGGGCATGTGCGGCATGGAGTACTTCGGGCATCCCTGGGAGTTCGGGCCGCGCAAGGCGAAAGAACTCATGCTCACCGGTGATGCCATCGACATCCACGAGGCGCATCGCCTCGGCATGGTCAGCAAGGTGTTCACCCGCGACGAGCTGGCCGACCGGACGCTCGACATGGCGCGGCGCATTGCCGACGTTCCCACCATGGCCGCGCTGCTGATCAAGGAGTCGGTCAATCAGACACTCGACAACATGGGCTTCTACAACTCGCTGCAGTCGTGCTTCACGCTGCATCAGCTCAACCACTCGCACTGGTCTCAAGTCCGGGACGACAAGCGTGCGACCGCCGGGCCCGAGAACGGCGTGCCCGACTGGCGGGACGCTCCACCCGTGGTACTCGCGGTCAAGGACCAGGTGCGGGCGCAACAGTGACCGACCCGACTGGCGGCTCGACCGCGCAGTTGCCGCAGCCGCGTCCCATGCCGGTCACCATCCCCGGACACCTGTTCGGGCAATTGCCGTTCTACGACGTCCTCGAAACCGAGGACACCGTCATCGTCGACCTGCACAACCGGCCGGACATCATGAACGTGCGCGGCGCTCTACAGGGCGGACTCGTGGCGACTCTGATCGACGTGGCGGCGGGCCGGCTCGCCTTTGCGGTCGCCGATGTGGGCAGCGGGGTCAGCACTGCGGACATGACGATCCACTTCTTGGCGCCGGTGATGACCGGTCCGGCGCGCGCTGTGGCCAAGCTCGTCCGGCGGGGCAGGCGAAGCGTCGTGGTCGGCGTCGATGTCTTCGATGTCGGCGGGGACCGGATCGCCGCGCGCGCAACGCTGAGCTTCGCAGTGCTGTTCCCCCGCGCCGATCAGCCGGCGACGACTCCGTAACGCGCGTCGGCCACCCGGTCCAGCGCGGCGTTCGCGTCGCCGTACACCAGCGCCCAGGCCCGGACTCGGCGGTAGAAGAGCTGGATGTCGCCTTCCATACCGAACCCGTAGCCGCCATGGATGTGCAGACTGCGCCGAGTGGCGTCGCGCGCTGACTCGTAGGCGAAGGCGAATGCCATCGCCGCGAGTTCGGTGACCCGGGCGGGTTCATCCTCGAACGCACACGCCGCTTCGAACGCCAGCAGACGGGCCCCGTCGACGGCGGTCGCGCTGTCCGCGAGCGGATGCGAGACCGCCTGGAACGCGCCGATCGGAGTCCCGAACGCATGTCGCTCCTTGGCGTACTGCACGCCGATCTGAACGGCCTTGCCTGCCCCGCCTACCAGCGCCGCCGCGGTGAGGGTCAGCCACACGTCGAGGGCTTCGGAGTGCAACCGCGCGGCCTGAGGCCCTTCTGCCAACAGCGTCGCGTCGTCGGTGACCATGATGTCGGCCAATGGCAGTGACCCGAGGTTCTGCACCTGCCGGGCAGCGCCCGCGGCGACCGGCACGGCGAGCAGGTTGCCCTCGACCATCGCCACCACGACGTCGGCCACCGCGCCTGCCGGCGCCAGCTCGATGCGTTGACCGGGGTAGGACCGCGGCGCGAAGACGATGAGCGTTTGCCCGTTGAGCGCCGAGTCCAGCAGATCGGCCGCCGCCGCTCCGATCGATGCGAGCAGCCGCACCGCAACCTGAGCTTCGATGACCGGGGCCGAACCCACGGCGCAACCGAACTGCTCGGCAATGAGCGCGAGCTCGACAACCGACGACGACCAGCCGCCGGCCTCCTCGGAAACCGCCATCTCGAGCACCCCGATCTCCCGGAGCGCCTGCCAGAGTTTGGCGTCGAACCCCAGCGGTTCGGCGGCACGTACGCGCTCCGTGGGAGATTCGCGCGCGTACAGCGCGGCAAAGGACTCCACGAGCTGCTTCTGCTCGCCGGAGAGGGTGAGGTCCACGGCTTACGTCCCATCCGGTGCGGATATGAGTATTCTCGTTAATGAGATTAGCATTATTCACACTATCCCCGGCACGGCGGTGCGCCGGCCGGACAACGATTGGTGGATCGCATGCACTTTCAGCTCGACCCGAACACAGAGGCCTATCGCGACGAGGTGCACGCGCACCTCGAGCAGGTTCTGACACCGGAGTTCGAGGAACGCGTATACCGCAGTGGAGTCGCCCACGATCATGACTTCGCCCTCGGCCTCGTCGACAAGGGATACTTCGCGCCCAACTGGCCGGAGGAATTCGGCGGCCAGAACCGCAATGCCTGGGATGACCAGGTACTCAAAGAACAGATGATGCTTTTCGACGCGCCGGTGTATCTCTCGGAGACGACCCGGATGGTCGCGTCCATCATCCGCCACATCGGCACCCCAGCGTTGCAGGATCGCATTCTCGCCGGGGCGCTCAAGGGCGACATCACCATCGCGCTCGGATTCAGTGAGCCCGAGTGCGGCTCGGACGTCGCGGCCGCGACGACCAGAGCGGTGCGCGAGGGTGACACGTGGGTGATCAACGGGTCCAAGATGTTCACCACGAACGGCCATATCGCCGATTACATCTTCCTGCTCGCCCGCACAGCTCCCGACAAGCCGAAACACAAGGGTCTGACCATGTTTCTGGTGCCATGTGCAACCGAGGGATTCGAGGCACAGGCGGTCTGGACATTGTCCGGTGAGCGGACCAACATCACGTTCTTCAGCGACGTCCGGGTCGGTGACGAGTGGCGGGTCGGCGACGTCGACGGTGGTTGGCAGGTGCTCGGCCTGTCACTGCAGGACGAACACGCCTCGGGATGGGGTCCGCATCTGACCCGCCTTCTCCAGCACACCGAAAGCTGGGCGACGACGACAAGGTTGCCCGATGGCAGCAAGCCCATGGACAACCCCGATGTGCGCAGGCGGATATCCCGCGCGGCGATGGAGAACGAAGTGTCGATGTTGCTCCAGCGACGCTGTGTGTGGATGGCCGAACAGGGTCAGATACCGATCGCCGAGGGGCCGATGTCCAAGGTCTTCAGCACCGAAGCGCTCGAACGCGCCAGCCAGGACATCGTGGAGATGGTGGGGCCGGACGGGCTGCGCAGCTACCTCGAGCCGACAGCGCCCGAACACGGCAGGTTCGACCACACGCTGCGGTTCTCTCTGGGCACCACGATTTACGCCGGCACCAGCGAGGTTCAGCGCACCATCATCGCGCAGCGCGGCTTGGGCCTACCCCGCTAGATCCTTCGACCGGCGGGTGCTCGCGCGGCGACGAGGTGCCTTGGCGGCCGCGGGCGCCGGGCTCGGGGGACTCACTGCCTGCTTGCACCACGCCCACAACTGGTCTTCGGTGAGTTTCGTGCTCTTACCGCCCAGGTGGAAGACACCGATCTGGGCCAGCGCGGTCAACGTCGTGTTGAGCAGGGTGGTCAACTGGGCCGGTGTGAGGTCGTCGCGAACCAATCCTTCGCGAGCGCACGCGGTGAGGATCTTCGTCATCAGCCGGAGGTGGGGCTCCCACACTTTGGCGAAGTCGTCGGGCCGCTCGATCTCCAGGCTCAGGTTGTAGATCGTCATGACGCGACCGCCGACGGCTTCCGACGACTCTGCCCTGGACAGCACGCCTCGGCAGAACGCCTCGAGTTGCTCCATGGGCCCGTCCGCCGCCGACACCTCTTGGCGGATGTTCTCGGTGAACTGGCTCGTCACGTTTTCATACAGCGCGAGCAGCAGTTCGTCTTTCCCGGCGAAGTGCTGGTAGAAGGCGCGCAGGCTGAGGTTCGACCTGTCGATGAGGGTCTGGATGGTGAAATCGGCGCGACCCGACTCCTCGACGAGTTCGAGAGCAGTGGCCAGGAACCGTGAGCTGCGCGCCAGGGCACGCGCCCTGGCCGAACTCAATCGGCGCTCGATCGTCCGTTCCTGCCAGGACGTGGGCATCTCCAGCTCAGCGTCGACGATCTCCAGATCGTCGGCCGGCTTCTTCTTCGCAGTCATAGTGCGAATAAGAATACTCTCCGTGGGCGAGAATGTGCGATCTACCTACACGTGCAGGTTGATTGCCGCGTTGGCGATCCCCGCGTTACCGGCCAGATCTGACTAGAGCGCCTGCCAGTCCGGTGTGCGCTTCTCCAGAAACGCTCGCGGACCCTCGATCGCGTCCTTGGTCAACGCCACTTTCATCCGATAATTCTCCGCCAGGAGTTCAGCTTCATAGATCGGCAGTGTCAACCCCTTACGCACCGCCATCCGCGAACCCCGAACTGCCAGTGGTGCATTGGAATTAATGGTCTCGGCGACCTCCCACGCGCGCTGCATGAGCGACTCGTGGGCGACGACTTCGGTGAACACGCCGAGGTCGTAGGCACGCTGCGCATCGAGCCGCTCGTGCTTGCCCATGAGTACCAGACGCATGGCGACCGGGAGGGGCAGGATCCTGGCCAGCCGAACCGCCTCGCGGCCCGACGTGACTCCGATGCTGACGTGCGGATCCATCAGCGACGCCCGGTCGGAGGCGAGGGTGATGTCAGCGGTGGTGACGAGGTCCATTCCGGCGCCACAGGCGATTCCGTTGACCGCGCAGATGATCGGTTTGGTCATCTGCAGCCACGGCGGTGTGGCCTCCTGCGGCGCGTCCCATTGCCGCATCGAGCTCAGGATCGCCTCACCCTGGTTGTCGATGCCGGGCACGTTCTCCATGTCATGATCGGCAGCCTTGTTGACGTCCGCACCGACACACAGCGCACGGCCGGACCCGGTGATGATGACCGTCCAGATATCTTGTGAGCGTTCGATCTCGGCATAGACCTCGGCGAGCTCCGCAATCATCTCGTCGTTGATCGCGTTGAGCACTTCGGGCCGATTGAGAGTCACACACGCGGTGTGCCCGCGCACCTCGAACTCGATGGTCTCGTACCCCACTATCGGCCACCCTTCCCGGTCACGTGTGAACCTCTCTCGGCAGCTGCGCTGAAGCGGATGTCGCGGGGCGCACGCCCAGAATCTCCTGGAACCTCTCACGGTAGTGTGGCCACACGTCCGGATTCAGGAGTCGCGGGGGCACCTCCCCGGCGAAGATGGCCTGCCACTGGGTGGCCGTCGCCACGGCGATGTCCCGGGCCGCCTCCACGGTGATGCCCGCGGTGTGCGGGGTCGCGATGACATTCTCGAGTCGCAGCAGTGGGTTGTCTTGCCGGGGCGGCTCCTCGTGGAAGACGTCCAGACCGGCGCCGGCGATGTCGCCGCGCTCGAGCGCCGCCAGCAGCGCGGCCTCGTCGTGGATCGGTCCGCGCGCCGTGGTGATGAAGAAGGCTGTCCGCTTCATCGCAGCGAACTCATCGGCGCCGATGAGACCCTGCGTCTCCGCGGTCAGCGGACACGTCACCTGGACGAAATCGGCATGCTCGATCAGTTCGGCCAGAGTCACCCGTCGTACCCCGCGAGCCTGCGCAGTCATGTCGTCGAGGTAGGGATCGAACGCCAGGACCTCCATACCGAACGGCGCGCACAGCTCCACCAGACGGCCGCCGATCGCGCCCAGTCCGACCACACCCAGCGTCTTGCCGAGAAGCTGACTGCCCTGCAGTCGCAACCGATCTCCCAGCGGACCGCTTCGCAGCGCCCGGTCCGCGACCGTGATCCTCTTCGCCAGATCGAGCATGAAGCCCAGCGCGTGCTCGGCGACGGCTTCGGCACCGGGGCCGGAATTGTTGCACACCGCGATGCCGGCACGGGTGCACGCCTCGACGTCGATGACGTCGTAGCCCGCACCCGCCGAGCACACCGCAAGCAGATTCCTGCATCGCTCGATCAACTCCGGGCCGGCCAGCCACTGGGTTCCGGCTGCGATTCTCGCGACGTCGGTGCGAGTAGCCACCTGGTAACCGTGCGCGGACTCGAGTGCGGCCCAGCCCCGTTCCTCGGGCATGCTCAGGTCCAGCTTCACGACGTCGACGTCGGAGAGCTCGAGGATGTCTCCGGCGACAGGGTCGGTCCACCGCTCGTAGACCAGCCGCGGGCGCTGGGGTGTGCTCATCAGCTCTTGGGCTTGGGCTTCGCCTGCGCTGACCTGAACATGTCGGCCAGTGCCGCGTCGACGTTCTTGTAATCGTTGCGTGCGATCGCACCGTCGCGGCCAGGGACCACGTCGTAACCGAGCCGCAGATCCTTGTTCTCCATGTGAAAGTACTCCCGCCCCAACGGCAACCGGCGGTCTGCGCGGGGTACCTCCATCCAGGCTCGCAGGAAACAGCGCGCCTTCTTCGGATCGTTGCTGCTGACGAAGTCCGACCGGGAGTGGCACATGGCGAAGTTGTTGGCCACCGCCGCCTCGCCGGATTCCAGCCGGAATTCGACCTGCTGCTCGACCAGAATGTTGCGAAGCAGTTCGATCGCCTCTTCCTGGATCGGTGTGAACTCGCGCCCGAGGGTCTTCATCGCAGGCAGGATGCTGCTGTAGGTGAAATTGATGCAGATGCGCCCGTCGGTCTGCGAGAACACCGGCACGTCATACGGAGTCACGTCCGGCTGATCGTCGGGTTGTTCGCTGCGGCGGTGGTGCGGAAAGCCCTGATAGAGGACTTCGAGCAGGTCCGGCCGCTCGGCCAGGATCCTGTTGTGGGCGGCGGGTCCGCTGGCGAACTGGCTCTCCCCGCCCTCGAACGCCGGGTAGACGCACAGTAGCGACAGAATGTCGGCGGCGTCGTTGTGCATCGCGAGTTCGGCGCGGGACTTGGTGCCGCGGGCGGGCTGGACGCCGTCGGGCAGGATTTCTTCCTGCACCCGCACCAGCCGGTGGCCGAAAGAGTTGTTCGACACCGGGTAGCCGAGGTGCCAGCAGAACGCCCAGTAGATCCGTTCCAGGTCTTCGATCGAGTGCTGCTCCACGGGGAAGCCGCGCACGCACGCCAGGCCCTTGCCGAACATCAGGTCCTGATAGAGCCGAGCCAGATCATCGTCCAGATCCGGATGGTGCACGTCGTCGAGCGTGATGTCGTCGCGGTCCTTGTTGGCCGTCTTGACCAGGATCGATTCCAGCGCTGCGACGTTGCGCCGCGACAGATCGAAGGTGAAGTCTTCCTTGCTGGTGAAGTCGGCACCGGTCCACGACATCGGATCGGTCACTTGTTCGGTGTAGATCGCGGTGGGCATCCGTCCTCCTGATGTGGGGAAATTCGTTTCGGTCTCAAGATCTGGTCACATCGTCGCGGTGCCGTCGAGCCCTCGGAGTGCTTGCGCCCGGGCGGTGGCCGCCTCCGTCATCATTCCGACGTCGGTGCCTGCCGAGATGAATCGCAGGCCCAAGCCGACGAACCGTTTCAGCAGGTCAAGGGATTTGATCCCGGCCATTCCGAGCGCTACGCCGTGAGTACGACATGCCGCCGCCACAGAGTCTACTGCATCGCGGAAACGCTCATTCTCATACTGCCCGTGAATGCCCATCTCGGCGGTCAGGTCACTGGGACCGATGAGCACCATGTCCACCCCCTCGACCGAGGCGATGGCGTCGGCATCGCGCACCGCATCGGGGGTCTCCACCATCACGGCCACCACCGTGCGGGCTTCGAGGACTTCGGTCAGCTCGGTGGCGGTTCGGGCCGCGAAGCCACTCAGCGCGTTTGGGCCGGAGATCGACCGATGACCGACCGGTGGAAAGCGGGCAGCAGCTACCACCCGTTGCGCCTCTGAAGCTGAATTGACATGGGGCACAATGATTCCCGTGGCTCCCATGTCCAGCACCCGCGCGATCAGACTCGGCTCCTGCGACGACACCCGCACCAGTGCCCAGATGCCCGCCCCGGTCGCGCTCGCACACAGCATCGCTGCCGTCTCCAGCGATGTGGAAGTGTGCTCGAGATCGACGTACACGGCGTCGTAACCGGACGCCGCCGCGATGGCAGGAACGTCAGGCGTGCGGGAGTTCATCAGTGCCAGGCACAGCACCAAGCTCTCGCCGCGCAACGCGTCCCGCAACGAACCAGACACCCGCCCACGGTAGCCGACTGAGAACGTTCATTCCACTCATTCGTAAACGTCGTTACCGATGTGATTAACATGGGGTATGCCATCGAACCGCGTAGCGATCGTGGGAGCGGGTCTGTCGGAGTGCGGCAGAGTGCCCGACAAGACCGCAATGGGCTTGATGGCCCAGGCCGCCCGGGCAGCGGTGACCGACGCCGGCCTCACCAAGAACGACATCGACGGCTTCGGCGCTCACGGCGCGCTCCTGCCACCGATCGAAGTGAGCGAATACCTGGGCCTGCGGCCCGCCTGGGTCGACGCCACCAATGTCGGCGGGTCCTCGTGGGAGGTGATGGCACGACACGCCGCCGACGCTATCGCGGCCGGACACGCCGACGTGGTCTTGTTGACCTACGGGTCCACGGCCCGTTCCGACGTCAAGCGCCGCACCCGGGGCTCGGCCGCGGCGATGAGCACCGGTGGCGCCCTGCAGTTCGAGGCGCCATACGGCGCGACGCTGATCGCCAAGTACGCGATGGCGGCCAGGCGGCACATGATCGAGTACGGCACCACCGTCGAGCAACTCGCCGAAGTGGCGGTCGCCGCTCACGAGTGGGCAGCGATGAATGAGAACGCATTCGAGCGTGATCGGATCACGGTGCCCGACGTCGCGGCCGCCCCGTTGCTCGCCGACCCGTTCACCACCAAGCATGTGTGCCTGCGGACCGACGGCGGCGGCGCCGTCGTGCTCGCCGGCGAGCACGTCGCACGGGACTGCGCCAAGGAACCGGTCTGGATCCTCGGCGCCGCCGACGCGACCTCACACGTCAGCATGAGCGAGTGGGGTGACTTCACCACGTCGGCGGCCGCCATCTCCGGGCCGCGCGCATTCGCCGAGGCCGGTGTCGGGCCAGCCGACATCGATGTCTGTCAGCTCTACGACTCGTTCACCGCCACCGTGCTGCTGACGATCGAGGATCTCGGCTTCTGCGCCAAGGGCGAAGGCGGAAAGTTCATCGAATCCGGGGCACTGCGTCCGGGCGGCGCACTGCCCACCAACACCGATGGCGGTGGGCTGGCCTCGTGCCACCCGGGGATGCGCGGGATGTTCCTCATGGTCGAGGCGGTGCGGCAGCTGCGCGGTGAATGCGGGCCCAGACAGGTCGACGCCGCCGCACTGGCGTGCGTGCATGCGATGGGCGGCTTCTTCAGCCACAGCGCCACGATGATCCTGGGGACGCAGTGATGAGCGCCAGCACACCGACGGGGCCGCACCGGCCGACCACGGATTCCGACACCGAGCGGTGGTGGGCCGCGGTCCAGAACCGGGAGCTGATGGTCAATGCCTGCGGGTCGTGCGGACGCCTATCCTTGCATGTTCGGCCCTTCTGCCCACATTGCTGGAGCGATGATGTCGCCCTGCAGCCGGCCAGCGGGCGCGCGCGGCTGTACACCTGGAGTGTCGTGCACAGCAACGGCGCCCCGTTCGACGCTCGCACGCCCTACATCCTGGCGATGGTGGACCTCGAGGAGGGGCCACGATTGATGACCGTGATCGAGCAGTGCCCGGTCGATCAGCTCCGCCCCGACCTGCCACTCGTCGTCGCGTTCCGCACCGACGACGACGGCTTCGTCGTTCCCGTTTTCCACCCTCAACCGACCGAGATTCAGTAGTACCCACGACCGAAAGGAACTCCCGATGAACAAGGACGACATGATCCTGGTCAGCGTCGATGACCATATCGTCGAGCCGCCCGACATGTTCAGAAACCACCTGCCGAAGAAGTACCTGGATGAGGCGCCACGGTTGGTCCACAACGCCGACGGCAGTGATACCTGGCAGTTCCGCGATGTGGTGATCCCCAATGTGGCCTTGAACGCGGTGGCGGGACGGCCGAAGGAGGAGTACGGGCTCGAACCCCAGGGCTTGGACGAGATCCGGCCCGGTTGCTACAAGGTCGACGAGCGGGTGATGGACATGAACGCCGGTGGCATTCTCGGCTCGATGTGCTTCCCCTCGTTCCCGGGTTTCGCCGGACGATTGTTCGCCACCGAAGACCATGACTTCTCCCTCGCGCTCGTCCAGGCGTACAACGACTGGCACGTCGAGGAGTGGTGCGGTGCGTATCCCGCCCGCTTCATCCCGATGACGCTGCCGGTGATCTGGGATGCCGAGGCGTGCGCCAAGGAGATCCGCCGAAACGCCAAGCGCGGAGTACACAGCTTGACGTTCACTGAAAACCCCTCGGCGATGGGCTATCCCAGCTTCCACGATCTGGAGTACTGGAAGCCCATGTGGGACGCACTCGTCGACACCGACACCGTGCTCAACGTGCACATCGGCTCATCCGGCCGCCTGGCCATCACCGCGCCGGACGCACCCATGGACGTGATGATCACGCTACAACCGATGAACATCGTGCAGGCGGCCGCAGATCTGCTGTGGTCCAATCCCATCAAGGCCTACCCTGATCTGAAGATCGCACTGTCCGAGGGCGGTACGGGCTGGATTCCGTACTTCCTCGACCGCGTCGATCGCACCTACGAGATGCACTCCACCTGGACCGGCCAGGACTTCGGCGGCAAGAAGCCCTCCGAGGTGTTCCGGGAGCACTTCCTGACCTGTTTCATCTCCGATCCGGTCGGGGTGGAGCTGCGCAACCAGATCGGCATCGACAACATCTGTTGGGAGGCCGACTATCCGCACAGCGATTCGATGTGGCCCGGCGCTCCCGAGCAGCTTTCGGAGGTTCTCGAGGCCAACAGCGTGCCCGACGACGAGATCAACAAGATGACCTTCGAGAACGCGATGCGCTGGTACCACTGGGATCCGTTCAGCCACATCACGCGGGAGCAGGCTACGGTCGGTGCTCTGCGCAAGGCGGCAGAGGGTCACGATGTGACGATTCAGGCCCTGTCCAAGCGCGAGCACAGCGCCGGTTCGTCGGACTGGCAGTCGCAGATGAGCAAGGCCACCGTCAACGTCAGCGGCAAAGACTAGCGGCGGTTTTCACCGCAGCGTTCAGGTTGCGGTGACCAAACGAGGCGCCAGCACCCTGGGCCGTCCGTGCGAGCGGCGGTCCAGGGTGTTGCGCTCCACCTTTCCGTTCGCATTCAGCGGCAACGGCTCATCCCAGAACACCAGCTCTTCCGGCAGCTTGTACTTCGGCAGCCCGGCCGAGACCAGGGCGGTCGCGATGTCGGTCAGCGACAGTGCGGCGTCGGTGTCCATTCGCACCGCCACCGCCACCCGCTCGCCGGTGACGGCGTCGGAGACGGAGTAGGCCGCGCACTCCTTCACGCCGGAAATCTGAGCGACAGCCTCTTCGACCTCGGCGGCCGGGATCTTCAGGCCGTTTCGGATGACGATGTCCTTGATCCGGCCGACGATGCGAATGCGCCCGTCGGTGATCTCCGCGACGTCCCCGGTGCGGAACCAGTCCCCGTCGAACGCGCCGTCGTCACCCTCACCTCCGGTGTAGCCGAGGAAGGTGTGCGGACCGCGCAGGCAGCATTCGGTCGGCTCGCCGGCCGAACCGACCTTGACCTCGACGTCATCCAATGTGACGCCGTCATCGGCGTGCCGGACCGCGCGGGATTCGCTGCGCAGGCCCGACGTACTGACCGGCACCTCCGACGAACCGTAGGCCCGCATCACGATGATGCCGAAGTCGTCCTCGATCCGTTCGACGATCCGCCGGTCCAGCATCGTGCCGCCGAGGTAGACCGCGCGCAACGGCACCGCCGCGTCGCGGGCGACGGCCTCGTCGAGAAGCCTGTCCAACAACCGGTCAGGCCCCCCGTACCACGTCGCACCCGACTCCAGGAGCAGCTCACACGTCGCAACTGGATCCCAGCGATCCTCCAACACGACGGGAATTGCGAGCATCGGACTGATGAACACTGCCTGGAGTACACCGGTAACCGAAGCCAGCGGGCTGATGAGGAAGATCCGGTCCTCGGCGGTCAGGCCGGCCGCAGCGATGTAGTTCGAGGACGCCTTGGAGAGGGTGCTCAGCGAATGGGCGACTCCCTTGGGCGCCGAGGTCGTTCCGGAGGTGAACAGCACGAAGGAGGGCTCGTCGGCCGCCCGGGCCGGCCTCAGCAGGCCTGCCCTGGACGTCTCCGTGGCTTGTTGGAGGTCGACCCAGCGCAGCATCTCGGACAACTCGACCGATTGTGCCGGCGCCCAGTTCGGGGCAGCCCCGAACGGCGCCTGCGTGCGGCGAACGATGTCGGCGACCTGCGCTGCCCCGGCGCTCCGTGGCACGAGCAGCACGACAGCGTCGATTCGCAACGCCGCATGGACGGCGACCAGCGAGTCGATGTCGTTGCCAACCACGAGCACAACGGGATCCGACGTCCTCAGTCCCGCATCGATCATCGTCGATGCCGCCGCGTCGACCCTTTGGTCGAGCTCAGCGAACGTCAGTTCGCCGTTGCGGTCCGTGGCGGCCAGACGGTCGGGATGGGCGGCCGCAGTCTCGGCGACCACGTCGAGGGGTTGCGACGACCAGAACCCGGCGGCCCGGTAGCGACTCCGCAGCGTCGCGGCTCGTTGGCACGCCGCCCCCAGCAGCTCCGTAGAGCGGGTCATAGCTCATCCTCTCACGCAAATGATGATTCTCGTTTGCGGTAAATGTAACCTCTCAGCATGCCTTCACCGCAGAGCACTCCTACTGAGCATCCAACGCTGACTTTCGACAACGAGGTCGCCATCGTGACCGGCGCCGGCGGGGGGCTCGGTCGCTGTCACGCACTCGAACTCGCGCGGCGTGGGGCTCGGGTGGTGGTCAATGACCTCGGCAGCACCGTCGACGGCAGCGGAGCCTCGACATCGGCGGCGCAGGCCGTGGTCGACGAGATCATCGCCGCGGGCGGGACTGCGATAGCCAACGGCGACACGGTGGCCACCGAGGCCGGTGGAGCCGCGATCGTCGCCGCGGCCACGGAGGCGTTCGGCCGGGTGGACATCCTGGTCAACAATGCCGGAATCCTGCGTGACGCCGCATTCAAGAACATGACGGCCGACCAGGTCGACGCCGTGATCGCGGTCCACCTCGCGGGTGCGTTCAACGTGACCAGGGCGGTCTGGCCGATCATGCGGGAGCAAAACTACGGAAGAATCATTCAGACAACTTCTGGCACTGGACTGTTCGGGAACTTCGGCCAGGCGAACTACGGCGCGGCAAAGATGGGCCTGGTCGGCATGATGCATGTGCTCGCCATCGAGGGCGCCCGCAACGGCATCACCGTGAACGCGATCGCACCCATCGCCCGGACGCGAATGACCGAAGACATCATGGGAGAGGCCGGCAAAGCGATGGATCCCGAGCTCGTCACCCCGGTCGTGGTGTACCTGGCGCACCGCGACTGCGACCGCACCGCACACATCTATTCGGTCGGCGCGGGCAAGGTCTCTCGCGTGTTCATCGGCGTCACCAAGGGCGTGGAGAACGTTGAGCTGACGGCAGAGTCGGTTGCCGCGGCGATCGACGCTATCGACGACCCCGCGTCCTTCACCATCCGCGGCGGGCCTGCGGCCGGCTGAGCTCAGCGGCCCTGAAATTCAGGGGTGCGCCGTTCGGCGAAGGCGCGCAGTCCCTCTCGCAAGTCGGAGGTGTGCGAGATGAGCTCGGCCGCCCAGGCCTCCTGTTCGAACGCCCGGTCCCGGCTGGATTCTGACGACACCGCCAGCAGGCGCTTGGTCAGTGACAGCATCACCGTCGGCCCCGCCGCGAGGCGGGTGGCCAGCTCATCGGCGGTGCTGATCACCGCGTCGGGTGCAGCCACCGCGTTGACCAGCCCGAGCCGTTCGCAGGTGGGTGCATCGACCGGCTCGCCGAGCATCAGCAGTTCGGTCGCCTTGCGCAACCCGACGATCCGGGTGAGCAGATGGACGGCACCGGAGTCGGGCAGGATGCCGCGGTGGACGAACGCCTCGATCAGCGTGGCCTCCGACGACATCACCACCAGATCGCATGCCAGCACCAGGCTGGCGCCCGCACCGACCGCGACACCGTTGACGGCCGCGACCACCGGCTTGTCGCAGTCCAGCA
Source organism: uncultured Mycolicibacterium sp. (assembly GCA_964000695.1). Classification (GTDB taxonomy): domain Bacteria; phylum Actinomycetota; class Actinomycetes; order Mycobacteriales; family Mycobacteriaceae; genus Mycobacterium. Next base: position 11,156 of record CAXEZH010000351.1, on the reverse strand, counting down.
CAGACGCCACCAACCGTTGCCAGCCTTCAGCAAGCATCCGCGCGATGTCACCCGGGCGCTTCTCGGCAAGCGCCTGCGGCACCGGATTGTCGGTCTTGGACGGCAGCCCGGCCCCGGCGCAGAAGTGCCGCGATCCCGCCGCGCGGAGCAGCACCGCCCGCACCGCCGGGTTCGAGTGAGCCTCGATGAATGCTTCGGCAAGAGCATCACGAGCGTTGGGCGACAACGAATTACCGACGTCAGCTCTGTCGATGGTGATTCGCAGGACACCATCCTCGCCGTGCATGGTGTCAATCCCGGTCGATTCGGTCATGCTCTTCTCCACCCTGCGTTAACGCCGTTTCCGTTTTTCGGGTATCTTAATTTCCGCAATCATGCTGACGATATCGCGGGCCGCAACGAGGAGGCGCTGAATGACTCAACCCTCTTCCGCTGCCACATCTTCTGTGACCGGCCAGATCACCGACGAAGGACTCGCCCGGTTGCGGGCCACCATCGGTATCGCGGTGCCGCACACGCAGCCGCCGCACTACCTCCGCCCCAATGCGGACTGCTTCCGGCATGTCGCCGAGAGCTACGGTGACGCCAACCCGCTGTGGTCCGACCCCGAGTACGCGGCCAAGTCGGTGTGGGGCGAACCGGTGGCCCCGCCCGCGCTCGTCGGCGGTGACACCCTCATCGGCGAGGACGAGGTGTCCAGCCTCTCCGACGAGGACCGCGCCCTGACCAAGGGCGATCCCCTCCGCGGTGTGCACGCCTTCTACGCGTCGTCCGCGCGCGAGTGGTGGGCACCGTTGCGCGCCGACCGCCGGGTGTTTCGCCGCAACGCCCTGGTCGCGGCCCTGGACAAGAGCAGCGACTTCGCCGGCCGCGCCATCCACGAGTGGTCGGCGCAGGTGTTCCGCGACGACGAGGGCGTCATCCTCGGCGGCCAGTACCGCAACATGATCCGCACGGAACGCAACAAGGCCCGCGGCCGTAAGAAGTACGAGGCCGTGGAGCTGAAAAACTGGACCGAGGACGAGATCGCCGAGATCGACGCGCGGTACGCACGCGAAGTACCCCGGGGCGCGGAGCCGCGGTGGTGGGAGGACGTCGACGAGGGCGACGCGGTCGGCCCGCTGACCAAGGGGCCGCTGACGGTCACCGACATGGTCTGCTGGCACGTGGGGATGGGCACCGGGATGTACGGGGTGCGCCCGCTGGGGCTGGCATGGCGTAATCGTCAGCGCATCCCGCGTTTCTACACCCCCAACGAGCACGGCGTCCCCGATGTGCAGCAGCGGGTGCACTGGGAGCCCGACGCCGCGCGCAACGCCGGCAACCCCACCACATTCGACTACGGGCGGATGCGCGAGACGTGGCTGATCCACCTGTGCACCGACTGGATGGGTGACGACGCGTGGCTGTGGAGGCTCGACTGCGAGTTTCGGCTCTTCAACTACGTCGGGGATCTGCACACCATCACCGGTACCGTGGTGCGCAAGTACCTTGCCGACGGCAACCGGCCGGCAGTCGACATCGAACTCGCCGCGACCAACCAGCGCGGGCAGGTGACCGCACCCGGGCGCGCTACGATCCTGCTGCCCAGCCGAGAGCGGGGTCCGGTCCGGCTGCCTGACCCGCCCGGCGGGGCCACCGACTTGTCGCAGCTGCTGACCGCGGTGTCGGCGCAGTTCGCGGAACGCTGACGGCAATGGACTATCCGAGCGTGTCCGGCCTATCCGCCCAGCAGGACGGCCCCGTTCTCACGCTGACCCTGGACCGGCCCGACCGCCGCAATGCGGTCAACGACGAGATGCTCGATGCGATGATCGGTCATTTCGCCGCGGCCGGCATCGACGAGTCAGTCCGTGTCATTCGCATAAACGCCACCGGCCCGGATTTCTGTGCGGGATCCGACCTGGTCGCCAACAACACCCACTCGGAGCGCAAACCGAGGGTCGGCAGCACGCAGCGCCGGCTGCCCAACAAGGCCAACAGGCTGATCCCACTGATGCTCGAGACCCAGGTTCCGGTCGTCGCGGTGGTCCGCGGCTGGGCCGCAGGCCTCGGGTTCCACATGGCGATCGCTTCGGACTTCTGCGTCGCGGCCGAGGATGCCCGGTTCTGGGAGCCGTTCATGGCGCGCGGTTTCACTCCGGACAGCGGTGCCGCCTGGCTGCTGCCCCGGCTGATCGGTATGGTCCGCACCCGGCAGTTGCTGATGCTGGGCGAGGAACTCTCAGGGACCACGGCCGCCGAATGGGGCATCATCCACGGCGCCCACCCTGACGGAGGCCTCGACACCGCGGCCGCCGACCTCGTCAACCGGCTGGCGTCCTCCCCCACCGTGGCACTGGGTCTGACCAAATGGCTTCTGCAATCCGGAAACGGTCTCGATCTGGACAGACATCTGCAGAACGAGGCGATGGCCCTCGAACTGTCCAGCCGCAGCGAGGACTTCAAAGAAGGCCTGCGCGCCTTCCGCGACAAGCGCGACGCGGAATTCACGGGCCGGTAGTGGGCGCCATGTCACGACTACCGATCACCGAAACCACCAGTGCCGCGGACGCCGTCGCTGTCGTCGAGCAATGGGTCGCCGCCGAGGTGCCGGCCCCGTGGCGCGACGCCGCGGCCGCCGGACCCAAGGCCCTTCGTGCAGCCCGCAGCCACGAGCAATACCGGCAGTGGTATCCGGTCTTCGCCGACTCCGGGCTGGTGGTGCCCACCTGGCGTCCCGAGCATGGTGGCCTGGGCGTCAGCAACGAGATCGCCCGTGCAATCGACGCCGTACTGGGTCCCCTGCGGCTGACCAGGCTGAATCCCCTCGGCCTCAACAACGCGGCGGCCGCGCTGTTCGCTCACGGTACCGAAGAGCAGCGGTTGCGATTCCTGCCACCGATCGTCCGCAACGAAGAGAAGTGGTGCCAGCTGTTCAGCGAGCCCGGAGCGGGGTCGGACCTCGCGTCGCTGTCCACCAAGGCGGTGCGGGACGGCGACCGTTGGGTAGTGAGCGGCCAGAAGGTCTGGACGACGTGGGCCGATGAGGCCGATTACGGAATCCTGCTGGCCCGAACCGATCCCGATCAACCGAAGCACAAGGGCATCACCTACTTCCTGTTGGACATGCATCAGCCGGGCGTCGAGGTGCGCCCGCTGCGTCAGATAACCGGGGAGAGCGAATTCAACGAAGTGTTCATCGACGGCGCCACGGTGCCTGATGCTCATCGTGTCGGCGAGCTCAATGACGGCTGGCGCGTCAGCGCTTCGACGTTGTCCAGCGAGCGACAGATGGTCTCGGGATCGGGTTCCGGCGGTATGGGGCGGCTCGGAGGCTCCAGTGCCGAGCGACTGATCACGCTGGCGCAGGAGTCCGGCCGGTGGTCGGATCCGGTGGTCCGGGCGAAGATCATGCGGCTGTGGGTGCAGGAGCAGATCCGCGGCTGGACGAACACGCGCGTGCGCGCTGCGCTCTCGGCTGGTCAGTCGCCCGGTGCCGCGTCCTCGATCGGCAAGGTGCACCAGGCCACCCTCAACCAGCAGATCCAGGATCTGATGGTTGATCTGCTGGGCACGGACGCACTCGCCTGGCCAGCCAGCGAGGATCGCGACGCGTTGCCGCGGGAAGTACAGGGCTGGATGCGAAGCCTCGCGAACAGCACGGAGGGCGGTACCACCGACATCAACAAGAACATCCTGGGCGAACGGGTACTCGGCCTACCAAGGGAACCTGACTTGTGGAAAGGCAAGCCCTGGAAGGACATCCCGCGTTCGTGAGTGACTACGAGCGACTCATCGTGGAGAAGTCCGACGGCGTCGGCTGGCTGATCCTGAACCGCCCGGACGCCGGCAACGCGTTCGATGCCATGATGCTCGACGAACTCGAGCGGGCGTGGGCCGAACTGGATGCCGACCCGCAGGTCCGGGTCATCGTCAACACGGCGAACGGCAAGTCGTTTTGCACAGGTATGGATGTCGTCCAGGTGGCCCGCGACAAGAACGCCATGCGCAAGCACTCTCGCCGGACCCGTGACGCCGAGCTGAAGATCTCGTCCTGGCACTGCGGCGTCTGGAAGCCGGTCATCGCGGCCGTCAACGGAGTGTGTGCGGGCGGCGGACTGCATCTCGTCGCCGACGCGGACATCGTCATCGCCGCCGAGAGCGCGTCGTTCGTCGACCCGCACGTGTCGGTGGGCCAAGCTGTCGCTTACGAGGCCATCACGCTGCTTCGCAAGTCACCGATGGAGGCGATCCTCCGGATGGCACTGAGCGGCAGGAACGAGCGGATCTCCGCACAGCGGGCCTACGAGCTCGGCATCCTCTCCGAGGTGGTTCCCGGCGACACCCTGCGTGCAGCGGCCACCGCACTCGCCACCGCCGTCGCCGCCAACTCTCCCATGGCGTTGCGCGCCACCAAGAAGGCACTGTGGCGTTGCATGGAGGTGGGTCTGAGTACCGCCCGCGAGGAGGCTGCAGCACAGATCGACCGGCTCGCCGGCCATCCCGATCAGGACGAAGGTGTGCGGGCCTGGCTGGAGAAGCGGTCACCGAATTGGCAGTCGACAGCGACGGCGGAGGCACCGTGACGACCGAGGAGAAAACCACCTACCAACGGCTCATCGTCGAGCGGCGCGGTCCGGTGGGCTGGATCATCAACAACAGGCCCGAACGGCTCAACGCCTACGACATCGTGATGCGCGAGGAGTTTCCCAGGGCCTGGGCCGAGCTCGACGCCGACCCCGACGTGCGCGTCATCGCGCACACCGGCAACGGGCGGGCGTTTCAGGTCGGCGCCGATGTCGAGGAACTCGACGGTGAGGCGGTGCAACAGTTCCAGGAGACCATGCGCACACTCGACCTCAAACTGACCGCGTGGCACTGCAACGTCGGCAAGCCCGTCATCACCGCTGTCAACGGTGTCTGTGCGGGCGGCGGCCTGCACTGGGTCGCCGACGCGGACATCGTGATCGCCGCCGCGGATGCGACGTTCGTCGACCCGCACGTCTCCATCGGACAGGTGAGCGCATTGGAGACCATCGCATTGATGCGAAAGATGCCCGCGGAGGCGGTGCTGCGGATGGCGCTGGTGGGCAGCCACGAGAGGTTGACCGCTCAGCGTGCCTACGAGCTGGGGATGATCAGCCAGGTCGTCGATCCGCCCGACCAATTGCGCGCTGTCACACAGGAATTGGGTGAAAAGATTGCCAGAAACTCGCCCGTTGCCATGCGCGCGACCAAGCGTGCGCTGTGGGGGGCACTGGAGCACGGACTGACCGACGCCTGTCGCGAGGGCGCCGCGCACCTGACGTCGGTATGGGGGCACCCCGACCAGGATGAAGGTCCGCGCGCATTCGCCGACAAACGAACTCCCAATTGGCTTCCCCTGGAGGATGACAGGTGAGCCTGGCACAACTCCTCGACGGCCTCCCGCCGGTCGCCGTGCACACTCTGGACAGCGACGTCTCCGCCGCCGAACTGACCGCCGACGCGGCCCGGGTCGGCGAGCTGCTCACCACCGCCGGCCTGCGAACCGGCCAGGTGGTGGCCGCGATGTTGCCGAACGACGCGGTCACGATTGCCGCACTGTTCGGCACCTGGAACGCGGGCGGCGTCTATACGCCGCTGAACCCCCGCGCCGCCGATACCGAGGTCGCCAGTCAACTCGCGGTCCTGAGGCCGGTAGGGGTGATCACGACTCCGGAGCTCGCGGGCCGGTTCACCAGCTTTGACCTGCCCGTGCTCACCGGCACCGGCCGACAGTGGGACCTCGCGGCGACGGGCTCCCCACCCGAGGATCCCCGTCAGTACGACGCGGATGTCGCGCTCTTGCAGTTCACCTCGGGCACCACCGGCGCGCCCAAGCCCGTACCGCTGAGACATGCCACCGTGCTCGACCTGATCGACCGCCTACTGGCAAAGCTGCGTGGCGCCAAGGCCGACACCGGCAAGCCCAAGAGCCCGCCGATGCCGAACCTGGTCCCACTGTCACTGTCGTTGTGGGCCGGCATCTACCAGGTGCTCTTCGCCTTCCGCGCCGGATCCGGTGTCGTACTGATGGACCGCTTCTCCCCCACCGACTTCGCTGTCCTGGTCAAACGCCACCAGCTTCGGTCCACGGCGCTTCCCCCGGCGGCACTGACGATGGTCCTGTACGACGAAGCCGTGACCGATCTGGCGCCGCTGAAGATCGTGCGTTCGATCACGGCGCCGCTGTCGCCGGTGCAGGCGGCCAGGTTCCGCGACAAGTTCGGCGTCCTCGTGCTCAACTCGTACGGTCAGACCGAACTCGGCGGCGAAGTCGTCGGCTGGTCTGCCGCCGATGCCCGGGAGTGGGGGCAGACCAAACTCGGATCGGTGGGACGCCCGCTTCCCGGGATCGACGTCAGCATCGCCGAGAACGAGGTGATGGTGCGCACCCCGACCACCGCGGCCCGCAAGATCGACCCGGCATTCCTGGACCGGCTGACCGACGATGGCTGGTTCCACACTGGTGACCTCGGCTGGTTCGACGACGACGGCTTCCTCTGGCTCGACGGCCGGGTGTCGGACATGATCAACCGTGGCGGGTTGAAGGTGTTCCCCGGAACTGTGGAGGACGTGCTGATGTCCGCCGACGGTGTACGCGAGGCCGCGGTGGTGGGCGTCCCCGATGAGCGCCTCGGCGAGGTTCCGTGGGCGTTCGTGGCGCGAGTCGACGACACCGTGAGCGAGCAGGGGCTCACCACGTGGTGCCGCGAGCGATTGACGCCGTACCGCGTCCCCGTCCGGATCGTCTTCGTCGATCAGTTGCCCCGCAACGATGTCGGCAAGGTCGTCAAGCGCGAATTGGCCGCTCTGGCCGGCACCGGCGAGTGATTGTGGAGCGACTGAGTGGCCTCGACGCGATGTACCTCTATTTGGAGACACCGTCCCAGCCGCTGAACGTCTGCTGTGTGCTGGACGTGGATGTCGCCGGAATGCCCGGTGGCTACAGCTTCGAACAACTTCGTTCAGAGCTGGAACCGCGGCTGCTGGCGATACCTGAATTTCGCAAGAAACTCGCCGGCGGGCAGCTGAACATCGATCACCCGGTCTGGGTCGAATGTGATCAAGTGGACATTTCCCGCCACCTGAAGCGAATCGCAGTGCCGGCTCCGGGTGGTCGAGTCGAAGTGGGTGAGGTGTGTGCTCACATCGCCGCGCTCCCCCTGGATCGCGACTACCCGCTGTGGGAACTGTGGGCGGTGGAGAACCCCTCGACACCAAAGCTGCTGACACTGGTCGTCAAAGCCCACCATGCGCTGGTCGACGGGGTGGGCGGCGCCAACATCATGACGCAACTGTGCAGTCTCGAGCCTGATCTGCCGGCACCGCGGGACCCGGTGACGCCCGCGCCTGCGGCCAACCGCTTACAGATCGCCGCCACCGGTGTCCTCGGTGTCGCAACGCGGCCGTGGCGGCTGACCAGTCTGGTACCCGCAACACTTGCGACGGTGGCGCGAACCGTGCGCCGCGCCCGAGCGGGACACTCGATGGTGGCGCCGTTCGCAGCTCCGAGGACGTTGTTCAACGGTCCGCACTCGGGTCGCCGGTGTGTCGCGTTCGTCCAGCTCTCGCTAGCCGATGTCAAGGTCGTCAAGGACCACTACGGACTGACGGTCAACGATGTCGTGATGGCGTTGTGCGCCGGGGCGTTGCGGACCTTTCTCCAACGACATGACAAGTTGCCCGACACTCCGCTCGTCGCAGCTGTTCCGGTGTCGGTCCACGGCGAATCGGACCGGCCCGGACGCAACCAGACGAGCTGGATGTTCTGCCGGGTGCAGTCGCCCATGGCCGACCCGGTACAGCGGCTGCGTCAGATGGCCGAGAGCACCGCGGCGGCGAAGGCACACAGCGCCGAACTCGGACCCACGCTCCTACAGGACTGGACGCAATTCATCGGCCAATACACCATGGGCGTGGTCAAGCGCCTGGTGCCGAGGGTGCCCAGGCCGGGGAACCCACCGTTCAACCTCATCCTCTCGAACGTGCCGGGGCCCCAGGTTCCGCTCTACCTGGCGCGGTACCGCATCGAGGCCGTCTATCCGTTCGGACCGATACTCGCCGGTGCCGGACTCAACATCACCGCGATGTCCTACCACGGCCAGTTGGGCTTCGGCATCATTTCCAGCCCGGACCTGGTGCCGGATCTGTGGAGCCTGGCCGACGCGTTCCCTGCAGCACTGGAAGAACTCCTGGGCTCGATCACCAATCCGTGATCGTTCGTGACTGTCTGGTCACGATCGACGGGCCCGCCAAGGGATTGCCGAGCACACCGGCCGGCGCCTCGATGACTGCGGGTATCGCATTGACCGCGGCCATCGCCGTCGCGGCGACGCCCGGATTGACTCGGTCATCAGGCGACTGCTCGAAGTACAGCTCCGCGCACATGCTGGGCCGGCCCTCGACCCGGATGACCATCCCGCCCTGGTCGTGCCGCGACGGTCGAGGCCAGCGAGACGGCCATGGGGTGGAACTGACCGTCGCAAAGTACTGCACCGCAACGGCCGGGCGACCGTCGACCATGCCGGCGAGCTGCCACCGGTGCCCGCAGATCGTGCCTTGCGAGATCACTCCGATCGCGGTCGTCAGATCCTCTGGAGCGAGCAGGGTTTCCCAGTCCAGGTCGACGCTGTCGAGCACCAGTCCGAGGATGTCGGCGAGGTAGCGAACGACAGTCTCCCAGTCGTGGTTGACCTTTCCGGCAGCGATGCGGGCGGGCACGTGCCCATCCGGCTTCCCGAACCCCATCGATTCGTGCAGCACATCCCAGATCGGGTAGGACTTGTCCAGGTCGATGGCGTACTCGTCCATCCGGTAGGAATCGACCGTACCCGCACCGGCCAGCAGTGCCGTGGGGATGTTGAGACTGATGAAACCCGGCTCGGCACCGGTGGCATAGAACGTGGAGTTGCCCTTCCGGACCGCAGCGTGCACAGCTTCCTGCCACTCGCGTGGTGCGGCTGCCGGATACACCATCGGGATCGTCGAGATCGTGACGACGTTGATGCCCGCCTCCAGATATCCGACGATATCGGCAATGGCCTCTGCCTCGCGCCGAACAGCAGTGGCGCAGTAGAGAACGCAGTCCGGCTCGAGCGCCATGATTTCGTCGGGATCATCGGTCGCCGGTATCCCGACGTCGGCACCGCCGGAAAGTCGACCCGCGTCCACGCCTGCCTTGTCCGCCGTCGACACTTTGAGCCCGACGAGTTCGAGGGCAGGGTCGTCGATGACCGCTCTGAGCGCCTGCGTACCAGTCAAGCCGGTGCCGACATGCACGACACGATGTAGCCGGCGAGTTGATCCGTCCACCATCATTCCATTTCCTCCCGCTTTCCTCTGCATCGACGGCGAACAGAGCTCACTGCGGCGTGCCGCGGGCGGGCACGTTGGCCCACCCGAAGACGTTGGGCATCTTGACCCGTCGCAGCCCGGTGACGTCGACCTCGAATTCGGGAATCAGATCGAGAAGGACGTCGAGGGCAACCCGACCTTCCATACGCGCCAGTGCCGCTCCCAGGCAGCTGTGTATCCCGTACCCGAATCCGAGGTTGTGCCCGGAGTGCGCGCGGGTGATGTCGAAACGGTCCGGATCGGCGAAGGCGCGCTCGTCCCTGGTCGCCGACCCGTTGATGAGCATGACCGGCTTGTGTCGGGGGATGACCCTGCCGTGGAGCTCGACCTCGACGTTGCTCCACCGGATGTCGTACTGAGACGGCCCTTCGTAGCGCAGCAGCTCTTCGAATGCGGCCGGGATCCGGCTTCTGTCCTGTCGGAGCATCTGCCACTGGTCCTGGTGACGCGCGAACAGCACACCCGCACTGGCGATCAGCTTGGTCACAGTCTCCGCTCCGGCACCTCCGAGCAGTGACGCAAAGGCGGCTATCTCCATGTCATCGAGGCGGGTGCGGGTGCCGTCTTCTCGTTCCACCTCCACTTCGGTCAACCGCGTGATCATGTCGTCCTGCGGGTTGGCCCGCTTGTCGACGACGAGGCCGTAGTAGTACCTCCACATGGTCACGGCCGCCTCCCGACCGGCCGCCGTGACGCTCACGTTTCCCGGTTCGCGCTCCAACATCGTGTCGAGCCAATGGCGGATCTGTTGTCGCCCATCAGGTGGAACACCGAGCATCGTGGTGATGATCTCGACGGGGAATACCGCTGAGAAGTCTTCGACCAGATCGAACGAAGTGGTGTCGATCCGTTGTGCCGTCGTTTCGACCACGTCCCGAATCATGGGTTCGAGTTTCGCGATGGCACGAGGCGTGAAAACCTTGTTCACCAGCGCCCGCATGCGCGTGTGCTGGGGGGGATCCATCATGATGATCACCCCTTCCGGAAGCATGGCATCCGGATCGATGAAGTGATCGAGGGTGACCCCCCTCGCCGACGAGTACGTCTCGTGGTCGCGCATCGCGGGTGCGACGTCTTCGTACCGGGAGAGCGCCCAGAAGTCGTACTGCTCGCTGTAGTAGACCGGTGCATGATCACGCAGGCGCCGGTACGTCTCGAACGGGTCGCTGAAGAACTCGTCCGAGAACGGGTCGAAGTGAACGACCTCTTCTGAAACCCCGAATCGCTCGGGCATCGTCTCATCGCCTCCCAGTCTTCTGCGCGTCAGCCACCTACTCCGCCTTCATGAAGGAAATGGACGGTGTAGTCCTGGCCCCGCAATCCGCGCGGGTCGAGCCCGATGAGCGCCATCAGACGCGCCCAATCCGCGGAGTCCACGAACCAGTCCCAACGGGCGATCCGCCCGTCCTCGTCGGTCCAGATGTAGTCCCACTCGCGCAGTTCCAACACCGTGCCGTCGGCGAGTGTCCCCGCGTAGGTGTCGCAGGACGAGAAGCCCCAATCGCCCGCAACACACGCGAACGGGCTGACGAGCCGGTAGTCGGGCATGTGCTTCCACCACATGCGCCACTCGGGAGAGAGGATGTCTCCGTCCGGCGCGTACTTCTCGATGGCTTTCGCGACCTCGTCGGAGAACATGTCGGTGGCCGTTTGTGGGACACCGTCGTTGAACAGAGGACTCATCATCACCGAGTTCGGCGCCCAGACGAACTTGTCGCCGAAGGTGACACGACGACCGCGCTCGATGGCCTTGGCGTAGCCCTCCCATTTTTCGAAGGCGATTTTCTCGTGTAGAG
>CAXEZH010000350.1:0-3546 GCA_964000695.1 uncultured Mycolicibacterium sp. | reverse complement strand
GGCCCAGTTCGACGATGCGACGTTCGATGCGGTCGCGGGACTCCTGGCGTTTGCCCACGGACCCAGTCTGACACAAACCGAGATCACCGCTCTTGCTTTGGTCTCGGTCGCGTGTCACCCTGATTCGAGAGCATTGCTCTCGAAACCGGTCAGGGAAAGGATCGAACGATGACTCAGCGCTACGACGCACCTGGGTGGGGCGCCCGGGTGTTCAACGCCGCCATCCGCCGGCTCGCGGAAGCGGGGGTCAGCATCCAGGGCAGCACTGTGCTGCGGGTGCGAGGCCGCGTCTCGGGGCGTTCGCAGGCCGTGGTGGTCAATCTGCTGACTGCCGACGGACGGGCCTACCTGGTCTCTCCGCGCGGCAACACCCAGTGGGCGCGCAACGCACGCGCCGCCGGCGAGGTCGAGCTGGGTCCGCCGCGACGTCCCATACGTCACACCGTCGTCGAGGTCGAAGACAAGGCCAAGCCTGACCTGCTGAGACGTTATCTGCGCCGCTGGTATTGGCAGGTCAAAACCCATGTCGGCGGTCTGACACCGGCCTCGGGGCCGGCCGACTTGGAGCGTGTTGCTCCGTCGATTCCGGTGTTCGAACTGCTGAACTGATGTCTGGTCAGGGGATCGCCGGGGCCGGCAGCGTCACCGAAGCCGCCGAGATGACGTCCTCCCGGGCCTGCTGGCTGGTCACCTGCCAGGACACTGCGGCGGGGAAGCTACCCCAGGTGCTGTTGAACATGCCGATCAACACCGTGCGCCCGTCCGGAGTCGGCGTGTAGACCGGACCGCCCGAATCGCCCTTCTGGCTCACCACGCCGTTGGCCATCGTGAACCACCCGTTGTTGACCGCCTGCACGGTGCCGCAGCTCTCTCCCGTCACCACCCCGAAATGACAGACCGGCATCCCCACCACGGGCACCACCGCAGGATCGGTGACGAGCACCCGGCCGCCGGGCAGCACGTTGTTGACCGCGACGTCGCTGGCCAGATGAACCACCAACCAGTCCGTGATCTGGTGGTTGGTGTCGATCGTGGTGCCGTCGGGGGTGTTGTCCCGGAACGAGCCCTGGGTGCCGATGACATGGCCGCTCTGGTCGGTTACCAGCCCGGACGCGCGGCAATGGCCGGCGGTGAAGGCCACCCGGGTCTGCGGATCGACGTAGCCGAGAGTGCAGCGCACCCGGTCCTGCCGAATCTCCATGCCCGGATGCACCAGGACTCCGGGTTGGGCTTCGGCCGCGGGAGTGACCAGGGTCAGGGCGAGGACCGGAGCGATCAGCGCGAGTAGCAGGTGTCGCAGTCGTCGTGGTGACCACCTGGACACCGGAGACGGTGTCCGCGTGACTGTCTCGACAGGCGACCCAACAGGCGTCTCAGTAGGCACTGCCCCCTCCGCTCTCCCCGTGAAGTGAGGTGTCGGCTACCGCCCCTCGAGTGGTATCAGGTTTGGTACCCGAACGAGACTCTTTTGATGCAGACGGTATAACTGCCTCATCGCGGCCCGATAACGGGGCGTTACACGCGCTCGGGGTGCGTGCCGCTCAGGAGTCGAAGCCCAGGCCGGCAGCGTCGAGGGCGCGCAGCAGCAGATTGCGCCGGCCCGCCGAGTGGTCGGCGCGGTCCAGCGACCAGCGCGTTGCCTGGATACCGGCACTGGCCAGCGGCTCCGGCGGAAACGGCAACGGCTTCTTGCGCACCATCTCCAGCCCGGTTCGCGCGGTCGTCACCCCGTCGAGCAGGTCCAGGCAGACATCGGCGGCGAACCGGGTGGCCGCCACCCCGAGTCCGGTGAAGCCGTTGACGTAGGCCACCCGGCCTTCGCGCGCCAGACCCCAGTGCGCGCAGAAGCGGGTGTTGGTGTCGATCGGTCCGGCCCAGCGGTGGGTGAACGTCACGTCGTCGAGCTGAGGGAACGTGATGAAGAAGTGAGCGGCCAACCGGCGGTAGCTCTCGGTGCGGTCTTCGTACGACGAGTCGATGCGACGACCGAAGTGGTAGATCGCGTCGTAACCGCCCCACACGATCCTGTTGTCGGCGGTCAGTCGGTAGTAGTGGAACTGGTTGGCCGAATCGCCGACGCCCTGCCGATTGCGCCAGCCGATGCGGTCGAGTTGCGCCTCCGACAGCGGTTCGGTCGCCAGCACATAGTCGTACACCGGCACCGTGTGGAAGCGGTTGCGGCGCAACAGGCTGGGAAAGACGTTGGTGGCCAGCACCACCTGACGGCAGGTGATGACCGGGCCGTCGGTGTGCACCCGCAGCGCCGCCCCGCCGGAGATGAGCTGCCGTGCGGTGGTGTGTTCGTGCACGTCCACGCCGGCCTCGACGCAGGCGCGGGCGAGTTCCAGCGCCAACTTGGCCGGGTCGACGATCGCGCACGTGTCCGGGCTGAAGAGCCCCGCCAGATACGTTGGCGAGTCCACCTCGGCGCGGACCTGAGCTTCGTCGAGCGCCCTACCCTGGCCCTGCCCGGCCGCCTCCTCGAGCCACTCGACCTGGTGCGGTTCGGTGGCCACGGTGAGCATCCCGGTGCGCTGCCAGTCGACCTGCAGGCCGAGTTCGTCGATCTCGGCCTGCATGCCGTCGAGATTCTCCATCCCCATGTGCTCGAGGGCGTCGATCTCGTTGGGCCAGCGGGATTTTCCGTTCTCGTAGCCGTGGGTCAGGCTGGCGTCGACGAATCCGCCGTTGCGCCCCGAGGCGGCCCAGCCGATCCGGTCGGCCTCGATGAGCACGATGCGGCGATCAGGGTGGCGGCGCGCCGCGTGCAGCGCGCTCCACAGGCCGGTGTATCCCCCGCCGACCACGAGCAGGTCGCATGTCGTCGGACCGGCTGCCGGGGGATGCTGCGGACGGTCGGTGTCCAGCCACACGGATCCCAGTGTGGTTCCAGCCAGCGAACGGTCGATCAGGGCTGCGTCGACCTCGGCGTCGAACACCGTCTTCATGACCCGCACATTACGGCTTGACGTGGGTGGGCGTCGTCGTCTGGTGCGCGTGGACGGGTTGCCAGCCCGGTGGCCCGAAGAGGTAGCCGAGCTTGTCCCGCAGCCCGGTCGCCGCCCGCACGTCACGGGCGATCGCCCGGTACTCGTGGGTCTGCAGCGTCCAGATGTTGAACGTGTCCACCGGCTTGGTCAGCCCGTAGTGCGGACGGAACAGCTCACGCTGGAACGTGCCGAAAAGCCGGTCCCAGATGATCAGGATGCCGCCGTAGTTCTTGTCCAGATACTCGGGATCCATGCCGTGGTGCACGCGATGGTGCGAGGGCGTGTTGAACACGAACTCGAACGGCGCCCACATCCTTCCGATGCGCTCGGTGTGGATCCAGAACTGATAGATCAGGCTCAACGAGAAACTGAAGAACACCATCCACGGCGGAACGCCCAACAGTGGCAGCGGGATCCACATCAGGATCTCCCCGCTGTTGTTCCACTTCTGCCGCAGCGCGGTCGCGAAGTTGAAGTAACGGCTGGAATGGTGGGCCTGGTGGGTGGCCCAGATCAACCGCACCCGATGAGCGGTGCGGTGGTAGGCGTAGAACAG
>CAXEZH010000349.1:0-14401 GCA_964000695.1 uncultured Mycolicibacterium sp. | reverse complement strand
TCCCAGACGTGGTCGCCGTCGCCGACACTGAGCGTGGCGCCGGCAGCACTGGCCAGTGGGTACCAGCGCAGCGGATTGAGCAACACCGCGGGGCTGGCCGCCCGGTGGATCAGTGCGGCCATGAACAGGCGTTGATGCACCATGCGGTCGAGGTCGGCGCGGGGCGTGGCGCGGCTGCGGACGAACCCCAGGGCCTGTTGTCCGTCCAGCTGCTGGCAGCCGGCGGGGAGGTCGATTCCGGCCAGCGGGTCGGTGATCGGATCACTCAGGCACATCTCGACGCCCCCCACCGCGTCGACCAGTCCGGCGAACCCCCCGAAGCCGACCTCGGCGTAATGGTCGATGCGCAGGCCGGTGGCCTGCTCCACGGTCTGCGCCAACAGTTGAGGCCCGCCGACGGCGAATGCGGCGTTGATCTTGTCGCTGCCGTAGCCCGGGATCTCCACATAGGAGTCACGGGGAATCGACACCATGGTCGCCGTGGACTCGGAGAACAGGGCCGGCAGGTGCACCACGAGGATGGTGTCGGTGCGCCCTTCGCCGACCTCGCCGCCGGTGGCCAACTGGGCCTGTTGCTCGGGAGTCAGTCCGATGCGGCTGTCGGAGCCGACGATCAGCCAGGTGGTGCCGGCGCCCTGGGCGGGTCGGCCGGGGTAGTCGGTGAGCGCGGTCACGCGCGTCATCGTGGAATCCACCCAGAATGCCGCGCCGACCAGCGCGACGCCCGCCAGCAGCACGCAGACCAGCGCCACCCGAAGGACGCGGCGCAGGCGTCCGGGCTTGCGACGTTTACGCGGTGGCGGCGCGGGTCGCTGCGGGGGTGCCGGTGGTGGGGGAGCAGGCGGCGCAGCGCGCGGGGGTCTCGGAGGAGGGGGCGCTGGGCGGCGCGGCGGCGCGGGTCGCCGGGCGGGTCCCGGGGGTGGCGGTGGCGGCCGGTGGTGCTGCGGCGGGGGCGGTGGCCGATACAGCGGCGGGGGCGCAGGCGAAGGCGGCTGTTGACGAGGGTCCCGACGGATCGCCGGTGGGGGCTCCCGACGGTCGGGGAAGCCTGCCGGGGGTCGGCGAAACCCCGGGTACGGCGGCCGCTCGTCGGTCACAGCAAGAATGTACGCGCCGCCGGGGGCTACTGAAGCCAGCCCAGCCGGCCTGCCAACAGGGAGTATCCGACGAACGCGACCGCGTCGATCAGCGTGTGGGCGATGATCAGCGGCCACAGGCGCCCGGTGCGCTGCCAGACGTAGCCGAACACCAGTCCCATCGCGACGTTGCCCAGCCCGGCGCCGAACCCTTGATAGAGGTGGTAGATGCCGCGCAGCAGGCTCGAGATCAGCAGGGCGAGCCAGGGATTGACGCGGAGCTGGCGCAGCCGCGTGAGCAGGAACCCGACGACGACGATCTCCTCGGCCCAGCCGTTGCCGAACGACAGCAGCAGCAACACCGCGACCCGCCACCAGGTGTCGTTGAGTTCGGCCGGTTCGACAGAAGCGTTGACACCGAGGATGCGCGCGATCTGGTAGAGCGCCAGCCCCGGCACTCCGATCAGGGCGGCCAACCCGAGCCCACCCAGCACGTCGCCGCGCCACCGGATCCGGCCCAGGCCGATGCGGGCGGGCCCGTCGCCGCCACGCCACAGCAGGTAGACGGCAAGCGCGCCCCAGGCCAGTAACTGAAACACACTGGCGAGATTGAGGCCGAGGTCGATGAGGTCGAACGGCGAGCGACGTGGGTTGAGCGCCACGATCTGGCCCGACAGCCCCAACAGGACACTCTCGATGAGGCTCAGCAGCGACGTGTAGGCGCTGAGCGCAAAGGTGACCGCCAGAACGACGGCGATCTCGATGCGCAGCGCACGTCGCTGCGCCTCGGTCAGCTCGTCGTTCGGGCCGGTCACCGCAGCCACGGTAGCCGCCCCCGCGAGGGCCGTGGTGTCCGGCAGCGCTCAGGCGCCGCGGGCTCGCAGCCCGTTGAGAAACGGACAGCCCATCAGCACGCGGATCGCCTGGCTGAGTGCGGTCACGTCGTCGACCGGTCGGGTGAACGGCAGACGGACGTCGTGGTCACCGTCGGCGGATTCGATGCGCAACCGGACGCCGTAGCGGTCCAGGCCCAGCGGACGGACCCGCCCCCGACGCAATGTGCTCGGCAGGCGGGCGGCCAGGCGGTCCATCACGTCGTGGTGTGCAGCCTCGAGATGCTGCAGCCAGCAGGACTCCATGGCGCAGAACGGATCCGGACGAGCCGTCAGCAGGGCCGCCGGCGGGACGGACTCGGCGCCGGTGGCATCGGCCACCACCACGGATTCGATCTGCAGCCGCAGAATCACGAGCCGGACGTCGCGTTCGGACCCGGCTCCGACGCCGGAATCGTCCGAATTGACCTGCAGAAGAGCGGGGTTCGGGTCGGCGCTGGCGACACGGTCCAGCAGTGCGGGCAGCTCACCGGCCGGCACCTGTCGGAGCCGACCCCGGATCCACACCAGCGCACGCACCGGTTCACGCAGCGCAAGTGGCGCGTAGTCGGTCATCTCGAGCACGGCCGGTGCACCGGCGGCACCCGCGCAGGCGATGGCGGAGAGGACGGTTCCGGGCGCGCCGTCGTCCGGGGCCGCGACCACGAAGGAGCCGTCGTCGAGCAGGTGGTGCACCGGTGTGGGGGTGGGGTCGCCCCCGGCCACCGCGAGCATCGCCCCGTCGGCGCGGACACAGGCGCTGCGGATCCGCTCCGCTGTGGTGGGCGCCGAAGTCGGTGCGGAAGCAGCCATCGCGACACCTTTCTGTTGGTAAGGTGAGGCTAACTTAACTCGATGGGTACCGACGGCGCAAGGTTTCCCCGCAGCGGAACGGCATTACCACGGCAACCGGATACGCTGGTGCGGTGCCCGGCATCGCTTATCTCGGCCCCGAAGGAACGTTCACCGAGGTGGCGCTCCGCGCCATCGAGGCGCAGGGCCTGATCCCTCCCGCCGAGACGCTCGATACCGCGCCGCTGACCCCGATCCCCACCGAGAGCACCGTCGCCGCGCTGTCCGCGGTGCGCGCCGGAGAAGCCGACTACGCCGTCGTGCCGATCGAGAACTCGATCGACGGATCGGTGTCCCCGACGCTGGACAGCCTCGCCGCTGATGCGCCCCTGCAGATCTTCGCGGAGCTGACACTCGAGGTGTGCTTCACCATCGCGGTGCGGCCCGCGACCGCAGCGAGCGACGTGCAGACCGTGGCCGCATTCCCGGTGGCCGCCGCCCAGGTCAAACACTGGCTGGCGGCCCACCTGCCGAAAACCGAACTCGTACCGGCCAATTCGAACGCCGCGGCCGCCAAGGACGTCGCAGCCGGCCAGGCCGATGCCGCCGTCACGACCGCGCTGGCGGCCCAGCGATACGGGCTGCAGGTCCTGGCGGGCGACGTGGTCGACGAGGCCAACGCGCGCACCCGGTTCGTGCTCGTGGGTGCGCCCGGCCGGCCCCCGAAGCGCACCGGGGCCGACCGCACCTCAGTCGTGCTGCGGCTCGACAACGCGCCCGGGGCTCTGGTCGCGGCGATGACCGAACTGGCCATCCGCGACATCGACCTGACCCGCATCGAGTCCCGACCCACCCGAACTGAACTCGGCACCTACATGTTCTTCCTGGATTTCGTCGGACACATCGACGACGACTCGGTCGCCGAAGCGCTGCGTGCCCTGCACCGGCGCTGCGCCGACGTCCGCTACCTGGGCTCCTGGCCCACCGGAGAGGTCGCCGGGGCGGCACCGCCTCCGATGGACGAGGCGGCAGCATGGCTGGACGGGTTGCGCGAGGGACATCCGTGAGCGGCCGGCTGGTGCTGGTCCGGCACGGCCAGTCGCACAGCAATGTGGCGCGGCGTCTGGATACCCGGCCGCCGGGGGCCGAACTGACCGACCTCGGCCGCGAGCAAGCCCGCGGCTTCGCGGCCGCCCTGGCCGAACCGCCCGGACTGATCGTGCATTCGACGGCGACCCGCGCCGTACAGACCGCGACCGAGGTCCACGCCGCCGTGCCGGCCGCCGTCGACCGGTTGCACGAACTCGACGGAATCCACGAAGTCCAGGTCGGTGACCTGGAGAACCGCAGCGACGAGGCCGCCCACGACGAGTTCAACGGCACCTACCGGCGCTGGCACGGCGGCGAACTGAGCCTGGCGCTGCCCGGCGGAGAGAATGGCCACCAGGTACTGGAACGCTATCTGCCGGTCCTCGACCGGCTTCGCCGGCAGTACCTCGACGACGACGGGTGGCACCGCGACATCGTCGTGGTCAGCCACGGCGCGGCGATCCGGCTGGTGGCGGCGGTGCTGGGCAGCGTGGACGGCGCCTTTGCGATCGACCACCACCTGGCCAACACCGAATCAGTGGTGCTGGCCCCGGTCGACGGACAGCGGTGGGAGTGCCTGCAGTGGGGCGCGGTGAGCCCGCCGTTTCACGCCGAGCCCAGCGCGGTCACGGTGCGCGACGGCGGTGCGTCGATGTCAGCCGACCCGATGGGCTGACGCCGCGACCACGACGTCGCACGTGCATCCCACCGAGTCACAGTCCAGGTGCAACGCATGAGCGACATCGGTGACAAAGCAGTCGGGTTCGGTGCACTCGTCACGGCGGTACGGATGGTGGATCAACGCACCGTGACAGTGCTCCAAGCCCGCCCGGCAGGCGCGGCACTGTTCGGTCATGATCCGTTCATAGCACTTGTCCCCGACAGAGTCGGGTTGCCGCGCGCAGCCTTTCGCGTCACGCCCAGCCGAGTTCGTGCAGGCGCTCGTCGTCGATGCCGAAGTGGTGGGCGACCTCGTGGATCACCGTGACCGCGACCTCGTCGACCACCTGCTGCTCGCTGTCGCACACGTCCAGCAATGCCGCGCGGTAGATGCTGATGGTGTCGGGCAGCGCCCCGGCGTAGAACGAGTCCCGCTCGGTGAGCGCGACACCCTCGTAGAGCCCTAACAGTTCGGGCTCCTCGGCGTTGCGGTCGGCGACCAGGATCACCACGTTGTCGATCGCCGCGGCCAGCTGCTGCGGGATCAGGTCGAGTGCGTCACCGACCAGTTCCTCGAACCGTTGCGGGCTCATCCGCACGGCCACCGGACTACATCCCCGGCGGTGGCGGCGGCAGGGGTGCGGGCGCCGGCGGTGGCGGCGGCAGCGCCGGCGCGGGCGGCGCAGCAGGGTCGGCAGGCGGCGGCGCCTCCGCGGGCGGCGGCGCGACCTCGCCGGGCGGCGGCAGCGGCGGCGGAGGCGGACCGTTGAGGAACGTGTTGCCGCCCGGGGCCGGGGCGTCGGCCGGGGGAGCCTCGGTTTGCGAGGCCGGACCGCCGGTGGCCAGCTGCGGCAGATGCTGGGTCTGATCGCTCTGGCTGTCGCTGGACTGCGACCCCTGCGACGACTGAGACCCCTGCGACGACTGCGACCCCTGGGAGGACTGAGACGGGGAAACGTCGGGAATCGGGATGGGCGGCAGGTTGAGCCGCTCGGCCGGGATGTCCGGCGGCGGCACCGGCGGCTGACCGTTGATCAACAGCGGGCCCTTGGCGCTGTTGAGCAGCGTGGACCAGCCACCGTTGCCCAGCGTCGCGCCGATGCTGCAGGAGACCTGGCGGCTACCCGCCGACCAGCTCGGCAACGAGATGGTGCTGTACACCAGGGTCAGCGTGGTCTCGCGCAACTCGATCGGCGCCAGGTAGGCGTCGGTGATCTCGGTGCACGTGTCCTTGATGAACGTGTCCTGCTCCGGCTCGGGCGGCAGCGCATCGGGGAAACGCTCGGCGAGGTTCACCGCGCCGGTGACCTCCATCGCGTGCGGGGCCGCGCAGTCGACCGGGATGTCGGTCGGCTGATTGGTGGCCGGGTCGATGCCCAGGCAGGTTCCGGGGGGCCACACCTTGGACTGGTCGATCTCGGCGACCTTGCCGGTGAACGTCAGCTGCTGGTTGTTCGGACCGGGCAGCTGCAGGCCGCACAACATCCGGCGCTCCCCGGTGGTGCGCCAGGCCTTCTCCCCGGACCAGAGCATGCTGATGGTGAACCGGCTGTTGGGGTCGAAGCGGGGGCCGAGGTAACGCTTCACCGCCGCCGAGCACTGTTCCTGGCTGATCTGCTGGATGCGTGCCGCGGACGGCGGGGGCGCCTCGGGGCCGTACTCGCTGCCGGGGAAGGTGCGCATGTCCACCGACTCGGCGACCTCGAACCGGTGCTCGGCGGCGCAGTCGACGATCTCGGCGGCATCGGGGCTGCGGTCGGGCCAGCTGAGGCAGTCGCCCGCCTTCGCGTGATCGAAGGTGTCGTTGCCGCGGGGGCCCAGCGAGATCGCGTTGGCGGTCAGCCCGCTGCTGCGCTCGGACTGCGGCAGCGCGGTGATCACGCCGGCGATCAGCAGTCCGCCGAGCGCGGTGAGCAGCAACGCGCGCCGGGTCGACTCCGCCTGCAGGCTGCGCCACCATCGCGCTTTCGGCTCTGCAGCCTGTCCGTGGTTCGCCCCGGATTCGTCGTGCATGTGTTCGGGTCCCTCCGCCATCGCGCTCCATTGTGACAGGCGTGTCAGGTGCTGTGACAAGAGATGCAGTTGTAACGTAATGCGGTTGTGCCGGACGGGGTGCTCACCCCGTAGGGTTCTGGCCGTGATCGACCTCAAGGTGCTTCGCGAAAACCCCGACGTGGTGCGCGCCTCGCAGCAGGCCCGCGGGGAGGACGCCGGTCTTGTCGACGCGCTCGCCGCCGCCGACGCCACCCGTCGGGCGGCGATCTCCTCGGCTGACAACCTGCGTGCCGAGCAGAAGTCGGCGAGCAAGCAGATCGGCAAGGCGTCCGCCGAGGAGCGGCCCGCTCTGCTGGCCGCGGCCAAGGACCTGGCCGAGAAGGTGAAGGCGGCCGAGGCGGCGCAGGCCGAGGCCGAGCGCGCCTACACCTCGGCGCACATGGCGATCTCGAACGTCATCATCGACGGGGTGCCCGCCGGGGGCGAGGACGACTTCGTGGTGCTCGACACGGTGGGCGAACCGCCGGCGATCACCGACCCCAAAGACCACCTCGAGCTCGGGGAGTCGCTCGGGCTGATCGACATGGAGCGCGGTGCGAAGGTGTCCGGCTCCCGGTTCTACTTCCTGACCGGTGTCGGAGCGCTGCTGCAGCTGGGACTGTTCCAGCTGGCGGTGCGTGTCGCGGTCGACAACGGGTTCACGCTGATGATCCCGCCGGTGCTGGTCCGGCCCGAGGTGATGGCAGGCACCGGGTTCCTCGGCGCCCACGCCGACGAGGTGTACCGCGTCGAGGCCGACGACCTCTACCTGGTCGGCACCTCGGAGGTCCCGCTGGCGGGCTACCACGCCGACGAGATCCTGGACCTGTCGGCGGGCCCGAAGCGCTACGCCGGCTGGTCGTCGTGCTTCCGGCGCGAGGCCGGCAGCTACGGCAAGGACACCCGCGGCATCATCCGTGTGCACCAGTTCGACAAGGTCGAGGGCTTCGTCTACTGCCGCCCCGAGGAGGCCGAGGCCGAGCACGACCGGCTGCTGGGGTGGCAGCGCCAGATGCTGGCCCACATCGAGGTGCCCTACCGGGTGATCGACATCGCCGCCGGCGACCTCGGCTCCTCGGCGGCGCGCAAGTTCGACTGCGAGGCGTGGGTGCCGACCCAGAAGACCTACCGGGAGCTGACCTCCACGTCGAACTGCACCACGTTCCAGGCGCGGCGGTTGGCGGTGCGCTACCGCGACGAGAACGGCAGGCCGCAGACCGCCGCGACGCTCAACGGGACGTTGGCCACCACCCGCTGGCTGGTGGCGATCCTGGAGAACCACCAGCAGCCCGACGGCAGCGTGCGGGTGCCCGCCGCGCTGGTGCCCTACGTGGGCGCCGAGGTGCTGACCCCGGTGCGCTGAGCCGGTTAGGGTTGCCCATGACCGCGTCGGTGGTGCAGTTGTGGCGTTTCCCGGTGAAGTCGATGGGCGGTACCCCGGTCGACCGGCTCCGCATCGACCGGCGCGGCGTGCACGCCGACCGGTTGTGGGCGGTCCGCGACGTGGAACGCGACATCACCGCGTCGGCGCGCAAAGTGCCCGCCCTGCTTGGCTGTTCGGCGCGTTACGCCGCCGAACCCGGACCTGACGCCGGACCGGGCAACGCCCCCGAGGTCCTCATCACGCTGCCCGACGGCACCGAACTGTCCAGCGCCGATCCCGGCGTCGACGCTGCGCTGTCCACGGTGGCCGACCGCGAGGTGCGGCTGACGTCGCTGCCGGCCGCCGACGACGTCAGCCTGCACCGGTTGTCGATTCGCCAGAGCCGTGCCGGTTTCGCGCCCAGCGAGGTGCGCAGCGACTTCGGGCTGTCGGACAGCGAGGCGCTGCCCGACACGTCGGTGTTCTCCACCAGGCAGATGCTGACGTTGGCCCGCTTCGCCACCCCGCCGGGGACATTCGTCGATCTCAGCCCCGTCCACCTGCTCAGCACCACCAGCCTGGCGTCGCTGGCCGGTGCGGGCCTGCCCTACGACGTGCGTCGATTCCGGCCGAATGTGCTGGTGGAACTGGCACAGCCGGGAGGTGGCTACCCCGAGAGTGGTTGGGTCGGCGCGCAGGTCACCGTCGGTGCGGTGACGGTGCGGGTGACCAATCCGACGATCCGGTGCGTGGTGCCGACCCGGGCCCAGCCCGGGCTCGAACCGGACCGCGCGCTGACCAGGCGCCTGGCCGAGGCCACCGACCGCTTCCTCGGGGTCTATGCCGACGTCGCCGGCCCCGGTGTGGTGCAGGTGGGGGACGCGGTGCAGGTCGGTGTGCCCGCGGCGGCCGGGGTGTGGCGCCGGACCGCGGCGGCGGCGGGGCAGGCCACGATGCGGGGACTGCAGAGCGTGCTGGAAGCGACGCTGCTGCGCGGGCGATGACGCCGCCGCGGTACTGGGCGCTGCTGCTGTGGGTGGTGACCGCCGCGGCGTTGTTCGCGGCTCTGCTGCTGGCCGCGTTCAGCTACGGCACGTGGGCCTACGGCCGGTACCTGGACCGCGACGGCCTGCCGACGCAGGCGAGGGTCGTCGACAGCGACTTGACCGGGGTCTCGGTCGAGTTCGCCAACTACCGTGGGTCCCGGTCGGTGGCCGACGTGCGGTGGTGGGCGCCGGGGGCACCGGGCGTCGGTGACGAGATCGCCATCGTCTACGACCCGTGGGACCCGCGCGACGCCGTGCGGGCCGGCCGTCCGGAGAATCGGATGATCGCGATCGCCGCGGCGGCGGGGTCGGCCGTCATGCTGAGCGTCGCCGTCGGGGCGGGGGTGGGCGCCGGTCTGATCCACCGCGGGCGGCGGCGTTAGCTCGGCAGCAGGTCGTCGAGCAGGGCCAGGAACTCCTTGGGGCGCACCGGCGTACACGCCGGGTCGGGAAACGAACCGGCGACGTCGAAGGTGACCAGCGTCGACTTGATCGGCCGGTAGATGTCCAGCGGCAGCCAGCGGCGCAGATCCGAGCTGCCCCACAGGCGGAACCGCTGCAGGAACAACCCCAACGGCTCGGCCCGGTAACCGCGGATGTCGCGCAGCGGGATGACCTTCGAGGTGCCGGACGGAAAGTGGTAGCGGCGCAACGTCAACGCCTCCCGATCCAGTTGAATCCGGCCGTCGTCGTAGAACTGCCGCGGTGGCGCGCTCATGCCTTCGCCGACCGCAACTCGTGCCCCTTGGTGGTCAGGCACCGTCCGTTGGTCAGGTTCCACTGCCACCCGTGCAGGTTGCACGTCAACGTGGTGCCTTCGACGACACCGAACTTCGACAGATCGGCCTTCAGGTGCGGGCACCGGCGCTGGATCTCCCAGCCGTCCAGCGTGATCGACGCGCTGTCGTCGTGCGCCTCGGCGAACCACCCGTCGGCGTAGGCGATCCGTTCGTCGGTCAGGCACTTGAAGAACGTGTACAGGTACTCGTTGTAACCGCCCACCCGCCAGGCGGTGAACCGGGTGGACAGAAAGATCGTGTTCACCCAGTCCGGCTCGCGGTCTCGCAGGACGGTGCGCACCAGCTCCGGCGCGATCGCGAACCCGTAGCGGAACTTCTCGTCCGCGATGGGTTCGCGCACAGCGCGTTTGGGAAAGTCGATGACCACGGTTTCCGAGTGACCGGAACCCTCCAGTCGCAGCTCCACCGGATATCCGATGCCGTCGCAGATCTGGTCGCTCTGCACCATGATCGGTTCGAACAGCTCGCGCAGCGGTTCGAGTAGCGGCTCGCCCTGCGCGGGTGCCCAGCGGGCCTTCTCGGCGGCCAGCACCGGTGCCATCCGCTCGGCATAGTCGGCGATGTAGTCCGCCTTGCCGGTGGTGAAGATCGCCTCCACGTCGCCGTCAGCCAGCGGGTGGGTGAGCGAATCAAGCTGTGCGCCACGGAAATCCGCGGTGGAGCCGGGGATCATCAACAACCCGCCGTGGTGGTCGTGGGCCCGCATCTCGTCGAGGAAGACCATCTGGTCGGGGAAGATGTTGGCGGGGTCACCGTGGTCGTCGTTGAGGTCGCGCAGGTCCGGGTCCAGGAAGCAGGGCGGCCCGGCCGACGGGATCACCCACGTGGCGCCGACCTGGGCGATGTACTGGCGGCAGCGGTCCATCTGGCGCTGGCGCTTCTGCGTTCCGAACGCCTCCTTGGCGCGCGCGGGCATCTCGTAGACCATCGGGTACCAGATGGCGCCGGAGTACTGCAGCATGTGCACGTCGATCTGGCCGAAGTCGGTGTGCAGCACGTCGAGGTCCACCGGCCGCGCGTCGTTCATGTTGAACGCGACCGTCTCGCCGTCGTCGACGACCAGTCCCGAGTCGCCGATGGGCCCGTCGGCCGGGGCGCGCAGCGCGATGATCATCACGTCCAGGTCGCCCTTGGGCCCGCTCACCCGGTGCTTGACCGAGTCGGTGGTCTCGAAGAACCGGGAGAACCCGAGTCCCTCCAGTTCCCGGCGCAGGTCGGGCACCGGGAAATCGGGCAGCAGCACCACGGCGTCCTTGTTGACGTGCTCGCGCAGGTTCTGCGGATCGAAGTGGTCCTTGTGCAGGTGGGAGACGTAGACGTAGTCGACGTCGCCCAGCGCCGCCCAATCCAACCCGCTGTTGTCGGGGAACGGGAACCACGACGCGAAGTAGGCCGGGTTGACCCACGGGTCGCACAGGATGGACCCGGCCTTGGTGTCGATCCGGAATCCGGCGTGTCCGACGCTGGTGACCTGCACAAATACCCCTTCGATACGCCCTCGACGACGCTGTCGCGGATCGTCTGAACAGCTGCGTACTCCGCACCGCAGCTTAGTCCTGTCCGATGGGCCCCGTCGTTCTGGTGAGCCGGTCGTCGGATTACGCTGGCAGCTGTGGAACCGGTATACGGCACAGTCATCCAGCTGGCCCGGTTGGTCTGGCGCGCCCAGGGGCTGACGTTCACCGTGACCGGCGTGGAGAACCTGCCGCGCACCGGTGGTGCGGTGGTCGCGATCAACCACACCAGCTACTTCGACTTCACCTTCGCCGGGTTGCCCGCCTACCGGCAGCATCTGGGCCGCAAGGTGCGCTTCATGGCCAAGAAAGAGGTCTTCGACCACAAGATCACCGGGCCGATCATGCGCAGCCTGCGCCACATCGAGGTCGACCGGGACAGCGGGGCGGCCTCGTTCGAAGCGGCGTGCCGCATGCTCAAGGAAGGTGAGCTGGTCGGCGTCTACCCCGAGGCGACCATCAGCCGCAGCTTCGAGATCAAACAGTTCAAGTCCGGGGCCGCCCGCATGGCGATCGCCGCCGGGGTGCCGATCGTGCCGCACATCGTGTGGGGTGCCCAGCGGATCTGGACGAAGGGGCACCCGAAGAATCTGCGCCGGCCCAAGGTGCCCATCTCGATTGCCGTCGGCAAGCCGATCGAGCCGACGCTGCCCGCAGAGGAATTGACCGCGCTGCTGCACTCGCGGATGCAGCACCTGCTCGAGCAGGTCCAGGATGCGTACGGCCCGCACCCGCCCGGCGAGTTCTGGGTTCCGCACCGGATGGGTGGCGGCGCGCCGTCGCTGGCCGAGGCCAACCGGATGGGCGCCGAGGAAGCAGAGGCCAAGGCCGCGCGACGCGCGCAGCCGCCGCAGGCGGGTGACGGTTTCACCGGGGCACCGGGCTAGGCGCCATGGAGCCGGTCTTCCGCACGCTGGAGATCGCGGCCCACGCGGTGGTCCGGGCCACCGGAACGCGGATCACCTACCACGGGCTGGACCACCTACCCACGTCAGGCGGTGCGGTCATCGCGATCAACCACACTGGCTACGTGGACTGGCTTCCCGCGGCGTTGGCCGCCGAGAACCGGGGTCGCCGGATGCGGTTCATGATCAAAGCCGAGATGGCCGACGTGTCGGTCGTCGGATGGCTGATCCGGCACACCAAGACCATCCCCGTCAATCGACAGGCCGGCGCCGAGGCGTTCGCCGCGGCGGTGCAGGCACTGCGGGACGGTGAGATCGTCGGGGTCTATCCGGAGGCCACGATC
Organism: uncultured Mycolicibacterium sp.; assembly: GCA_964000695.1. GTDB lineage: Bacteria > Actinomycetota > Actinomycetes > Mycobacteriales > Mycobacteriaceae > Mycobacterium. The sequence goes on along the minus strand of CAXEZH010000349.1, from coordinate 1,906 downwards.
AGCCGCAGCTTCGAGCTCAAGGAGTTCAAGACCGGTGCCGCCCGGATGGCGCTGCAGGCGCAGGTGCCGATCGTTCCGCTGGTCGTCTGGGGCGCTCACCGGAAATGGACCAAGGACCACCCGCGGGCACTGGGCCGCACCAAGACGCCGGTCAGCGTCGCGGTGGGTGATCCGCTGGCGCCTGAGGGCAGTGTGGAGGCGGTCGACGCCGCCCTCCGCGCGGCCATGACGCGTCTGCTGCATGATGTGCAAGCCGGTTATCCCCGGCCGAAGGGAGCGTTCTGGGTGCCACGCCGACTGGGCGGCTCTGCGCCGACCCCCGAGCAAGCCAAGATCCTCGACGCCGAGGAGCTCGCCGAGCGGGCGCGCAGGCGGGCCGAGCGCCCATGACCCCTGAGCTCATCGCCACCGACGTCGACGGCACACTCCTCGACGACGACGAGAAGGTCACGGCCAGGACCCGGTCGGCTGTCCACGCCGCGGTCTCGGCGGGGGTGCAGTTCGTGCTGGCCACCGGCCGGCCGCCGCGCTGGGTGACGCCGATCGTGGATCAGTTGGGCTTCGCGCCGATGGCGGTGTGCGCCAACGGCGCGGTGCTCTACGACCCGGCGGCCGACCGGATCGTCTCGGCGCGCACGTTGTCCGCCGATGCGCTCGCCGGCCTCGCCGAGATCGCCACGCGGGTGATCCCCGGCGCCGGGCTCGCCGTCGAACGGGTGGGGCGTTCGGCTCACGACGCCGCGACCCCGCAGTTCGTCAGTTCGCCCGGCTACGAGCACGCCTGGCTCAACCCCGACAACACCGAGGTGTCGGTCGAGGATCTGCTGAGCGCCCCGGCGGTCAAGCTGCTCATCCGCAAGGCCGGGGCGCGCAGCGCCGACATGGCGGCGGCGCTGCTCGAACACATCGGTACCGAGGGCGACATCACGTACTCCACCAACAACGGGCTGATCGAGGTCGTCCCGCTGGGCATCAGCAAGGCCACCGGGATCGAGGAGGTGGCCGGCCCGCAGGGAATCGAGGCCGCCGCGGTGGTCGCGTTCGGTGACATGCCCAACGACGTGCCGATGCTGGGCTGGGCCGGACTCGGCGTGGCGATGGGTAATGCCCACCCCGATGCGGTCGCGGCGGCCGACGAGGTGACGGCCACCAACGCCGACGACGGGGTGGCGCGGGTCTTGGAGCGGTGGTGGCCCTGAGCGGCGGTCAGGCCGGATTGGTCGGCGGGGTGAACCGCTCCAGCTGAATCGGCGCGAAGCCGGACTCGGTGCTCGGCAGTTCGACGGGAACGCCGTCCAGGACGCGGACCACGGTGCCCTTCTCGCGGTCGAAGTTCAGGGTGCCGTGCTGGAAGTTCTGCACGATCCACTGCGGTTCGGCGATCTCGGAGCTGGTCGGCAGCCCCAGCGCGCCACGCTCGAAGCCCAACGATCCCCACACGGTGTAGATCTCGCCGGTGATCGGTTCGGCCCCGGTCTCCGGGGACCAGTACATGGCGCCACGTTCGAATGTGACGTACCGGCTCGTGCCCTGCCCGAACGCCTCGGGCGAGGTGGGCCAACCGAGGTAGCTGTCCTTGCCTCCGAGCGCCTCCCATTTGGCGAAGATCGCGCCGCCGCGCAGCTGCTCGGCCAGTTGCGACGGGCCCGGGGGATCGTTGAACCGGGCGGCGATGTCGCGGATCTGCCCCATCAGCGCGTAGGCCGCGTCTCCCGGGCATTCGGTGATACCGACATCGCGGTGGGTGAAGATCGTCGGCAGCGTGATGGGGGCACCCAGCGGGAACTTGGTGAACGAGCCGCCCTCCGAGGGCAGCACGACCGTACCGAGCGGATCGACACCGGCCACCCCCAGCACCCAGCCGAGCAGGCGGGCGGTGGTGCGCAGCTGGATCGGGGTGGGCGGG
>CAXEZH010000348.1:0-13880 GCA_964000695.1 uncultured Mycolicibacterium sp. | reverse complement strand
CACCTCCTGGATCCGTTCGGTGGAAAAGACCTTGGTGGCCGCAGCGTCGGCGACGGCGATGGTCTCCCCGGAGGCGGCCACCTGCCAGTTCAGCAGTTCGTTGACCCGCCAGATCGCTTTGATCTGCGCCAGCAGCCGTTGCACCGCGGGCTGGTCGATCGGGGTGACCCCATCAGAACCCGGCTTCGAGGCCCACGTGTGCACCTGGTCGTAGATGCCGGCGATGCGTCCGGCCGGCCCCAGCCCGACCCGCTCGTGGTTGAGCTGGGTGGTGATCAGCTTCCAGCCACCGTTCTCCTCACCGACCAGCATGTCGGCGGGCACCCGCACGTCGTTGTAGTAGGAGGCGTTGGTGTGGTGCGCCCCGTCCGACAGGATGATCGGCGTCCAGGAGTAGCCCGGATCCTTGGTGTCGACGATGAGGATCGAGATGCCCTTGTGTTTCGGCGCATCCGGGTCGGTGCGGCACGCCAGCCAGATGTAGTCGGCGTCGTGGGCGCCCGTGGTCCACATCTTCTGCCCGTTGACGATGAACTCGTCACCATGACGGACCGCTGTGGTGCGCAGCGAGGCCAAGTCGGTGCCGGCCTCCGGCTCGGAGTAACCGATGGCGAAATGGATGTCACCGGAGAGGATCCCGGGCAGAAACTTCTTCTTCTGCTCGTCGGTGCCGTACACCTGCAGCGTGGGTCCCACGGTCTGCAGCGTGACCAGCGGCAGCGGCACGTCGGCGCGGTTGGCCTCGTTGACGAAGATCTGCTGTTCGACCGGGCCGAAGCCGAGCCCGCCGTACTCCTTGGGCCAGCCGACACCCAGCTTGCCGTCGGAACCCATCCGCTTGATGACCGTGCGATAGGCCTCGTTGTGCCGGTCGGATTCCATCGCCGCGGCTTCTTCGGGCGTGATGAGCGTCGAGAAGTACTGGCGCAGTTCAGCTTGCAGCTGGCGCTGTTCAGGGGTGAGTTCGATGTACATCAGGCTCCCACCAGATCGAGGCGATGCGTCGGACCACCCAGCAGCCGGGTGAGATCCTTGATGGAGGAGTAGTAGCGGTCCATCGGGTAGGTGATGTCCATTCCCATGCCGCCATGCAGGTGGTGGCACAGCCGCATCGCCGGCGGCGCCTGCGAGGCCAGCCAGTACCCCAGGATCGCGAGATCGTCGTCGGCGTCGAGCCCCTCGGACAGCCGCCACGCCACCGAGTCGGCGAGCAGCGAGATCGTGCGCGAGGCGATGTACACCTCGGAGAGTTGGGCAGCCACGGTCTGGAACGTCGACAGCGGCCTGCCGAACTGCTCGCGGGTAGCGACGTAATCGGCCGTCAGCCGCAAGGCACCGGCCACCAGACCGGCCGCAAGCGCCCCGGTGACAGCGAGCACCAGCTGGTTGACCCGCGTCACCGACGCGCCGGCGAGGACATCGGCCCCGTCGACGGTGACGCCGTCGAAGGTGACCACATACTCGTCGGAGCCGTTGGACGCCGGCGTCTTCGCAGCGTTGACGCCGTCCGCGCCGGCGGGGACGACCACGACGCCGCTGTCGGTGGTGACGAGCAGCCAGTCCGCCTGCTGCGCATACCCGACCGCGACCTTGGTGCCGGTGAGCTTGCCGTCAGCCAGCGCGACGCCAGGGTGCTCGGGCAGTGCTCGCCCGGGTTCACTCAGCGCCAGCGACAGCACCGACCCCTTACCCACGCCGGCCAGATAGCGGTCCTGCTGGGCGTCGTCGGCGAGATCCAGCAGCACCGCCGTCGCACCGAGCGTCATCAACGCCGGGCTGACGGTGCCGTGTCTGCCGATCTCGGTCAACGCCGCGGTGATCTCGGCGAGACCGACGCCGTCACCGCCCAGGCGTTCCGGGACGGCCAGTGCGGTGACCCCACCGCTGACCAGCGCGTCCCAGCTGTTGTCGCGACCGAGCACCGACGTCACCACGTCGGCGACCGCCTGCTGCCCTTCGTCTGGACTGAAGTCCACCCGAATCCTCCTTGATCCCGGGAAAGGTCAGTTACCTCGTCAGCTGGTGACCGGACATTTGCCGGTGAAGTCCACCTGCCAGTGCTTGATGCCGTTGAGCCACCCCGACCGTAGCCGCTCGGGCTCGCCGATCGGCTTCAGGTCAGGCATGTGGTCGGCGACGGCGTTGAAGATCAGGTTGATCGTCATGCGGGCCAGGTTCGCGCCGATGCAGTAGTGGGCTCCGGTGCCGCCGAACCCGACGTGCGGATTCGGGTCGCGCAGGATGTTGAATGTGTGCGGATCGTCGAAGACCTCTTCGTCGAAGTTGGCCGAGCGGTAGGACATCACCACCCGCTCGCCCTTCTTGATCTGCACGCCCGACAGCTCGGTGTCCTCCAGCGCGGTGCGCTGGAACGCCGATACCGGGGTGGCCCAACGGATGATCTCGTCGGCGGCGGTCTCCGGACGGTCCTTCTTGTACAGCTCCCACTGCTGCGGGTTGTTCGCCAGCGCGACCATGCCGTGGGTGATCGAGTTGCGGGTCGTCTCGTTGCCGGCCACCGCCAGCATGATGACGAAGAACCCGAACTCGTCGTCGGAGAGCTTCTCGCCCTCGATGTCGGCCTCGATCAGCTTCGTGACGATGTCCTCGGTTGGATTCTTGCTGCGCTCCTCGGCCATCTTCATCGCGTAGGTGATCAGCTCGAAGGACGACATGGCCGGGTCGATGTCGGCGTACTCCGGGTCTTCGCCGCCGGTCATCTCGTTGGACCAGCGGAAGAGCTTGTCGCGATCGTCCTGCGGGACGCCGAGCAGTTCGGCGATGGCCTGCAGCGGCAGCTCGCAGGAAACCCGCTCCACGAAGTCGCCCGTGCCCGCGGCCACGGCCTCGCGGGCGATGTTCTGAGCCCGTTCGTTCAGCTCATCCCGCAACCGGCCGATGGCGCGCGGGGTGAAACCACGCGAGATGATCTTGCGCAGCCGGGTGTGCTGTGGCGCGTCCATGTTCAGCAGCACGTTCTTCTGCAGGTCGATCGCGTCGCGGGTCATCTCCTGCGGCCACACCGGGATGGCGCCGTCGGGTGAACTGCCGAAGATGTCACTGCGCTTGGACACCTCCTTGACGTCGGCGTGCTTGGTGACCAACCAGTAGCCTTTGTCTCCGAAGCCACCCGTGCCACCGGGCACGTCAACCCAGTGAATGGGCTCGGACTTGCGCAGCTCGGCGAGTTCGTCGATGGGCAGGGCTTTGAGGTTGACGTCCGGATCGAGGAAATCGAAGTCCGACGAGATCGGGCATGAGGACGGTCCTGGCATACGTGCGCACTCCTGTAGTTGCAACGTGTTCTAGTGCCAGTAAAACATGCCTCCACCGCAGATCAAAGGCGTGCGTGCATCGTCGCTTGTCAGAGTAATGAAACGTGTTCTAGCCTGGCGGAATGGGTAACCCTGTCATCGTCGAAGCCACTCGCAGCCCGATCGGCAAGCGCAACGGTTGGTTGTCAGGTCTGCACGCGACCGAATTGCTGGGCTCGGTGCAGAAGGCACTGGTCGAGAAGGCCGGCATCGATCCCGGCACCGTGGAGCAGGTCATCGGCGGATGTGTCACGCAGTTCGGCGAGCAGTCCAACAACATCACCCGGGTGGGATGGCTGGTGGCCGGGCTACCCGACCACGTCGGCGCGGCCACCGTCGACTGCCAGTGCGGCAGCGGTCAGCAGGCCAACGGGTTGATCGCCGGCCTGATCGCCGCCGGCGCCATCGACGTCGGCATCGCCTGCGGCATCGAGGCGATGAGCCGTGTCGGCCTCGGCGCCAATGCCGGCCCCGACCGCAGCATCATCCGCCCGTCGTCCTGGGACATCGACCTGCCCGACCAGTTCACCGCCGCCGAGCGGATCGCCAAGCGGCGCGGCATCACCCGTGAGGACATCGACCGCTTCGGCCTGGATTCGCAGCGCAAGGCGCAGCAGGCCTGGGCCGAGGGTCGATTCGACCGCGAGATCAGCCCGATCGAGGCCCCGGTGCTCGACGAGAACAAGCAGCCCACCGCCGAGCGGGCGCCGGTCACCCGCGATCAGGGTCTGCGCGACACCACGCTGGAGGGCCTGGCATCGCTGAAGCCCGTGATGGAGGGTGGAATCCACACCGCCGGAACGTCATCGCAGATCTCCGACGGTGCCGCGGCGGTGCTGTGGATGGACGAGGACAAAGCCAAAGCGCTCGGCCTCACGCCCCGCGCCCGCATCGTCAGCCAGGCGCTGGTCGGGGCCGAGCCCTACTACCACCTCGACGGCCCCGTGCAGTCGACGGCAAAGGTGCTCGAGAAGGCCGGCATGAAGATCGGCGACATCGACATCACCGAGATCAACGAGGCATTCGCATCAGTGGTGCTGTCCTGGGCCCGGGTGCACGAGCCCGACATGGACACCGTCAACGTCAACGGTGGCGCCATCGCGCTCGGCCATCCGGTTGGCAGCACCGGCAGCCGGCTGATCACCACCGCGCTGCACGAACTCGAGCGCACGGACAAGACCACCGCGCTGATCACGATGTGCGCCGGCGGGGCGCTGTCGACCGGGACGATCATCGAGCGGATCTAGCGTGCCCGTGATCGCCGACACCGACCGCATCGCGGCGGCACAGGCTTACATCAGCGCCCTGGCCAGCCACGACGCCGACGCCGTGCCGTTCGCCCCCGGCTGCACCAGGGTGGAGATGGGCCTCAAGACCGGGTTCTCCGGAAACCATCTGCGCCGCAGCCTGAATCGAGGACTGCAGTACCGCGTGATCGAGTCGGTCAGCACTCCCGAGTTCAGCGTCGACGGGGACACGGTGCGGGCGCGATTCGATCTGTCGACCAAGCCGTCGCTCGCAGGCCGCAAGGTCGGCGCGCACATCGACGAGACGTTCCTCATCCCCGCCGACGACCCGTCGGGGCGCGCACAGATCCACCACATCAACGCGTCCATCCGACCGTTCCTGACCAGATAAGGTCTCTGCCGTGGCCACTGCACCCAAGGGCTTGAACTCCAAGCAGACCGGAACCGTCATCAAATGGATGTCGCGTTTCAACACGTGGATCTACAAGGCGACCGGTGGCCGGCTCGGCTACAGCTGGCGCGGCGGGTCCAACCGATTCTCCGCTCCGCCACCAGTGGGCATCCTGACGACGACCGGGCGCAAGTCGGGACAGCCCCGAGACAGCCCGCTGCTTTTCCTGCGGGAGGGCAACCGCATTGTTCTCGTCGCCTCGCAGGGCGGTCGGGCCACCAATCCGATGTGGTACCTGAACATCCAGGCCAATCCGCGAGTGAAGTTCCAGATCAAGAACGAGGTGCTCGAGTTGACGGCACGCGACGCGACAGACGCCGAGCGTGACGAGTACTGGCCCAAGCTGGACGCCATCTATCCCGACTTCGCCAACTACCGGTCCTGGACCGACCGGAAGATCCCGATCATCCTCTGCGATCCGGTCTGAGAACGCGCGCACCTAGACTGGCGTCATGGCGACGCCTGCGCAGCAGCGCGAGTTCGATCTGCACTTCTACTTCGACCCGGTGTGCCCGTTTGCATGGATGACCAGCAAGTGGGTGCGGATGGTGGCGGCGCAGCGGGACTACCGGGTGGACTGGCGCTTCATCTCATTGCGAATCCTCAACGCGCACATCGATTATGCCAGTCATTTCCCGCCGGAGTACGAGGCCGGACACACGGCGGGGTTGCGGCTGCTGCGGATGATGACGCGCGTGCGTTCCGAGCACGGCCGGGCTGCGGTGGGCAGCCTCTACGAAGCGATCGGCGCGCACATCTTCGACACCCACCACGACGTCGACCCGCTCACGGCGGCCGCGCAGGGGGCCGAGCGCCTCGTTGCCCCGCTACTGGCCGACGCCCGCCTTCCGGCTGACCTGGTCCGCGCGCTCGACGATGACACTCTCGACGAGCAGGTGCGCGCCGAGACCGACGAAGCTCTTTCCCTCACCGGACGCGACGTGGGCACCCCCATCCTGCATTTCCAGCCGCCGGAGGGCACCGCGTTCTTCGGGCCGGTGATCAGCCGCCTCCCCGATCCGGACGACGCGATCACGCTGTGGGACCACGTGATCGGGCTCGCCACGTTCGCGGGATTCGCCGAACTCAAACGCTCGCTGCGCGAGCTGCCGCAGCTGGCCGGTCTCGGGGTCGACGTCGGCGAGGTCGGCAAGCAGGAGGACTGGCACGCCGGAAGCCGCCGGCTGAAGAGGTGACGCCGCTCAGGCGCCGTAGACCGGCACCGGCGGCCGTGCCTTGGCCAGCAGGTCGCTGACCACCGGACCGAGTTCGGCCGGATCCCAGCGGGCGCCCTTGTCGATCTCGGGGCCGTGTGCCCATCCCTCGGCGACGCGGATCTTGCCGCCCTCGACCTCGAACACCTTGCCGGTGACCTCGCGCGCCTCGGCGCTGCCCAGCCACACCACCAGCGGGGACACGTTCTCCGGTGCCATCGCATCGAACTCGGCGTCCTGGGTGGACATCATCTCGGCGAACACCGTCTCGGTCATGCGGGTACGCGCCGACGGGGCGATGGCGTTGACCGTCACCCCGTAGCGGCCCATCTCGGCCGCAGCCACCAGGGTCAACGCGGCGATGCCCGCCTTGGACGCGCTGTAGTTGGCCTGCCCGACGCTGCCCTGCAGCCCGGCGCCGGAGCTGGTGTTGATGATGCGCGCGTCGACGGTGTCCCCGGCCTTGGACTTGGCCCGCCAGTAGGCACCGGCGTGCCTCATCGTGGCGAAGTGTCCCTTGAGGTGCACCGCGGTGACCGCGTCGAACTCCTCTTCACTGGTGTTGGCGAACATCCGGTCCCGCACGATCCCGGCGTTGTTCACCAGGATGTCGAGCCCACCGAAGTTCTCCACGGCGGTCTGGATCAGCCCCTCGGCCTGTGCCCAGTCGGCGACGTTGGCACCGCTGGTGACCGCTTCTCCGCCGCCGGCGACGATTTCGTCCACGACGCCCTGCGCGGCGCTGCCGCCCCCGGCGGGTGATCCGTCGAGGCCCACCCCGATGTCGTTGACCACCACGCGGGCACCTTCGGCGGCGAAGGCCAGCGCGTGCGCCCGGCCGATCCCGCCACCTGCACCCGTCACGATGACCACACGGCCGTCAAGCAGTCCCATTGCCAGAGTCTCCTTCTACTTTTTGATATCGGCGGTGGTGGTCGACAGGTAGTGCGGCGGCTCGCCCCCGCCGTGCACCTCGAGCGACGCACCACTGATGTACGACGCCGCGTCGGACGCCAGAAACGCGGTGGCCCAGCCGACGTCGGCCGGTTTGGCGAGCCTGCCCAACGGAACGTTCTGCGAGATCGCTGCGATGGAGTCGGCGTCGCCGTAGAACAGGTCGGCCTGTTCGGTCTCGACCATGCCGACGATGACGCTGTTCACCCGGACCTTCGGCGCCCACTCGACGGCCAGCGTGGCGGTGATGTTCTCCATGCCGGCCTTCGCCGCACCGTAGGCCACCGTGCCCGGAGTGGGACGCCGTCCGCTGACGCTGCCGATGTTGACGATCGCGCCACCCGACTCCTGGCCCTGCATGACTTCGTTGGCGTGGGTCGACACCGACAGGGCGCCAAGCAGATTCAGCTCGAGGATCTTGCGGCTGAACTTTGCCGACGCTTCGGCAGCAGGCACGTGCGGTGAACCGCCGGCGTTGTTGACCACGACGTCGAGGCGGCCGTGATCGGCGACGATCGTGTCGATGAGCGTCTTGACGGCGTCGTCGTCGCGGATGTCGCAGGAATGGAAGTCCCACGGCGACCCTTCCACGGGGCGCCGCGCGCAGGTCACGACGGTCGCGCCCTGGCCGGCGAACACCGCGCTGATGCCGGCCCCGACGCCGCGGACACCCCCCGTCACGAGCACGACGCGACCCTGCAGGCCCAGCTTGACAGCACTGTCGACGGCGTCAGTCACTGTGCTAGCGTACCAAGCAAGTGCTTGCTTAGGTAGCCGCCCCAGCAGACCCAGGAGTTCAGCGATGAGCATCGCCACGAAAACCGTGGAACCGGGCATCGTCTCGGTCACCGTCGACTACCCGCCCGTGAACGCCATCCCGTCGCGCGGCTGGTTCGAGCTCGCCGACACGATCACCGCGGCCGGACGCGACCTCAGTACCCATGTCGTCGTGCTGCGCGCCGAAGGGCGCGGTTTCAATGCCGGCGTCGACATCAAGGAGATGCAGAACACCGAAGGCTTCACTGCCCTGATCGACGCCAACCGCGGCTGCTACGAAGCGTTCCGGGCGGTGTACGAATGCGCGGTGCCGGTCGTCGCGGCCGTCAACGGGTTCTGCGTCGGCGGCGGCATCGGTCTGGTCGGCAACGCCGACGTGATCGTCGCCTCGGACGACGCGAAGTTCGGGCTGCCCGAGGTCGAGCGCGGCGCCCTCGGCGCGGCCACCCATTTGTCCCGCCTGGTCCCCCAGCACATGATGCGTCGGCTGTTCTTCACCGCCGCGACCGTGGATGCAGAAACGCTGCGACATCACGGTTCGGTGCACGAGGTCGTGCCGCGTGCCGATCTCGACGAGGCGGCGTTGCGCGTCGCGCGCGACATCGCCGCCAAGGACACCCGGGTGATCCGGGCCGCCAAGGAGGCGCTGAACTTCATCGACGTGCAGCGGGTCAACTCGAGCTACCGCATGGAGCAGGGCTTCACGTTCGAGCTGAACCTGGCCGGCGTCGCCGACGAGCACCGGGACGCGTTCGCGGGAACGTCGAAGGGGGAAAAGGCGTGATTCGGCGGGTAGGAGCGATGGGGCCACGCGCGCAGCGCAGGGGACGACTGGGGAAAATATGAGCGACAAGAGAAGCACGATCGATGAGGCGGTCGCCTCCATCGAAAGCGGCATGACCATCGGCATCGGCGGATGGGGCTCACGGCGCAAGCCGATGGCGTTCGTGCGGGCACTGCTGCGCACCGATGTCACCGACCTGACCGTGGTCACCTACGGTGGCCCCGATCTGGGTCTGCTCTGCTCGGCCGGCAAGGTCAAACGCGCGTACTACGGCTTCGTGTCGCTGGATTCGCCGCCGTTCTACGATCCGTGGTTCGCCAAGGCGCGCACGTCCGGCACGATCGAAGCCCGCGAGATGGACGAGGGCATGCTGCGGTGCGGGTTGCAGGCCGCCGCCCAACGACTTCCGTTCCTGCCGATCCGGGCCGGCCTCGGCAGCGACGTGCGGACCTTCTGGGGGGACGAACTCAAGACCGTGCGCTCGCCTTACCAGACCGGTTCCGGCTACGAGGAACTCATCGCGATGCCGGCGCTGAACCTCGACGCTGCCTTCGTGCACATGAACCTCGGCGACGCGGCCGGCAACGCGGCCTACACCGGTATCGACCCGTACTTCGACGATCTGTTCTTGATGTCGGCACAACGCCGCCTGCTGTCGGTGGAGAAAGTGGTCAGCACCGAGGAGCTGGTCAAATCGGTCCCGCCGCAGGCGCTGCTGATCAACCGGATGATGGTCGACACCGTCGTCGAGGCGCCGGGCGGTGCCCACTTCACCACCGCCGAACCCGACTACCGCCGTGACGAGAAGTTCCAGCGGCACTACGCCGAAGCCGCCGGCAGCGACGAGAGTTGGTCGGCGTTCGTGCAGCGGTTCCTGTCCGGCAGCGAGGCCGACTACCAGGCCGCCGTTCGCGCGTTCGCCGAGGAGCAGAAGGAGGCACAGAAGTGATGTCCGCAACCCGCGCCGAGGTGTGCGCAGTCGCCTGTGCCGAATTGTTCCGTGACGCCGGCGAGATCATGGTCAGCCCGATGACCACCATCGTGTCGGTCGGGGCCCGGCTGGCCCGGCTGACCTTCTCCCCCGACATCCTGCTGACCGACGGCGAGGCGCGGCTCATCGCCGACACCCCCGCCATCGGAGCGTCCGCGGCGATCGAGGGCTGGATGCCCTTCGGGCGGGTGTTCGAGACGCTGGCCTGGGGCCGTCGTCATGTGGTGATGGGCGCCAACCAGATCGACCGTTACGGCAATCAGAACCTGTCGGCGTTCGGCCCGCTGCAACATCCCACCCGCCAGATGTTCGGGGTCCGGGGCGCACCCGGCAACTCGATCAACCACGCCACCAGCTACTGGGTGGGCAATCACTCCAAGCGGGTGTTCGGTGACTCCGTCGATATCGTGTCCGGAATAGGTTGGGACAAGGTCGATCCCGACAACCCGGCCTACCGCTTCGTCAACGTGTACCGGGTGGTGACCAACCTCGGCGTGTTCGACTTCAACGGCCCGGAGCACCAGATGCGCGCAGTGTCGCTGCATCCCGGCGTGACGGCCGAACAGGTCGCCGAGAACACCTCCTTCGACGTGCACGGGCTCGACACCGCCGACACCACACGGCTTCCCACGGGTGACGAGCAGAAGCTGCTGCGCGAGGTCATCGACCCCAAGTCGCTGCGTGACAAAGAGGTTCGGTGATGAGCGCTTGCGCGAAGAACAGAGATCCACGATGAGCGCTTGCGCGAAGAACGGAGTTCCAGCGTGACGTCGCGGCTGAAGACCCCACTGACCGAGTTGGTCGGCATCGAACATCCGGTCGTGCAGACCGGCATGGGATGGGTGGCCGGCGCTCGGCTGGTGTCAGCGACGTCCAACGCCGGTGGGCTGGGAATCTTGGCCTCGGCGACCATGACCCTCGACGAACTCAAGATCGCTGTCGGCAAGGTCAAGGCCGCGACCGACAAACCGTTCGGCATCAACATCCGTGCCGACGCCGGCGACGCGAACGACCGCGTCGACCTCCTGATCAGCGAAGGAGTCAAAGTCGCCTCCTTCGCCCTGGCTCCCAAGCCGGACCTCATCGCCAAGCTCAAAGATGCCGGCGTGGTCGTCATCCCCTCGGTCGGGTTGGCCAAGCACGCCAAGAAGGTCGCCGGCTGGGGCGCAGACGCCGTCATCGTGCAGGGCGGCGAAGGCGGCGGCCACACCGGACCGATCGCGACCACACTGCTGCTCCCGTCGGTACTCGATGCGGTGGCCGACACCGGGATGCCGGTGGTCGCTGCGGGCGGCTTCTTCGACGGCCGAGGACTCGCCGCCGCGCTGTCCTACGGGGCCGCGGGTGTCGCCATGGGCACCCGCTTCCTGCTGACGTCGGACTCCACCGTCCCCGACTCGGTCAAGCAGCGGTATCTCGCGTCCGCACTCGACGGGACAGTGGTCTCGACCAAGGTCGACGGCATGCCCCACCGGGTGCTGCGTACCGGGTTGGTCGAGAAGCTCGAGAGCGGCTCACCGCTGCGGGGTCTGTCGGCGGCGGTGCTCAACGCCCAGAAGTTCAAGAAGATGTCGAAGATGTCGTGGCGTTCGATGATCAGCGACGGCATGGAGATGCGCCACGGCAAAGACCTGAGCTGGTCGCAGGTGATCATGGCGGCCAACACACCGATGCTGCTCAAGGCCGGCTTGGTCGAGGGCAACACCGATGCCGGGGTGCTGGCGTCCGGGCAGGTGGCGGGCATGCTCGACGATTTGCCGTCGTGCGCCGAGCTGGTCCCCGCGATCGTGGCCGAGGCTGTCGAGCATCTCCAGAAGGCCTCCGGCTTCATCGCTTGATCCGCGCTGGGGCGAGTCCAGTCGGGGTAAACCCGCCCGCGGCGGACCCGTGTCTTCTTAGACTGCCGAACCATGAAGACCAACGCCGCCATCCTGTGGGAGTACGGGTCCGATTGGACCGTCGAAGAGATCGATCTGGATCCGCCCGGTGACGGCGAGGTGCTGGTGTCGTGGGAGGCTACCGGCCTGTGCCACTCCGACGAACACATCCGCACCGGTGACCTGCCTGCCCCGCTGCCCCTGATCGGTGGCCACGAAGGAGCCGGGGTCGTGCGCGAGGTCGGCGCAGGTGTCGTCGGCCTGGCACCCGGCGATCACGTCGTGGCATCCTTCCTGCCGGCTTGCGGCCGCTGCCGGTTCTGCTCCACCGGCCACCAGAACCTGTGTGATCTGGGCGCCCTGATCATGGCGGGCACCCAGGTCGACGGCACCTACCGGCGACGGGCACGCGGCCAGAACGTGGGAGCGATGGCGTTCGTGGGGACGTTCTCGCAGATGGGTTCCGTACCTGAAGCATCGATCGTCAAGATCGACGACGACATCCCGCTGTCACGCGCCTGCCTGCTGGGCTGCGGCGTCACCACAGGGTGGGGTTCGGCGGTCAACACCGCCGACGTGTCACCCGGCGACACCGTGGTGATCATCGGGTTGGGCGGGATCGGCAGCGGCGCAATCCAAGGCGCCCGGCTGGCCGGAGCCGAGAAGATCGTCGTCGTCGAACCGGTGGAGGCCAAGCGGGAGTTGGCGTTCCGATTCGGCGCCACCCACTTCGTCACGTCGATGGAGGAGGCCACCGCGCTGGTCGCCGACCTGACCCGCGGCGTCATGGCCGATTCCGCCATCCTGACCGTCGGCCTGCTGGAAGGCTCGATGCTCGAGGAGGCCGCGAACATCATCCGCAAGGGCGGCGCGGTGGTGATGACAGCGCTGTCCACCATGGCCGACAATCAACCGACACTGGGCATGATGATGTTCACGCTGTTCCAGAAGCGGCTGCTGGGCAGCCTCTACGGCGAGGCCAACCCGCGCGCCGACATCCCGCGGTTGCTGTCGCTCTACCGCGACGGCAAGCTGCTACTCGACGAGACCGTCACCCACGAGTACAAGCTGGCCGAGGTCAACGAGGGATATCAGGACATGCGGGACGGACGCAACATCCGCGGCGTCATCCTGCACGACCACTGACGTTCGGGCTCAGAGCCTTTCGATGATCGTGACGTTGGCCGTACCGCCGCCCTCGCACATCGTCTGCAGGCCGTAGCGGCCACCGATGCGCTCCAAGTTGTTCAGCATCGTCGCGAACAGCTTGGCGCCGGTGGCACCCAGCGGGTGTCCGAGGGCGATCGCGCCGCCGCTGGGGTTCACCTTCTCGGGGTCGGCCTTGGTCTCCTTGAGCCAGGCCTGCACGACGGGCGCGAACGCCTCGTTGATCTCGACGGTGTCGATGTCGTCGATGGTCAGGCCGGCCTTGTCCAGCGCATAGCGGGTGGCCGGGATCGGGCCGGTGAGCATGAACACCGGGTCGGCACCGCGCGCACTGATGTGGTGGATCCGGGCACGGGGCGTCAGGCCGTGGTCCTTGACCGCCTGTTCGGACGCCAACAACACGGCGCTGGCGCCGTCGGAGATCTGGCTGGCCATCGCGGCGGTGAGCCGGCCGCCGTCCACGAGGGTCTTCAGGCCCGCCATCTTCTCCAGCGATGTATCCCGTGGGCCTTCGTCGGTGACGAAGCCGTCGACCGGGATGATCTCGTTCTCGAAGTACCCGGCCCGGATGGCGGCCTGGGCGCGCTGGTGGCTGGTCAGCGCGAACTGCTCCATCTCCTCGCGGGAGATGTCCCACTTCTCGGCGATCATCTCCGCGCCGCGGAACTGCGAGATCTCCTGGTCTCCGTAGCGGTGCAGCCAACTCTTGGATTCGTTTGTCGGAGAGGTGAACCCGAACTGCTCGGCAACGGTCATCGCCGAGCTGATCGGGATCTGGCTCATGTTCTGCATGCCGCCGGCAACGATGAGGTCCGCCGTTCCCGACATGATCGCCTGCGCGCCGAATGAGATGGCCTGCTGGCTGGATCCGCACTGCCGGTCGACGGTCACCCCGGGCACCTCCTCCGGGTACCCGGCCGCGAGCCAGGACAGCCGCGCGATGTTGCCGGCCTGCGGGCCGATGGCGTCGACACAGCCCGCGATGACATCGTCGACGGCAGCCGGATCGACGTCGACGCGGTCGAACAGGCCCCGCCAGCCGGCAGCGCCGAGGTCCACGGGGTGCACCCCGGCCAGGGAGCCGTTGCGCTTGCCGATCGCGGT